>CALYZQ010000032.1 GCA_945609985.1 uncultured Lachnospiraceae bacterium | reverse complement strand
TATATATCAAAATCCTTGAGAATAGGGTGTCAACTTTTATGATACAACATCATTCACTAATTGTCTGATTTTAATATATCACTCCCCCAACCATGTGTCAACATCCGTATGTGCGAGTTATCGTAGGTATTAAAAACCGCACCTGTTCCCTATACTTAATATAGTTGGGGGTATCCGCAGATGATTAGCTATGAACCGCTGTTTCAAACAATGAAAGAAAAAGGCATAACATCCTATCGCTTAGGAAAGATGGGATTTCCGCTATCAAATTATTACGCTATGAAGCGCGGTGAAAATATCTCCACGCACACATTGAATCAATTATGTAAATTACTTCAATGCAAGGTGGAAGACGTATTGGAATATATAGATTTGGAATAACGAACATTTTACAAATTTCAAAATGACCGTTGAAAATTAAGGTAACCTATGTTATACTTCAAGTAGGCAAAAGAAGTTAGTAAACCATACTAGCACAAAACGAAAACCCACGAGTGGCAGCTCGTGGGTTTTCTTGTCTACTTATTTTTCATGGCAAGACCGGACCATTAGGCTTGTTACCGTTACTCCTCTCCGTCAAGCCATTCACATATGTAGTAGGCAACTACACCTGCTATAACAGAGATGATAAAAGAAGTTAGTAATTCCATTCCGGTACCCCCTTCCTGTTGCCAGTATAGGGACGGTAACAAGTTTATTATATTGCTAAAATCCACTGATTTCAAGCCGTTCTACAGTACCTTCCCCAACCAGTTTTACTCCGCTGATACCCTCAAGGGAAATTGAATTACCATCGGTAGTAGTTTGTATACACCTTCCATCTGTATGATACAGATGGACTTCCATTTTTTCAGGCATCCACAAAACCAGTTTAGAGGCATCCATTCCCTTGTATTCCTCAATATATTTCTTGGCAGGTTCCAAATTAATATATAGGTTGTTATACTTTATATAATCCAAGAACAGCTTCTGCTGGATTGCATCATATCTGGGATATATATTTATCTCCTGCAAATCACTTATATCAATCATTTTTCTTTCTTGTTCTTCAAAATCATTTACATGTTCTTTCAGCCAAGGATAAAAATTGTCCAGTACATCTTCCCCATACGTCTGTTTCAAAATGGTAATCCTTTGTTCTAACGCACTTTCATCCTCAATTTGGTTTTTGTTTTTAAATGGATATTCTTTTTCAAAATTCACAATCCAGCTTGTGTAATCCCCATAAACATCATGTAAATATGCCATAAACCGAAAGCCTACAGCATAGTTTCCATTTCCCGCATACTCATAAGAATTTTCAAACCAATATTCAATAGGTTGCTCATATAATTCTTCATAAGACATAAACATATTATTTATGGAAGTCGCTGACTCATCAAAACAAACAGCCAGCTCCGGATATTTTTCTTCCATCTCCTGCAATACAAGGTATGTCGTATACTCAGCAAATCCCTCATTCAATGTAGTCCCATGATACCACGGGGACTGCCGCCACATAAGCGCATGACAAAGCTCGTGTATTATTGTATAACTATTTCCCAAAAGTAAATTTCCCGGTGCTGCCCACACTATTCCATTAACCTCATATGCTCCTCCGAATTCATTACTATCCAATCCGTCATACCATTCAGCTCCTGAATATAAAAGGTCTTTGTTTATGAAAATATGCGTTTTACCATCCGTAAACTCCTCCGAAGGGTACTCATTTACTTCAAAGGACAGTCCACTGATTTGCTCAATGACGTTCATTGCCTTATTTGTATTACTTTCCAGATTACCCGGAACATAAATATTTTTTCCAATATGATACACGGCCTTTTCTAAATCCAACTCAATATCTTCTGTGGTGATATAATCGGCAGGAACTGTCTCTACTGTTTCATTTTGACATACATGCCCGGGCACCGGAATCGACGTGCTTGTTGCAATTGAATCTATTTCTGCTTCCGTTGTTTCAGCTCCACAACCCACTAGGCTTACCACAGCAACCAGCAGTACTAATAGTATTTTTCTCATTGTCATTACCTCATTTTTTAACAATTGGAAGCTTTTCTCAATACTCAAAATACTCCAACATTTTCTTATACGTATCCTGTGCCGCTCTGCAGGTCTCTATCAGATATCCTTTCTCCGCACCATACTCCTTCAAGCCCCTCCTATAATACTCCTTTGATGCATCCTCAATAATAAACGGCGGAATGTTATTTTTCAAGCATTCCTTGAACATAATCAACCTGCCTACCCGGCCGTTCCCATCCTGAAAAGGATGTATTTTTTCAAAACAATAGTGAAAATCCACAATATCCTCAAAAGTAATATTGCTATTCTCCCGATACTCTCTTAACAATTCCTTCATTTCGGTCGCAACCCCTGACGGATGCGTTGTCTCGGTCAGATCGCCAATCATATTGGGTCTCTTCTTATAATCACCTACCGCGAACCATTCCTTCTGACTGTCCGTAGTCCCACTCTTCAACAGTAAATGTATCTGCTTCACAATGTCTTCCGACAATTCCTTATCAGCTACGGATAAAATATAATCAAAGCATCTGAAATGATTTACGGTCTCAATAATATCATCCACTTTTTCATACCCATCTGTAACTCCAATTGTCTGGGTTTCATAGATACTTCTGGTCTGGTCCTCCGTTAACCGGCTACCCTCCATATGATTCGAATTGTATGCTAATCTAACTTGCGTCTGATGATATAATCCACCCTTTAATTTGATACTTTGTTCTTCTCTCAGCTTAAACAATATGGATCTTTCATCTATCTCCTTTTCATAGGACAGAATAGCACCCGGCTGGCAGTCAAAATATCTGCACAGACCCTGTATAGTCGACATTGCAACCTCTTCATTTTTGGCAAGCTTTGCCATAGTTGCGGAAGAAAAACCTAATTCCGTTTTCAGCTTTTCTTTAGAAATCTCTCTTTCTTCCATCAATATAAACATTTTTCTATAGGAAATCATTTGAATAACCTCCTTTCCTCATATCAATAGTATAGTATTAACGTTTAGATTTGTAAATATGCCATATTTAGATATGCAAACATTTCGTATCGGGTTCTCTCATGTTTTGGTACTATTTTCCCATAAACCTTCTTGCAAACAATTGACATTATTCTTGCCGTATTATATAATAATCACAGACTATTTGTCGAATCAACCCGATATTTTTACGCAACTTGAAAGGAGATTACTATTATGGCAAAGAAAAATGGCGCACAGGCAGTTACAACGATACCCGGAAGAAAGATTGTTTTATCCGCAGGCGTGGGTAAGACAAATATAGAAGAATTAAAGTGGCTTACAGAGACCGTATTACAGGAAGCGGCCGCATGGAAGGGCTCAGGTTGGGCTTACATCGCAGACTGCTCACAGATGGCTCCTGTTTCTCCTGCAGAAGGTGGCGAACTGGTTACCATGACTCAGAAATTCGTAGAAGCAGGCTGTAAGGCTTTCGGTTTCGCAGAGGGTGCTTCCGTTATGCTGAAGATTCAGGCTCAGAAGAATACCGAGCGTTCCCAGACCGGCGTTATCGAGGGACATTTTGCAACCGTGGATGAAGTTTTAAACTGGTTACAGAAGGATGTACAAATTTAATTTCACATTATACAGGGAACAGGCGAAAAACCTGTTCCTTTTTTGATTTTTTGATTGCATTTTTGACTCATATCAACTACAGTAATATATAGAGTGCATTTGGTACTAAATATAAAAACGAGAAGTAAATACTATGGGATTTTTAACAAACAAGACAGTACTTATTACCGGCGGCGGTAAGGCTACCCTTTCCAATGGTAAGGCAGGCTCCATCGGCTACGGTATTGCAACCGCTTATGCAAAAGAGGGTGCAAACATCGTTATCACCGGCCGTAATGTTCAGAAGCTTATGGATGCTAAGGAGCAGCTGGAAAGCCTTTATGGCGTAAAGGTTCTTCCTGTTCAGGCAGACATCTCTGCAGACGCTGACAATAAGGCAATCGTAGAGTCTGTTGTAGAGCAGGCTGTTGCTGCATTCGGCGGTATTGATGTATTGATTAACAACGCACAGGCTTCCGCTTCCGGCGTGCCTTTGAGCGAGCACACCACAGAGCAGTTCGACCTGGCTATTTATTCCGGTCTCTACTCCACCTTTTACTACATGCAGGCATGCTATCCTTACCTTGCAAAGGCAAAGGGAAGTGTTATCAACTTTGCTTCCGGTGCAGGACTTTTCGGTAACTACGGTCAGTGCGCATACGCTGCTGCAAAGGAAGGTATCCGCGGTCTTACCCGTGTGGCTGCTACCGAGTGGAGCAAGGACGGCATCAACGTAAACGTAATCTGTCCTCTTGCTTGGACCTCCCAGCTTGAGAACTTTAAGAATGCTTATCCCGATGCGTTTGAGAAGAACGTACACACCCCTCCCATGGGCTTCTTCGGCGATCCCGAAAAGCATATCGGCAGAGTATGTGTGCAGCTGGCTCATCCTGACTTCAAATATATGACCGGTGAAACCGTTACCTTAGAGGGTGGTCTGGGACTGCGTCCTTAATAATTTCTATACCAAAAGAGACAGGTCTTTTAATCCTGTCTCTTTTTATAATGTCTTAATTTTACAGTATTCATTAACATTCCGCTTATTTGAACATATCTTATTTTTCATCCAAATATAACTGAATTCTGTTTTGAATAATCTTTACAACATCATCAAGTTCCTTATCTCCTTTAAAATATGGAATTACCTCCTCATCAAGAATACTCAAAAGGTCATACTCCTCATCCCCTAAATATACACCTTCTTGGAAAGCACTCCTCACTTTCTCCACATGTACTTGTGTAATTTCCGGATTCTGTTTGTCAATCCCTTCTTGTAGTTTTTCCTCAAATGCATCCTTTCCTGTTGGAAAATAGAAGTCTCCTTTCTTCAATCCACCTGCTATATAGCTTTCCACATAATTCCACGCCCCATCTACATGCTTCGTAGCCCTATGAATGCCAATTAAATCCGTATAGCCAATGAGTCCACCACTTTTATGTCCTTCTTCTAAACCGCTGCCCGGATAACCGATCAGCGTTAATTCCTTTCCATTCTTCTGTTCTGCACTTAATAAATTCTCGGTCTTAAAAAAATCCAAATCCCACAAAACAACTTCTCCATTCTTTGCTCTTTCCTCTCTACTTTGTGGAATTACAGACACATCTAAAGCTGAAATACGCTTTAAAATAGACCGAAATCGTTCACTGCCAAAGGTAGCTATTCCTGTTTCTTCATCAATAAACGCTTCTATCCCCAAATACATGGCTGTTCGGAATATTTTCCCTTTTACAACTTCTTCAGCATATCCCTCTGCCGAAAATGCATTGGGGTATTCTTCCATAAAATCCAAATATTCTTCTATTGTCCAGCTTGTCTTACCATCCAAAAGTTCCGTAGAACATGCTAAAATAGCCACGGAAATCCCTCTGGGTACTGAATAGAACTTTCCATCAACCATAAACTCATCTATAGCTCTCGGCAAAAAATCTTCCAGATTTATTTTCTCACTCTGTTCTATAAGTGGTAATAAATCCATCAAGTAATCATCTTCGACGTAAGTACTATATAAATGCTTGCCCGGTATTTCTACAACATCAGCACTATTTTGGGTTGCCAGATACGCATTAAACTGATCCAATTGACTTATATCATAAGATTTTTGTATCAATTCATATTCTGTATCTCGGGTATTGAAACTAACTACAGAGCTTTGGAAAGTTTGAGGGTTAATAGAAGCTAATATCAATTGTGTTTTACATATTTCTTCCTGCTGTACTTCATCACTTAACAATACAAAACGAATCTTAGAATTCCCCTCTTCTTTTAATCCCACTAGAAAACTCTCATCTCCTAATTCCTTAAATATCTCAATGGCAGAAACATCAATTCCACAGTCAGTAAAATTAATAATCGCCTGTTCCGTATTGTTCTTCCAATCATATTTTACAAGCAAATCCTCTTTTATAGAATAAAGCCTTCCTGCTCCTCCAAACCACCTTCTATTGTCCTGAAATTCCTTATGATATAATTCCTTGCCTGTTGTTCCCTGATATACTGTAAGTCCTTGCCTTGTCTGTGTGTTTTGTAAGACAGCAATATTCTCTTCTCCCATGTCTGCAAGCAACTGAATCATTTCTCCCTTTACTGACTGCCGTTTGATAAAATCACCTGATTTTTCAAAAAATAACAACTCCTGACCAGATGCAATACAAATGTTTCCCGCACTTCCTACCAATATATGTGTTACAATAGACATTGTCTGACCTTCCGGTATCTCTTTTTTCCAAAGCAAACTGCCTGTCTCTGTAAACTTCCTTAATTCCAGAGCTATAAACGCATTATAATCTACTTCATCATTCTCCGTTAGCTCGTAGCATTTAACCGCTCCTATCACTTCTCCCTCATCTGTTATAGCAAAACGCTGTAATACCTCGTTCCTTTCCAGCTTCAAAACCTCCACAGCTTCTGCATCTTCTGCAAGGTTTTGTCTGCAAAGACCACCTGCGGTAGCTTCGTTCATTTTCTCAAAATAGATAAACTGCTCTGTCAAACAGCAGTTTGACAGAGCGTTATTACCTAAATCAAGTATCATTTCCTGTTGAATACCATATGAATCAACAGGAGCGGATTGAAGATTGCTATCCTGTGTTTTTGCTAAACTACATGCTGTCATGCTTAGAATGACAAGTGCCAATGAAAAATAAATCAGTAGCTCTTTTCCCTTTGATACTTCCATTTATGTAACTCTCCACTTATAACCTTAATGATAAACTGAATGTTTGGTGGTTGTTTCTGTTCTAGATTTCACATACTTACAAATACCACAGATATCCTCAACAAAAAATCCTTTTGTAGTAATTTCGCAAGCTTTATCATATACACAATTTCTTTTAGTATTCTCATATACCTGACGAATATTATATAGTGTGTATACATGCACATGAGACGAACTTGCTGCACAGACTCCCAAACTATACATAGATAATAACACTACAGATAATGCACCTACTAGAACTTTCTTTACCTTTTTCATCTTACTGTATCTCCTTTACATTTACAAGTTTCAAATTTGTCCCAAAATTTTTGGGTTAACTTCTGTAGGCTATATTACATTTCAATCTTCCCCCCCTTTTATCATTACATTAAACGACATTTTTAGCCATATTCTCTTGTTCTAGCCTACATACTTCATCATACCATAACAAAAAGTTTTAAGAAGCAAGTTGTAATAATTTGCAGTTTTTTTGTAATAATTGGTTTGTAACGCTATTGCCTGTCATAAAAATTCACTGTTAAATATTACAAAAACTTTTATGTTATAATATACTTATGAGATACATATTCAACCTGCGGTTAATATTGGCTTTCCTACAAGTACCTGTACTTGCAAAAATGCTACTGTATAATAAAAATTACAACAGATGTCAACTTATGAAAAGGAATATGTCACATGAGAAACCTTAAGTACCTTATATCATATGCTTGGAAAGAAAGCAGATTATTATTCATCGTAATTTTACTCAAAAGCCTGTCTGAAGCATTGCTCCCGTTGATTGATATTATAGGAATAGGAGTGGTAATTAACGCTCTTTTAGAGGGTTATTCCAAAGGTGAGATTATGAATGTAATTCTACTTTTTGTTGGTATCAATTTGGGCGTTGGTATTGTAAATGATACCTTTGCACTTATTACCGATATTGTTCAACGAAGGGCAACAAATACCATACAATTTCGTTTTGCATGGCATTCCTTAATTCTCAATTATCATTACATTCAAAATGGTTCCTTCCAAGACCTAAAACGAAAGTCCATGAAGGTGCAGCCCTCCTTCTATATTCAGGACTTTGGCAGATTTTTTTCCTTCATAGTAAGGTTTATAGGTATTGCCTTTATTTTTTTTGTAATAGAGCCCTTGGTTGTGATTGCCATAGTTATGTTATCCGTGATACCCATTATTTTATCCTTCAGGCAAAAGGAGGCTGAGTTCAAAACCCAGAATGAAATCGTATCAGGCGAACGCAAAAATGCATATCTGTATGGGACAATGACAGAGTACAAATATGCAAAGGATATCCGGATTTATCAATGTCAGGACTATATCCGACAGATGTATGCGAAAATAAGCAGTGAAATTCTTAAAAAGCTTCAAAAGCTGTCATGGAAGGTAACCGGGATTAGGATTGTTTCAAACTTTGTAAGCAACATACAGACAGCCCTTTTAATGATTTATTATACTTATCTTGTTTATGTAGATAAGATAGCTCTTTCAGAATATTCTGTTTTATTAAGCTCAACCATTTTATTTACAACAATTATTTATTCCTTTTTTGATACCATAGCAAGAATCCGTCAAATATGCGGTTTTACAGGGCATTTAATTGATTATCACAACTTAGTTGCTGAAAATTCCGGTATCTATGAAAGTAATAAGCTGCCCCGGGTAGGACTTAGAGACAACTTTTCCATTACCTTTGACCATGTCAGTTTTACCTACCCTGACACGGACAAGGTTATTTTAGAGGATATCTGCTTTCACATAAAGGACGGAGAAAGAATTGGTCTGGTAGGGCTAAACGGTGCCGGAAAAACTACCCTTATGAAGCTGCTGTTACGAATTTACGAGCCCACTAAGGGAAGGATTTTGGTGAATGGAATTAATATCAATGAGATTCCCATGGAGGAATATGCCGAAAAGGTGGGAACCGTACTTCAGGATTACTTTGTATTCTCTTATTCGGTATTAGAAAATCTTACCTTTGACAACAATACCGATATGAGCAGAGCAGAGGACAGCTTAAGACTTGCAGATATCAAGTCTAGAGTGGACGCACTGCCAAAAGGAGTACATACCTCTTTATTCAAAAATCTGGATGATGATGGCGTTGAGCTATCCGGCGGCGAGAATCAAAAAATCGCTTTAGCAAGAGCCGTTTATAAATATGCCGCTCTTATGTTGCTTGACGAACCCACCAGCGCTCTGGACCCTCTTGCGGAAGCCAAGCTGTATGATGAGCTTACGACTGTTACCCGAGAGAAAACGACAATTATCGTTTCTCACAGACTTTCCTCCACTAAAAGCTGTGACAGGATCTTTGTACTTCAACAGGGTAAAATTGTGGAAAGCGGAACGCATGAGGAGCTAATTGCTCAAAAAGGAATTTATGAGGAACTGTTTCAAATGCAGGCAAATTTGTATGGAGGAGGTGATTCCCTTGACAAATAAATTCCATACCACCGGTGGAATACTAAAACTTTTTGCAAAATATCAGCCCTCCTTTTTTGGATACGCCATACCTAAGCTTTGCATTATGTCACTCCTTCCACTAATCACTGTATTACTACCCAAGCTTGTGATTGAACGACTTACCGGTGATTATTTGTATCGGGATGTGCTTCTTGTAGTGATTGCATACATAATAATCCTTATTGTGGCTAAGACCATAGAAAGTATCCTCTCCCATAAGGAGGAGCGTTGTGTAAATAGCTTGAAAAATACCTTGCAGATAAATATAGGTGATTCTGCCATGCACGCCGGATTAAATGAAATCGAAAGCTCGGAATATAAAGAAAAGATTGCTATGGCTCAGAATATCAATGAAATTGCAGGCATTACAGCTCTCTTACAGGAATTAATTTCCTGTGCCATAACCATTGCCAGCCTCTCTTTTGTTATTATAAAGCTTAATATTATTTTTGTGCTCTTAGTTGCTTTGAATGTGGGAGTAAAAGTGCTCTGTACTTTTTTCAAATTCCGTAATATTTATCGTAGCAGAATGAAGCAGGCGGAGAACGATAAAATTGGCGGTTATCTGGATTCCCTTCAATATTACAACAAAAGTGCAGAAAAAGAAATTCGCGTCAACGCTCTGGAGAAGTGGTTTTTTGCAAAAATAAAGGAATTTCGTGAAAGAATGGTTGAAATTCAACTAAAAATATTTACCCAATCTCATCTATTCGAAATGCTGCAGAAGGTGCTTGTCGCCGTACAGACCTTTCTTGTTTTGTTGATACTTTCAAAATATTACTTAGAGGGACGTGTGAGCATCGCTGATTTTACCATGTATTTTACAGCAACCACCACACTCGCTGCTACCCTATCACGAATTACAGAACAGGTGCTGCAATATAATCAGCAGATTGTGAATTGCAAGGATTACCATAAATTAGTAAAGGATACTACCCGGGACAACAACCCGGAATCCCATGAAACAGAAGCTACTGTTTCACAAGTACAACTCGTTTCCTTTCAAAATGTAAGCTTTACTTACCCTCATACCGATAAACAAATATTAAAGAATATTACCTTTGAACTACAAGCGGGGGAAAAGGTTTTATTGGTGGGTAAAAACGGCGAAGGCAAATCCACTATCATTAAGCTCCTCTGCAAATTTTACAAGCCGGATGCGGGACAAATATTGATAAACGGTAAAAATATTTGGGAAATTCCAAATGAGGAATATTATAAACTACTGGCTGCAGTGTTTCAGGATTTTTCCATGTTCGCCTTCACCATAAAAGAAAATGTCCTTTTATCAAAGGCAGAGGAAAACGTTTGGAGCTGTATGGATGCATCCGGTATTGGCAATACGGTAAGAAGCCTGAAAAAAAAGGAGAACACCCATATATCAAGGATACTGGAGGAAGACGGTGTGGAGCTCTCCGGCGGGGAGGAACAAAAGCTGGCAATTGCCAGAGCGCTGTATAAGGATGCCCACCTATTGATTTTAGATGAGCCAACTGCTAATCTGGATGTAGTAACAGAATGTGATATATATAATAAATTCTGTGCTTTGACAGAGGGAAAAACTGCGGTAATTATATCCCACAGGCTTTCCGCATCCACAATTTGTGATAAAATAGTAGTAATTGATAAGGGAATCGTAGGTGAAATGGGTAGCCATTCAGAGCTTATGCAAAAAGGCGGCATTTACGCAGAAATGTATAAAAAGCAGAGAGAATCATACCTGAAATTCCCATGAAAATGAAACCATACCTCTTAAAGAAGGTAGAATGGAGACTAGCAATGAAAATACTAATCGGAGAAAATATCAAGCAATTACGCAAAGCAAACAGTATTACTCAGGAGCAGCTGGCAGAAGCGCTTAACATCACCTGTGCCGCTGTAAGCAAATGGGAGCGTGGAGACACCTATCCCGACATCACACTGCTTCAGCCCCTTGCTTATTTTTTCGGAGTGACGCTGGATGAGCTTATGGGGTATCAGGCTTCCAAAATTCAGAAGGATATTGATGAGCTGATTGCCCGCTACACAGAGCTTTACCGCACTGACTGTGAGGCCGCAAGGGACTTGATTGTAAAGGCACATGCGGAATACCCCAATGACTATCAGATTATGAACTGCTATATGTGGAATCTTGCAGGGGATTACGCTGACAACGACCCGCAGAATTTATTATCCCACAAAGCTGAATTTCTGGAGATTTGTGAAAGGATTCTGGACGGCTGCAAGGATAACTTTATCCGCAGGGATGCCCTGAATATGCAGGCAAAGCTTCTGTGGGCGGAGGGTAAAACCGAGGACGCTCTTGCAATTTACCAACAGAATCTGCCTAACTGGTACGGCACTGCGGGACAAAAGAGTGAACAGCTCTTCCCCAAGGATACACCGGAATTTCTGTACCACGCACGCAAGAATTTATATGAGCTTGCCGACTTTGCCGCTGATAAGATGGTGAAGGTGATTTATTATGATGCGAAAATACCTTTTGAGGAACGCATCAAAAAGGCTGAACATTATGGTGATTTGCTGGCGGATTTGAGCACACAGACGTTAGATAGCGCGTTTACCGTTATGGAGGCGTCTCTGTTTAGCAGACTGGCAAATGATTTGACCTATCGCGGCGGAAATGATGAGGACATCCTCCGCGTTACGGAGAAAAGGCAACTTGCCTACCGTAAGCTCTCCGAACTGGAAAGAAAAGATTCCGTCCTACGCGAAGTGAACTACCGCGCTATATCCCCGATTTAACAGCATCTTAATATTTGACAGAATATTTTAATAATTGTTCATATTTTTGTAATACAATGTAATACTTTGTTAACTTGACCAATTTGGCTAATTTTCGTTATACTTGATATGTAATAACTATGATTGGAATCGGATTTTGAATGAACAGAAAGTATATCTTGTATCTCATTAATGCCCTATTGGTCATTTTATCAATACTAGCCATTTTTAAAAGTATCTTTGTCAGCTTCGACATTGATGAATCTTATGCTGTCACCCAGGCTTATCGTCTTCTTACCGGAGACAGAATTCTTGCCGACAGATGGGAGCCACACCAATTGAGTGCTTATGGTGCCGCTATCTTTTTATTTCCGGTATTGCACTCTGGGTTTTGGTTTCCACGTATCCTACCATGATTCTTCTGTACCCGTTTTACGCATACACTCTTTGGAAGCTGGATGGCAGAGGCTATAAGCAAAGAGCCTTCACCATTCTTTGGTTTACTCTGCCCGCACTGGTTATCGGCTTAGGTTTGGTGCTTTACATGCTTTCCTATATGTCTGTACCGGAGATGATACAGAATATTTCTTACATTATGATGGATGAATCTCATTCGGAGTCATTGTCTGTCCGTGTGATGAAATATGTTGATGAACTGAAAACCTTTTTTAGCAAATTCATTTTATATCTTCCCTTCAGTTTAGTATTGGCATTTCTTTCCGGCAAAATCAATACTTTGAAAGGTATCATGATTTTTCCGGTAAGAGTACTGCTGATTACCATCGGGCTCTATCAGATGAATCACATTGCCTACCTGTTTTTAGGTGACGGAAACCAGTTTTTCTTATACTTCCGCTTTCTGATTGTTACTGTATTGGGCGTTTTAGGTACCTTTTTGTACAAGGAAAACCTCAATTATTTCCTGCTTGGCATTGTTCCGGGAATTATCAGCGTAATTGCCTCTGCCGCTGTTACAAATATGACCTTTGAAATTGCCCTTGCAAGAATCTATATAGCGGTCATTGCAACCTGCTTTATTATAAGCACCTTAATCAAGGATAAATACAATGACAATACTATTTTAAAAGGAATTACCTTCGGCACCACAGTCTTTTTTGTTGCGGGTCTACTGGTATGTAAGCTTCTTCTGGTAAGAGTAACCGGCTGTATTCCTATTTCCATCAAAATGCATATGGATTTGGTAACAAAAGGACCTGCCGCAGGACTATTGGTTAAAGAAGAGCTTGCAGAGCAATATAATGAAAATATACCCATTATTCAGGAATATGTGGATGAAAATGACAATCTGCTCTATTTTGGCTGTGAAAATATATACTATATGACTGTTGATTCCGAAATAGCAACTCCCACCACACAGGGAACTGCCGTTTTCAACGAGATGTTTTTGGAATATTATGAGGAGCATCCTGACAAGCTTCCGAATGTTGTCATTATTGATAAAACTTATTTCACCAATCCGGACTATAACTATTCTTTCTACTCCTCACAAAATCAAATTGTGCTGAATTGGATTAAAAAAGAATTTAAAAATGCTACTCTACAGGAAACAGATTACCTCACAATTATTAAAAAAGAGACATCTTCCGGTTGACAATCTTTCATTGTAGTGCTAGTATTGCTTTAATAACATAGGAAAAGCGATGACGGAAAAAAGTAGTTTACAGGAAGCAGCCAGAGAGAATAACATGCGGTGAAAGTTATTTATGTGAAATGTATACGAAAACCATTCCCAAGCTGTAATGCCTAAGATGAGCTCATTGTTAAGTGTTACCGTATGCCTGCGTTAAAGGATAGGATTTATAGGAATCTGAAGTGAAAAGTTAAGGTGGAACCGTGCGAATACAGCACCCTTAGATACGTAATAGTTACGCGTATTTATGGGTGCTTTTCTTATGTTATCGAAACTGTTAACGCATGAACACATGCAACGAAAGGAGACATAAGTATGAAAGTGATTTGCAACAACAACGAAATTTTGGAAGGTAGCTTTGAGGACGGTATGGTAAAAAGCGCGTTTTGGCATACGGCTGCCCACGTGCTGGCACAGGCGGTAAAACGCCTTTACCCGGATACCAAATGTGCCATCGGTCCCGCCATTGAAAACGGTTTTTACTATGATTTTGATTTTTTCTTCCCCTTCAGTGAGGAGCTTTTGCCCGCGATTGAGGAGGAGATGAAGAAAATCGTAAAGGAATCTTTGTCTTTGCAGATGTATTACATGGGGAAGGACGAAGCTCTCGCCTACATGAGAAAGCGGGGTGAGAACTACAAGGTGGAGATGATTGAAAATCTCCCTGATTCCGAACAAATCAGCTTTTACAAGCAGGGCGAATACGCGGAATTCTGCGCCGGTCCCCACATTGCCAACACCAGCCACTTAAAGGCAATCAAGCTGTTATCCGTGGCAGGTGCTTATTGGAGAGGCGATGAGAAAAACAAAATGCTTACCAGAATTTACGGTATTGCCTTCCCCAAGGCTTCTGAACTGGAGCAGTATCTGCACATGATAAACGAAGCTAAGCTGCGCGACCACAGAAAGCTGGGAAAAGAATTGGGACTGTTTGCCCTGATGGAGCAGGGACCCGGCTTCCCCTTTCTTTTACCCAAGGGGCTTATCCTGAAAAATCTCCTGATTGATTACTGGAGACAGCTTCATAACAGGGAAGGCTACTACGAGATTTCCACCCCTATTATTCTGAATCGCAGCCTTTGGGAGACGTCCGGTCATTGGGATCACTATCGTGATACGATGTACACCACGGAAATCGAAGACGAGGACTTTGCAATTAAGCCCATGAGCTGCCCCGGCGGTATGCTGGTATATCAGTCACAGCCCCGCTCCTACAGGGAGTTGCCCTTAAGACTTGGCGAGCTTGGTCTGGTACACCGCAATGAAAAATCCGGAACGCTCCACGGCCTGATGCGTGTCAGAGCATTTACCCAGGATGATGCCCACATTTTTATGACGGAGGACCAGATTATCGATGAAATTCAGAACGTGGCAAGACTGATTGATGAGGTGTATGCTCGATTTGGATTTGTCTACACGGTTGAGCTTTCCACCAGACCGGAAAACAGCATCGGTTCGGACGAGGACTGGGAGCTTGCAACGACGGCTCTTGCAAAAGCCATGGATGCCATCAACGTTCCTTACTCCATCAACGAGGGAGACGGTGCATTTTACGGACCCAAGCTTGATTTCCACTTAAGGGATTCCATCGGCAGAACGTGGCAGTGCGGAACCATCCAATTGGATTTCCAGCTTCCCCAGCGTTTCGGTGCGGAGTATATCGGTGCGGATGGTGAGAAGCACCGCCCCATCATGATTCACCGCGTACTCTTCGGCTCCATCGAGCGCTTTATGGGCATCTTGATTGAGCACTACGCCGGTAAATTCCCTGTTTGGCTTGCTCCCGTACAGGTAAAAATCCTGCCCGTGTCCGACAAATACATGGATTACGCACAGGAGATTGCAAATAAGTTGAAGGCTCACCATATTCGTCTGGAAATTGACAAGCGGGATGAAAAGCTGGGCTACAAGATTCGCGAGGCACGCTTAGATAAGGTTCCCTACATGATTATTTTGGGTGAGAAGGAGCTTGCAAACGGCTCTGTCTCCGTCCGCCAGAGAGATGCTGCGGATGATAATCAGGATATGGGCGAGATGGCTATTGAAGAGTTAATTGCAATGCTACAGAATGAATACGGAGGTAATTACCATGATTAGAAACGTACAACAACAGGATTTAGCAGAATGCGTAGAGGTTATCAGAAACAGTTTTCAGACGGTTGCTGACGAACTGGGCTTTACAGTGGAAAATGCTCCCAGATTTACCGCATTCGCCACCACAGAAGAACGATTAAACTGGCACTTGAATGGAGAACACAGACCCATCTTTGCCTACTGTGACGGTGACGCCATCGTGGGATATTATTCTCTGCTTTTACAGGACAATAACCAGTGTGAACTGAATAACCTGGCAGTCCTGCCCGCCTACAGACACAAAGGCATCGGCGAAGCACTTTTGCAGCATGCCTACAAAACCGCTAAAGCGCTTGGCTGCAATAAGATCAATATCGGTATTGTGGAGGAAAATCAGGTGCTTCGGAAATGGTACGAATCCTTGGGCTTTGTGCATCTGGGTACCAAGAAATTTGAACACTTCCCCTTTACCTGTGGGTTTATGGAGAAGCCTTTGTAACATAACCTTGAGATTTTCGGTACGTATCTTGAGCCGTAAATTTCTCAGAATGGAGATTATTATGAACGAATTATATATGAAGATTCAATATCAAAAACTAACTAAAAAAGAATTGGACGCCTTTATGGATATACGAATCAATCAATTGAGAGAGGAAGGCGCAAAAGAGAATATTGATTTAAAGCCTGCATTAGCAGATTATTATGACCGCCATATGACGGACGGAACCTTTGTATCCTGGATAGCGCTTGACGGAGACAAAATCATCGGTACAAGCGGCATGTCCTTTATAGAAAAGCCACCCTATTTCGGCTGTCCCAATGGAAAAATTGGTTTGCTTTCCAGTATGTTTACAGCGAAGGACTATCGCAGACAAGGCATTGCAAAAGAATTATTAACCCGTGTTATGAAGGAAGCCAAAGAATATGGGTGCGGAGTCGTACAGATTACGGCCTCTGATATGGGCGTGCTTCTGTACAGTGATTTTGGATTTCAGAAGAATGGCAATTTCATGCAGTACAATTTCTAAAACAGTTAACTTCAAGACCATTAGGAGGAACCATCATATGCAAAAAGAAAAATTTTTAACCGTAATGGCAATACTGGATGAGGATACACAAGCAGTTCTTCATGAGATTCAGGATGAATTCAACAGACTATACGGCGAGGACATCTTTACCACCAAACAATATGAGGGGGATGAGGTTATCACTCCTCTCCCCTTTCATATTTCGCTTGGCAGCTACGCTCCTGAGGAAAAAGATAACGTAATATCCCGCATGAAACGTGTGGCAAAGGAGACTGCGCCATTTCCTGTAAAGCTTAACGGATACAACCATTTTGGTGAGAAAATCAGATTTGTTGCACCCCAAAAGGATGAAAAGCTGCTTTCCCTGCGCAAACATTTTGACTCTGATTATGCAGGCAGTTTCCCTGAATGGATTCCTCATATCACTGTCTATATTCATGAGGAACCCACAAAATTGGAGCTGCCGCCCCATCTCTTAGCAAAGCTTGAAACCATCAAAAATCCTCAAATTGTAGGTCTCGAATTGGGCGAATTCTTTCCCGGAAAAAAGATTATCCGGGTTATGTTTGAAAAATAATTTGTAAAACATTTTACTTTTTCGCTTGACAAATAACATTTCTCTTGTTATTCTGCAATTGATATTAAGCGAAACGCTTGATCCACGCTTGTTAGGGAAAATCTCCCTGACAGGCGTTTTTTTATTCCACAAAACGAAAGGAGAAAACACTATGGTAACCATCAGTAAATTTAGCTACGATAACCCCAGATACTTAAATCTCTTAAGTCGCAGAAGCAGTATTCCTGAGGAGGTGGAAATCACTGTTAAGGAAGTGCTGAAGAATGTGAAGGAAAAAGGCGATGAAGCTCTGTATGCCTACATGAAGAAATTCGACAAGGTGGATATCCCTGAAATCGGCTTGTTTGTGTCCGACGAGGAATTTGCCGCAGCACGCGAAAAGGTTTCCCCTGAATTTAAGGAGTCTGTGCAAAAAGCCTGCGACAATCTTTTCAAATTCCACAAAAGACAGCTGCCCAAGGGCTTTACGGAGGAATATGAAAACGGCGCAGTATTGGAGCGCAAATATACTCCCCTTGACAGTGTTGCCGTTACGGTTCCCGGAGATAAAGCGCCTCTGATTTCCACCCTTTGTATGAATTTGGTTCCTGCCATTGTTGCAGGAGTACCGAACATTTATATTCTGACGAAACCCCAGCCGGATGGAAGTATTGATGAACACTTATTGTATGTGGCAGACTATCTGAATGTGCGGAATTATTATAAGCTTTCCGGTTCTCAGGGTCTGGCGGCTGTTGCCTACGGCACTAAGACCGTGAAGAAGGTGGATGCCATCACCGGCCCAGGCAACAACTATACCCAAATGGCAAAGAAGCTGCTGTTTGGCGAGGTAAAGATTGACTCCATTGCAGGTCCTTCCGAAATTGCCATCATTGCAGACGAGACTGCTAATCCTACCTTTATTGCCGCTGATATGATGTCACAGGCAGAGCACGGAACAGGCTTTGAAGCCAGCACCACCTTCTGTCTGTCCGAGGCACAAGCTTTGGAAATTAAGAAGGAAATCAACCGTTTGTGCGCAGAAAATAATCTGGTGGATGCCACCAAGCGCACCTTTACAAATTACGGTGATATTTTTGTGGTGGATTCCATTCAGGAGGCAGTAGATGCCGTGAATCAGATTGCTCCCGAGCACACGGAAGTTTTGCTTCAGGATTGCGAGTCAGTACTTCCCCGGCTGACCACTTCCGGCGCAGTATTTGTGGGCGAGTACAGCACAGAGCCAGTGGGTGATTATTTCTGCGGTACTAACCACATCCTTCCCACCTGCGGTACAGCCAGATTTTCCTCCGGCATGTCCGTTCAGGAATTTGTGAGAGGCTACAGCGTCATCCGCTATCCCGAAAATGCACTGAAGGAAAATGCAGACTATATCGTCCGCCTTGCCGAGGCAGAGGGGCTTAGGGCACACGCTTTGGCGGTGAAGGTAAGGAAGTGATATATTTACCTCACCGTACATGCACTCTTTTCCCCTCCCTTCATACCCTAAATGAGGCAGAAACATTTCAATGCCGGAGGGGACTTGATTATGATGAAATATGATATTGCAGTTATTGGCGGGGACAGACGTACCTCCTGTATGGCCAGTGTCTTTGCAAAAAAGGGGTATCGGGTTATATGCTATGGTATTTTAAAAATCCCCGCTGATAACAAGGTTTTTTACGCTCATTCTTTAAAGGAGGCCGTAATAAATGCTCCTGTAATTGTCTGCGGCATTCCTTTTGAGAAGCAGGGAAATCTCTATTTTGAGGAAGCTGTACCTGACATTTCTCTGACAGAGCTACAGCGTCTGCTGAGAAAAAATCAAAAAATCTTTGGTGGTGTTATTTCTGAGGATTTCAGACGCTTGTGTGAGGTCAGAGAAATCGGCTGCTACGATTTTATGAAGGAAGAGCCATTAACCATTTTTAATGCTGTTGCCACGGCTGAGGGTGCTATTTTAGAAGCACTTTTGCACAAGGATACCCAGCTGCATAAAAGTGAAACCCTTGTGGTTGGCTACGGAAGATGTGGAAAAGTGCTTGCTGATAAGCTTAAGGGGCTATCCGCGCAGGTGACTGTTTGCAGCACTCAGGCAAATGAGTTGGCACTGGCAGACTCCATGGGCTTTAATACCCTGCATTTATCTAAACTACCTCAGAAAATTAATAAATTTGAATATCTCTTTAACACAGTACCTGCTAAGGTATTCACCAAAAAATGTCTGGAAAATATGATTCCTGATTCTATTATTATCGACATTGCCTCTAACCGGGTGGGCATAGACTATGAAGTTGCCGATGCATTAAAACGACAGGTCTTCTTCTGCCCCGGTCTTCCCGGAAAATACGCCGGTCAAAGCTGCGCAAAGCGTCTTGCAGAATATGTTTTATCCACAAATCAGTTATAGAAAGGTCTGCTTATATGAATCTGGAAGGGAAAAAAATCGGTGTAGCCCTAACGGGCTCCTTTTGTACCTTTGAAAAAATGTTTCAAGAGCTGCAAAAATTAGTGGATGCAACGGCAGAGGTCTATCCCATTCTCTCCAATGCCTCCCAAACCATTACATGTCGTTTTGGCACTCCCGAGGCTTACCTTGAGAGAATGGAAAAAATTACGGGAAAAAAACCAATTCTCACCATTGAAGAAGCTGAGCACATCGGCCCCAGCGCTTTTTTGGATATTCTGGTGATTTTCCCTTGTACGGGAAACACTGCTGCCAAGCTGGCCAACGGTATCACTGATAGTCCTGTGCTTATGGCGGCTAAGGCGCACATGCGCAACAATAAACCTCTGCTCATTTCCATTTCCACCAACGATGGCCTGGGCATGAATCTGAAAAATATCGGCTTGCTTTTAAATTCCAAAAATATATATTTTGTTCCTTTTGGGCAGGATAATTACAAGGCAAAGCCCAACTCTCTGGTAGCTCACACTGAGCTTTTAATCCCTGCCATAGAGGCGGCTTTAGAGCATAAACAGTGCCAGCCCTTGCTTGTTGACTATGCAAAATAAAGGAATGGAGTAGACTATGTGTGGAATCGCAGGCTTTAGTAATTTTTATAGAAACTACCGGGAGGATTCCGGAAAATGGTATTCTGTATTACAGCAGATGAACCGACTGCAACGACACCGGGGTCCCGACGAGGAGGATGTGTACCTTGTAAGACACTGTGGACTGGCACATGTGCGCCTCTCAATTTTGGACTTATCCGCCGGACAGCAGCCCATGACAAGACAGCTGGGTGACCGAAAGGCTACCATTGTGTTTAACGGGGAAATCTACAATATGCAAAAGCTTCGGAGTAATTTACAGGCAGAAGGTGTAAGTTTTCAAACCACCTGTGATACCGAGGTGATTTTGCTGGGGTATCTGTGCCACGGCATTGACTTTGTAAAGGAATTGAACGGAATTTTTTCCTTCTGTATTTGGGATGAAACGTTGGAAAAATTGTTTTTGGTTCGTGACAGACTGGGTGTAAAGCCTCTGTTTTATACCTTTCAGGATAATACTCTGGTTTTCTCCTCGGAGCTAAAGGGACTTCTGTCCTTTCCGGGAATACAGCCCATTGTAGACAGGGAAGGTCTTTGCGAGGTACTGGGACTGGGCCCCGCCAAAACCTACGGCAAGGGGGTATTTCAAAATGTACAGGAGCTGCTTCCCGGACACTTTCTGGAGTTTCAGGGCTCCGGCTGCCATACAACCTGTTATTGGAAATTGGAAAGCCATCCTCATGAGGATTCTTGGAAACAGACGGTGGAAAAAACCCGTTATCTGGTGACGGATGCCATTAAACTGCAAATGCTTTCTGACGTACCCATCTGTACCTTTTTATCCGGAGGCATTGACAGCAGTCTGGTAACCTCTGTGTGCAGCAGGGAACTTGAAAAGCAGGGCAAATTACTTGATACCTACTCCTTTGATTTTAAGGATAATGACAGGAATTTTCAGGCAAATGCTTTTCAGCCTTCCCAGGACCGTCCCTGGGTTGACAGGATGGTTGCGCATTGCCATACCAATCATCAATATTTGGAATGCTGCAATAAGGATTTATTTGACTACCTGTTCAAGGCGGTGGATGCCAGAGATTTACCCTGCATGGCTGATGTGGAGGCTTCCATGCTATACTTCTGTGAGAAGGTTTCAAAACAAAACAAGGTAACTCTGACCGGAGAATGTGCGGACGAAATCTTCGGCGGTTATCCCTGGTTTCACAAAAAGGAGTGCTTTGAGGCTGACTGCTTCCCCTGGTCCATGGATTTCGGATCCAGAACCATGCTGTTGAAGGATGACATATCCCGTCTTTTGCCCTTGGAGGAATATGCAAGGGAAGCCTATCGCAAGACGGTTTCCGAGACGCCCCTGCTGCCCGGCGAAAGTCCGGAGGAAAAACGCAGAAGAGAAATTTCTTATCTGAATTTAAAGTGGTTTATGCAGACGCTTTTGGATCGTATGGACAGAACCAGTATGCACGTTGGGCTGGAGGCGCGCGTACCTCTTGCGGACCATAGAATTGTAGAATATGTATGGAATGTTCCCTGGGCAATGAAGTGTAAAGACGGTGTGGTAAAGGGCTTACTTCGTGAGGCGGCAAAAGATTATCTGCCGGATGAGGTGCTTTTCCGCAAAAAGAGTCCTTACCCCAAAACTTATGATCCCGCCTATGAGACTCTGCTTCGCAGCCGGCTTTTAGAGGTGCTGTCGGATGGAAGCTCTCCCCTCAGGGAATTGATTGATTTGGAAAAGACCAAAGCATTCTTGCAACACCCTTCCGATTATGGAAGACCCTTCTACGGTCAGCTTATGGCCGGTCCTCAGCTTTTGGCCTACCTTTTGCAGATTAACTACTGGCTTACCAAATATCAGGTGCCGATTAAGCTTTAAATACCATTCTCTGCTTGCACCCCGACTTAGAAAGCTGTATGATATAGGAGATGAATCAATGATTTAAGAAGCACTCCTCTGTCACACTTTCCAATCGGGGTGCTTTAGAATGGAGGAACCATGGAAAAAATAGCAAGCTTTACCATTGACCATATCAAATTACAGCCCGGCGTATATGTATCCCGCAAGGACAACATCGGTACGGAGGTAATCACTACCTTTGACCTTCGCATGACAAGCCCCAATGAGGAGCCTGTTATGAACACCGCTGAGATGCACACCATTGAGCATTTGGCTGCTACTTATTTGCGCAATCATCCCACCTACAAGGACAAAACCGTATATTTCGGACCTATGGGCTGCAGAACCGGATTTTATCTGTTGCTTGCCGGGGATTTGTCCTCCAAGGATATTGTACCTTTGATGATTGAAATGTGGGAGTTTATCAGAGATTTCAAGGGTGAGGTACCCGGTGCCGCTCCCAAGGATTGTGGCAATTATCTGGACATGAACCTGCCCATGGCAAACTATTTGGCAAAGAAGTACTTGGAGCTTTTGTATCATATTGATGAGAGCAGACTGGTTTATCCGGAGTAAGGAGAGAATGTAGACATGAGTAAAATAGGAATTATCGGAGCAATGGAGCTCGAGGTAGAGCAGTTAAAATCTAAAATTACTGTCTCCAATATTGTAAAAAAGGCAGGAATGGAATTTTATGAAGGTACCTTAAATGGTGCATCTGTGGTAGTGGTGCGCAGCGGTATCGGCAAGGTCAACGCCGCGCTATGCGTACAAATTTTAGTGGATTTGTTTGAGATAACTCACATTATCAATACCGGTGTTGCCGGCTCCTTGAATGCAGCGCTGGATATCGGAGACATTTTGATTTCCAAGGATGCCATCCACCATGATATGGATACCACTATTTTCGGCTATCAGCTGGGCGAGGTTCCTCAGATGGGCACCAGAGAATTTAAAGCAGATGAGCGCCTTATGAGTCTGGCAAAGAACTCCTGCGAGAAGGTAAACGAAGGCATTCACGCCATCGTGGGCCGCGTTGTCAGCGGAGACCAGTTTATTTCCAGCAAAGAAGTGAAGGAACGCCTTATCGCAAACTTCCATGGCGACTGTGCCGAGATGGAAGGCGCTTCCATTGCCCACGGCGCGTACTTAAACAAGGTTCCTTTCGTGATTATCCGTGCCATCTCAGATAAAGCTGACGACAGTGCAGAAATGGATTATCCCTCCTTTGAGCGGGCTGCTGCAGCACACTCTGCAAAGCTGGTGGAGGATATGGTGCAGTATATTTAGATGGACGCAGTTACAGTATATTGCGGAAATTCACACATAATAAAAGCCGGCGACGTGACTTCATTCAATCACATCGTCGGCTTCATTTTATGCTATAGGAAATTGCGCGAGTGCAGTGGCGTACGCCAGAAGAATTGCGAAGCAATTCTTGGAGCGGATGTCGCCGGACATCCTCTTTTTTACTCATTCTCCGGCTTTTTCTTGAAAATGAAAAGCTTACTGAATACATAATTCAAAATGGTGACCAGAACGGAAGAAATACAGATTTTAGCAAGCCAGAAATTCATACCCAACAGGTTTACCGTCACCCACATAATAAGCACATCTAAAATCCAGGTGGAAACTCTTGAGGCTGCAAAACCGGTAAACTCCTTTAAAATCTTGGGATTTTTGCTCTCAAATACCCACTTACGGTTTAAGGGATAGGCGAAGCATACACCCACAACCCAGCTAATGGTGTTGTTCACGGCGTTTTGCCAATCACTGTTTACATCAAAGATAAATCTCTCTCCCACGAAGCAAGCGCCCAAGGAGACAACGGTTGTCATCACGCCTACAATCAGGTAAATAATGATTTCTCTGTATTTTATCATCAGTTCTTTTATCTTGTCTGTCATGTCAAATTCCTTCCTTATTGGCCGTAACCGCTTCTGTCTGACCGATTCTGTACAACATAATTAAGTTACTATGATTTCCACGCTTTGTCAACTTTGGGATGAGCCCGACAAATCCTTCTCACGAATCAACATGCCCGTGTACTGAGGTACTTTAAAATTCTCGCAGAACATTTTACATTTACACAGGAAAATATAATAAATGTTTTTGCCGCAGAGACGCAGGGTCTCAAAATTTGCCTGCCCCTTGGAAATAATCACATCTGCCGCGTCCATTATCTCCCGCGCCTTGTCAGAAAGCTCCGGCAACCAAGTTCCTGCAATGCCATTGCCATTATCTACTACCTCCACAACCTTATCAAGACCAATTTCCAAAGCATCCTCCATGGCAGCATCATTTAACACGGGACTTCCCTTTACCAATACCGTTACCTTTTCCGGGAAATAAATCTTTTTTATCACCTCTATAAAGAGCTTGTCCATCACCGCTTCCCCTGCATTGTCCGTAAGAAATACCAGCTTTTTGCAGGTGCTCAAATCTTTCTTCAGCTTCTCGTAAGCCTCTGCTGCCACGGCCTTGCTGCGCACATCCGAAAGCAGCTTCTCCAGATAGTCATCATCCACAGAATGCATCGCACCAAAATCAATATAATTGCCCACCAGCGCATATTGCAGTGCCGTAAGTAACACATCCTCAGAAGCATGGATTTTCTCACGGATACCGGCTTCCTTTTCCAGCATCAGTTGATTGTAATAGGTCTTTTCCTTGGAATAATCCTGGGCTGTACCGAATATTTCTTTACTTAAAAGATTGATGTCCCTCACAATTACCGGCGCACACACATCCACTGGGGCCTTAGAGATAATCCCCAAAATACCCTGCAAATACGCAAGCTTCTGCTCCTCCGTGACGCCCTCCGGCATTCTGTTCATATTCTTTTCCGCCATGCACTTGATGCACTCGGACCGTAATAAGTTTCTCATGGATTCACCACATTCCTATCCTCGCCTTTGATAAAAGCCTCAATATTTTTGTACACGCCCTCCACACATCTAGTGCGGGCTTCCACGCTCGCCCAGGCAAGGTGAGGGGTAATAATCAACTGATTGCTGTCCATCAATTTGCTTAAGGGGTTGGTAAGCTCCAGCGGCTCTGCCTCCACAACATCCAAGCCTGCTGCCTGAATCTCACCTGCAACAAGTGCTTCATACAAATCTGTGTTGTTTACCACGCGGCCTCTCGCCACATTAATCAAAATCGCCGTCTTCTTCATCTTCTGCAAAGCTTCTCTGTCAATAAAATCACGGGTCAAATCGCTTAAAGGACAATGCAGGGAAACAAAATCACTTTCTGACAGAAGTGTCGTTTTGTCAACCTGAGGATAATCTGTACAGGTGCTCTTACCTGTGACAGAGTGAAAAATTACCTTACAACCAAAGGCCGTCGCCAGCTTTGCCACACGCTTTCCGATATTTCCCATGCCGATAATACCCCAGGTCTTACCTTCCAGCTCATAGAAAGGAATATCAAAATTAGAAAATCTATCCTGGGCACTGTAAGCTCCGGATTTCACATAATTGTCATAGTGGGGAAGCTTCTGACTGAGGGCAAGCGCCAAAGTCATGGTATGCTGTGCCACCATTCCGGTAGAGTAATCCACTACGTTTGCCACCTTGATTCCTCTTGATTTGCAGTAAGCCAAATCACAGTTATCATAGCCTGTTGCCAGCTCACAAATCAATTTCAGATTCTTTGCGTCCTTCAAAGTCTCCTCATTTAAAGGAGATTTGTTGGCAATAACGATATCTGCGTCCTTTATGCGCTCCTTCACTTCCTCTTTGGTCACGGTGTTGGGATAGTAAGTTACCTCCCCAAAATCCTTGAAGCATTCCATGGAAATATCTGTTCCTGCACTGTTTCTCTCTAGGGCTACTATTTTCATGTTTACGGGTCTCCTTGTCTATACAACACAGAGACTGCCGTCTCCGACAGTCTCTGCTGTAATCTCTTTATACTAATTACAATCTCTTCATCAATTCTTCTCTCTGTGCTTCGTAGCCGGGCTTTCCAAGAAGTGCAAACATGTTCTTCTTGTAGCTCTCTACGCCGGGCTGGTCGAAAGGATTTACTCCAAGCAGATAGCCACTGACACCGCAGGCAAACTCAAAGAAGTAGAAAAGCTCTCCCAAGTAGAATTCATTCACCTCGGGTACATTTACAATAAAGTTGGGTACCTGACCGTCTGTGTGAGCAAGCAGTGTTCCGTTCATGGCACTCTTATTTACAAAGTCAACGCTCTTACCTGCCAGATAGTTCAGGCCATCCAAATCCACCGGCTCAGTGCCAATAATAA
>CALYZQ010000031.1 GCA_945609985.1 uncultured Lachnospiraceae bacterium | reverse complement strand
CGAATAGGAGTCACTTTGGGCTGAGGTGCTTTCTTGGGAGCTTTCTCCTCATATTCTTCCTCTTCCTTAGCAGCCTTAGGAGCAGTTCTCCTAGGTGCAGGGATATCCTCTTCGTCATCTAAGTACTCATCATCATACAAATCGTCATCTTCATCATTCAGCTTCATATAATTCAAAAACTTGTCCATTACACCCATGGTATTCTCTCCTTTATTGATATTCTGTACCTATGTAGTCTGTCCATAATCACGCTCACCGAAGATTGCGGTACCGACTCTTACATAAGTAGCACCTTCTTCAACAGCGACAACATAATCACCTGTCATACCCATAGACAAAACATTCATACAAACATTATCAATGTTTTTGCTCATTATGTCAACAGACAATTGCTTTAATTTGCGAAAATACTTACGATTTTCTTC
Organism: uncultured Lachnospiraceae bacterium; assembly: GCA_945609985.1. Classification (GTDB taxonomy): domain Bacteria; phylum Bacillota; class Clostridia; order Lachnospirales; family Lachnospiraceae; genus Acetatifactor. Next base: position 26,586 of record CALYZQ010000031.1, on the reverse strand, counting down.
CGGATTTTCTACATATGGTGCAATTGTCATAAGTCCCTGTATGGAAATTCCCGGAAGCACAGCAATCATAGCAGCCAAAGCACAAACTTCTTTACAGGTTGTACCAAATTTACTGTCCTCTCCGGCCACATTTACTTCCAAAAGAATCTTAACAGTAACCTGCTTTTTAACAGCCTCTTTACTGATTTCCTCCGCCAGCCTTAAAGAATCAACACTGTGAATCATATATACCTTGTCCACAATATATTTTACCTTATTGCGCTGCAGGTGTCCAATCATATGCCACCTGACATCGGAAGGCATTTGAGGAATTTTATCAAGCATCTCCTGTACTTTATTCTCTCCAAAATCCCTGGAGCCTGCGGCATAGGCTTCTTTTAACTGCTCCAATGGTTTGGTTTTACTCACCGTAATCAGAGAAACCTCCGAAGTATCACGTCCTGCACGTTTACAGGCTTCGGCTATCTTCTGATTTATGTTTAATATGTTGTCCTTAATCATGTATCATCCTTGTCCTATTCATTGATAAACTGATCATCTCTTACGGTTTTGGCATCCAAAACTATATAGTCATAGACATTCAGACCATACTTGGTATTTGCTTTTACAATGGCATATTCATCATTTTGGTACAGGATATTTATCTGCTTAAAATCCGCATATCCCTTATTCATGTTATATACACCGATTAACGTTGCCCGCTTACTAACCGTATAGGTTTCCTGACTGTTTAACTTAATCAAAATATCACCGGGATTCAAGATGGAAGCATCCAGATAATATTCCCCGGAAGCTTCATCATAGCTGTAAACATCAATGTTTAGCTGCTCCGTTGAAATATCCCCATTTTCCAAATAACATTGTCGTAAAACGCTGTATTTGCCCTGTGTCGTTCCCTCTGAAATAAAATCTTTCCCAATCAGGAAAAATTCCTTTTCAACAATGGAAGAAATCGGAATTTTAAGTCCTTTTTCGTCATGTATAATCAATTCCACATCCAAAAACCGGTCATTCATAAAAGTAATCATGGAATTGGTAAAGGTAAGTTGTAAATAAGTATTACCATCACCGTTATGTAACAGTTTTGTCTCGCCCCATGACTCATAATTGTTCTTTAAAAATCTGACCTTAATATAGCCCTCTTCTTCAAGTTCTACACCTCTGGCCGGCTCAACCGGTATCACAATGGACCAGTTTTCATTTGTGGATAGTTTGTAAGCAGGCTCTCCCGCAGCCAAAAGCACATTATTTAGCACCTGCTTTTTCTCGTATTTCTTTTCATCAAAAATATCTGCAGAAACTAAATCAGGTGTCAGGCCTTCGTATCCATCCGTCCAGAAGGTAACAATACCTGTTCTTGGTGCACTGTTATAATTGATTACATTTTTTATTCCTGAACCTTCATTCATATTCTGAATGTATTCCAGCATATTGATGTTGGCAAGCTTTAAAAGTGTATTATGAAGGGTATTTTTTAATTCATAGGTTCCTGAATAATGCTCTCCTTCAAAACCATGTACAAAATTTACAATCTCACTTTTAAACTCACGAAGTTCCTTGTCACTTAAGGAATTCTCATCAATAGACTGTTCACTAATCTGTTCACTTAACCTTCCGGTCTCATCTATGGTATATACCAAATCACCTTTGGCAACCCGTTCGCCCTCATAGGTAAAATAATTAACATAACCTGCATTTTCCGTAGGAATAACCGTCTCGTCACGCAAAATCAATCCCCGAAAAATATTATTCGTTGCAATGGAACCTTCTTTTACTTCATATCTAACAATGTGTGTTGATTGAAAATACATAATCACACAATATATTACATAAAAAAAGATAACTGCAAAAATCAGCATACCGATATTTAAATTAATTGGTTTTCTGTATTTTTTAATTTTAGTTTGTTTTTCAGCCAAGTGAAACCAGCCTCCATATTACTTATGAAAAGCCCCGGTTATTCCGAGGCTTTTCTTTGATATTATATTTGAATCAAAATTATAAGGAAATGATAACCTTATCCTTTAACTCTGAAGACAATTCAGATTCATCAACAGAAACACTGACAATGAAATCAACATTGAATTTTGCACTGATTTTTTCTAATTTAGCAATGGGACCGGAAATATCCGTACCATCAATGCCTGAAATCTGCAAAAAGCTGTCAAAATACATTTGCTGTAAATCATGATCCTGTGAAATGATACCGCATATAAATCCTGCAAACTCATCACTGTTCTCAATCATGTACTCTGAAACATTGATTAAACGTACCTTATTGTTCAGTTCATACATATGTTTAGTACTCTTATCCAGATAAACAATATTACCCGAGATATTCTTAACCTCACTATTCACTTTATCCAATAAATGCTTGGTCTTACCTTTTCCCTTATTACCTACAATTAACTGAACCATTGGCATCCCTCCTAGAGTATTTTGATAGTAATAAACTATCTATTACTATTATAGTTTATTAAGCATAAAAATACAACTATTATTTGTTTATTTCATCTAATAATTCAATCATTCCGGCATACAACTCATCACTGGTTTGGGAACGCAAAATAATTGAGATGTAGGAAGCTCCCGAGGCATCCTTGGACAACAGCATAAGGCAATGCCCTGCAGCGTTTGTAGTCCCCGTTTTACCGCCAATTACGGTCACATTGGAAGGTGGATCAAAATGCCCCTTCAAGAATCTGTTTGTAGTACTGAATGACAGTTCCTTCGCTTTACCATCTTTATCATAATAAGTGGTCTGATAAGAGGTTGTCTGAATCATCTGCTTAAAGGTATCATTTTTGATGGCTTCATTAAAAATCAGATACATATCATAAGCCGTTGTATAATGCTCCACATCAGTTAGTCCATGAGGGTTTACAAAATGAGTATTGGTAGCTCCAAGCCTCTTAGCCTCTTCATTCATCATATCCAAAAAGCCTTCAATCGTACCGCCAACATTCTCTGCAATTAGCATTGCTACATCATTTGCAGAATAAAGCAAAAGAATATGTAACGCCTGGGACATAGTCATGGTATCTCCGGCCTTAAGACCGCATAACTGTGCGCCTGATTCAGTAATATTAACAGCATTTGTTGCAGTCAAAATTTTATCCGGCGAGCTGTTTTGCAGTGCCACATGCGCTGTCATAATTTTGGTAAGACTGGCAGGATACAGTTTTTCATGAGCATTATAGGAATACAATACCTCTTTATTGTCCGCATCAAATAATACTGCCGCACCCACCTGTGACATATCTACCGAATCAAGTGTAATATCCTCTGTAATAATACACAAATCCGATGCAAACGGTTCTGCAACAGAACTACTTTTTCCGCCGGCAGTTACCTTAAAACCGCTTACAGGTGAATTTACATCATATGGCAGTTCATATACAGGCTTTCCGCAGCCGCATACACTAAAAAAACAAAGAATCAGGCATATACTAAATCCGTACTTTATCTTATTTGTACATTTCACGCCACTCTAAATCTCCTCTGTCCAAAGACTTGATTAACAGTTCCGCGCTGGCAAGATTTGTTGCCAACGGTATATTATGAATATCACAAAGCTTCACAACATTGTTAACATCAGGCTCGTGTGATTTTGGTGTTAACGGGTCACGCAGGAAAATTACCAAATCCATTTGATTGTGCTCAATCTGGGCACCAATCTGCTGTTCTCCGCCCAAGTGTCCTGCAAGAAATTTGTGAACATTCAAATTGGTAACTTCTTCAATCAATCTTCCGGTTGTTCCGGTGGCAAACAATTCATTCTTACTCAAAATACCTCTATAAGCGATACAAAAATTCTGCATCAGTTTCTTTTTTGCATCATGTGCAATCAACGCTATGTTCATAATTAACCCTCCCATTATTCATTCATTTGTGATATTTTTTTCGCCTGAAGCCTTACATTTAAGACAAACCCCATAGCAATAAATAAACTCATGCAGGATGTCAGACCATAACTGACAAAAGGAAGCGGAAGTCCCGTGTTGGGAAGAATAAATGTGGCAACACCGATATTGAAAAACCCTTGAAAGGCTATTAATCCACCTACCCCGGCACAGATGATTCTACCGGCAAGATCCTTCGCACGCCTCGCGACAGCTATGCATTCCAAACTGATTCCTATAAGTAATCCTACTACCAAAACACAACCTTTAAAACCGAATTCTTCACCTATAACAGCAAAAATAAAGTCTGTCTGTGCTTCAGAAATAAAATTGCCATTCTTTACGGAAGTGATTTCATTATTCTTATATCCTTTTCCATCAAGCTGGCCGGATCCTATCGCCATTATGGAATTCAGCTGCTGGTAAGCCTCTTTATCTGCATATTCTTCCGGCTTAATAAAAGCAAGAATACGATCCTTCTGATAATCCTCTAATATGGTGTTACCCGGCTGTAATGCCAGAGTAACCATAATGGCAACAGCAGGAATAATTATCGCTAAAACACCCAGCACCAGCTTATAACTGATGCCTCCTGCAAACATTATAATACAAAATATTGCTAAAACCACCATACTGGTTGATAAATCCGGCTGTTTATAAATTAACAGCCATGGAAACACAACCAATAACAGACAGGAAGCAAGTATTTTAAAGGTATTCAGCTTCTCCTTATATTTCATAATAAACTGTGCAAAGAATAAAATCAATAATATTTTCGCTGTTTCGGAGGGTTGAAACTGTAAGCCTCCAATCTTGAGCCATCTTTGCGCACCTCCGGCATCCTCTCCTGCTCCTGAAAACAAAACAAGTACCAAAAGGCCGATATTTCCGGCATACATCAGCCAATAGAGCTTTAGCCAGAAAGAATAATTCACAAAGGATAAAAATAGCATGGCAACTGTACCGGCAATCACTCCAAACAACTGCTTTGTCTGAAGTGATTCCTCCGCGCTGCCAATAGCCACTACACCGATACCGGCAAGTAGCAAAACCATTAATATCAATTTAAAATCATATTCCCGTATTTTAAAACGTGTAAACATTATTTTCCTTCCGCAGCCTGACACTGCTTATGAATATCAACTATAGGAATATTAGCACACAAACTGCTGATTCCCTTTTTAGCACTGATTTGGATATCCATATTTTCCGTATCTATCTTCATGTATTTTGAAATTACTTTTGTAATGTCTGCCTTTATAAGCTCCAGCATTTCCTGAGAACAATTCACTCTGTCTGATATCAGCAGGATTTTCAGTCTGTCCTTAGCGATTTGGCAGGAGCTTTTTTTGCGAAACCAAAATCTCATAACCGCTCCTCCTTATACTCTGTGAAAAATGCCTGTTACTTTTGCCAAAAACGAAATACTCTTTTCAAAGTTCATAAACGGTACATCTTTTCCTTCAATTCTCTGTACCACATTTTGATACGCCATACCGGCAGGCGTTGCATTTCCTACAAGCGGTTCTCCCTGATTTGTGGAAACCACAACATTCTCATCATCAGGAATAACACCGATTAATGGAATTGCCAGAATATCAACTACATCTTGAGATGACATCATGTCGCCCCGTTTTACCATATCGGGACGCAGTCTGTTAATAATCAAATCCATCTGTTCAAAACCGTTTGCTTCCAAGAGCCCGATAATTCTGTCCGCGTCACGAATGGCGGAAACCTCCGGTGTTGTGACAACAAGAGCTCTTGTAGCACCGGCAATAGCATTTTGAAAGCCTTGTTCAATACCTGCCGGACAATCAAGTATAATATAATCAAACTGTTCTTTTAAATGCTCGATAACTTTTACCATCTGACCGGGTTTTACGGCTGATTTGTCCCTGGTCTGTGCAGACGGCATCAGATACAATCCCGGATGACGCTTGTCCTTAATCAGTGCCTGCTTGATACGGCAATTTCCCTCAATAACATCCACAAGATTGTAGACAATACGATTTTCCAGTCCCATTACAACGTCAAGATTTCTTAGGCCTATATCTGTGTCAATGAGACATACTTTTTTTCCAAGCTTTGCCAGACCTGTACCTACATTTGCGGATGTGGTGGTCTTACCCACACCGCCTTTACCTGAAGTGACGACAATTACATTGTTCTTTGTCATAATGCTTTCCTCTCATTTCATAATCTGTCGTCCCCCGGCACTCATTAAAATGAGCCCAGTAATTCTTTGGTAAGTGGTTCCATTACAATGCTTTTGTTTTTTACATATGCAATTTTCGGGTGTACCTTAGGGCGAATGCCCCATTTTGTCTGTTTGGTATTATGTTTATATTTGAAATCGCCGATTTTTAATCTTTCCGGCTCCATTTCAAGCGCTACAATATAAGCCTTTTCATCTCCGTTACCGCCTGCGTATGCTTCTCCATATAAACCACCTAAAATGATAATATTTTTGGTGGAAACTATGGCACTTCCGGGATAAACGTCGCCAAGAATCACAATACTGTTCTCAGTTTCCAAAATTTCTTTATTTTTCAGACTTCCTTTAAAAAACTGGCCTTCATCACCTTTTGAAAGATGCTTTTCCATATGCTTAAGAGCTTTAATAAAGTTTTTATTGGTTTCTTCATCATGACCGATAACACAGATAATATTAACATCACTGTTTTTCTTTATGGTATCAAGAATCAGAAGTTCCTCTGCCTCAGACACTTCCCTGCCTTCAATAGACAATGCCATGCTGGCATTCTTAAAAAAGCCCTTTGCTTCAGAAAATTTGAAAGCAAGTTCGTTTAGTACCTCCTGAAAGGTAACTTCAGCATTTAAATGTAACGTAATTCCATTTTGAAAGCTTTTAATTAATACTGCATCTTTCATGCAAATCCCTCCGTTCTTCGGACAAAATTACATTTCATTTGATATACCCGCATCCGGTGTGTCAGCTGTACCTGTAATCAATTCTTCTTCATCGGCAAGACCATAATAATATTTTATGATATCTCTGGTTGCCTGCGCTGCATAATCTGATGAATATCCGAATGGGATTCTGGTAGTTACGGATATTTCAGGTTCTTCATATGGTGCATAACATACAAAAAGTGCATGGCTTGGTCTCGATTTGGTCTGCTCTGCCGTACCGGTTTTTCCCGCAACATCTACTGCAAGACCTTCAAAATATGTTTTATTCTGCACTACCTGTCTCATACCAGAGTGTATAGCATCCCAATACTCTTTTGGTAATTCAACATTACTTCTTATTTCAGGTTCATATTGCTTTAATATATCCCCTTGAGAATTGGTAACTCTGTCTAACAACGTCAGATTATAACAGGTTCCGCCGTTCGCTATAGTTGAAACGTATCTGGCAAGTCCCACATTTGTGAAACTGTTACTACCCTGTCCGATTGCAGAACGCACCGGGTCTTCCGTGGAAACATCCGGAGATGATTCCGTAATCTGAATGCCCGATTTCTCAGTAAGTCCAAACAAATCAGCATATTTACTTAAGGTTTCCAAACCGGATTTCTCGTTGTAAACTCCGCTTCTTGTTGACAACATATATCCAAGATCATAAAAGAAATAGTTACATGAATCACGGATAGCTGTTGTTACATTTTCATTGCCGTGACCGGATACCCTCCAGCATCTGGGTGAAGGGACTATAGAGGTAAATGTACCAACACAGTTAATCTTTTGCTTTAAATTAACAATGCCTTCCATAAGGCCTGCGGTTGCGGTAACCATCTTGTAGGTGGAACCGGGTGCCGCCTTATACTGAGTTGCAAAATTATATTGGGGATTTGACTTATCTACACTTAATTTTGCATAATATTTAGCATCAACAGAGTTTGCCATTTTGTTATTATCGTAACCCGGATAGGATACCAACGCCAGAACATCTCCATTATTTACATCTGTGATTACCACAGATGCATTACAGGGGTCAAGTGCCAGCTGCGCAGGTGTAATATCCAGATTGTCAATCCTGTTTTTCATAAACTGATATGCGGATAATTTCTTTGTGTAAAGCGCTTCCTCATCCTGTAAGGAAACCTCAATGGCATTCTGTTCACAAAGCAGCATACAAATCTGCTTTCCGCTAATTACGTCATTCAACAGCATATATTTATAAAAACGCTTTTGAAATTCTGTGTTTTTATCAATAGTTGAAATAATACAATCCAGAAGCTTTTCGTAAATTTCTGCCGAATCGGAATATCTGTCATCCAGCTCCAATTTGCTTACATCAATCCAGTTTTGAGAAATACAATATTTTAAGTATTCTCCCATACTGATGACCTCGTCTTTTGTCCATGCAATATATGTAGCATCCGAAGTATCTACTGCTTCTGTCATGATAACGCCATTTTTATTAAGCAAATTTACAATATTACTCTGGTAAACCTGATATTCCTTTTTCAACTTCTTATATGGCGTATTCTTCTCGGTAAGCTCATTAAGCAGAGCTTCATAGACCTCTTCTCTATATTGCAAAAAGGCCGAATACACCTCCTGCTCTGTCTCCATGGCTGATGAAGATGCAAAGTGCTTTACATCAAGTACATTATTGTTTATCATGGCAAAGTAAACATCATATATCGGTATCTTGATATCTGCACTGCTGGCATTTTCTGCCGGCTTATATTCTTTGGCATTGATAATCTTACTGGATACAAGTCCTGCAAGCTTCTGTTCCATCATGTTATAAACGGCTATCGTAAGATCTTTATCGATAGTAAGATAAACATCACTACCCGCTTTGGCTTCCTTTTTTTCGAGAATTGTAATCACCTTGCCGGTATTGTCAACAATTACCTTTTCACTGCCTTTACTTCCCTGTAAAGTAGTCTCCATATATGCTTCAATACCACCCTTGCCTACAACATCATTGATGGTATAGGTATCAGCAGAACCGCCTTCTTCAACAACTCTGGCATTTAACTCCGTCAACTCATCAGACGATATTTTACCTGTATATCCCAGAACATGTGCAAAATATTTACTGTCAACATAACGTCTTATGGTATCTTCTACAATAGTAACACCGGGCAGTTCATCACAATTTTCCATGATAACGGCAACCGTCTTTTCACTGACATTATTTGCCACTGTCGTTCCTATATATTTACGATAAGAGGTCAGATTCATGGCATAACGGATTGTGACCATTTTCAGCCAATCCTCTTTACTATATCCTTTCCCCGGAATAAAATCACTTTTAGAATTTCCCTCTTCCTCATAATCACCGATGGCAAAGCCTTTTGAACGGCTTAAATATTCCATAAGTTCAGTAGGGGTAGCTGTTTTCTCATCCTCCTCCAGTTCATCAATTGTCTTATAACCATATACATCTGCAAGAAAACGATAGAGTGCTGTACCTGATACGCTATATTCAAAATCACCGTCCTCATTAATGATAATTTTGAAATCCGTTATTACACTGTCACCATTCTTTTCTATCATTTTAATCAATTTATAAATGGTGGCATTCATATTGGCATTCTTTTTACGATTAGATTCAAATACATCTTCAATCTTTACGGAATATGCCAATTCGTTATATGCAAGCAAATTACCGTTACAATCGTATATATTACCTCTGGTGCTGGAAATATCTCTTGTCTTTTCCGTCTGCAAAATAAAATCATTGAGATATTCCTCGCCATTAACAATCTGAAGCTTAAAACAGCGATAAACAAGGATGGCGCCAAAGGTCAGAAAAAGTAATGACAAAATTGTGAGTCTGCTTGTTATTAAATTTTTTAAACGCTCTTTAATATCATCAAACAAATTTTTGTGTTCTCCTTTTTTCCCTTGCTTCCAGCCGGTCATTTACTTTTAAAATCAGCGGATATAGGAACAATGTTACAATAATGGTATAAAGGGTTTCCGGAAGTATAATTTTCACAAAATGATAAGGGAAATCCAGTCTTCCCCGTAAAAGGAACATAAGGTAACAGAATATACCGTAGGTTAAATCACTGACAGTTATCAATGCTAAAGGGAGCTTGATATCCTGAGGATAAAAAATACGGCTGAATTTACCGTTTAAATAACCTATGTACATCATAATCATGGCATACAGTCCAAGCATATCGCCAAAAAACACATCACTCAAAAGGCCGCAGAAAAAGCCAATTACAAGGCCTTCCTTTTCACCCCGCATAAAGCCGAATGAAGATGTTATAATAATCATAAGGTTCGGTATGATTCCTGCAAGAGACAGCGCACCAAAAACACTGCACTGTAGTATAAAACAGACCAATATAAAGATTGTTACTATTATTTTTCTAAGCATATTTCTTAATCTTCCTCAATCTGTTGTTTCATATCCGTAATTACCAAAACTTCACTGAGATGTTCAAAATCAACTGCAGGTGTCACATAGCCTGACTTTGTCAAATTGTTGTTATCTCTGTTTATGGTGTGTATATATCCGATTAATATGTTGGGCAGATATTTATCACTGATATTTGAGGTTACGATTTTATCACCCTCTCGCACAGCATCCTGACTATCAACCAGCTGACTGAAAGTGATAATACCATCTGCCATCAGATGCAGATTTCCGGATACAATCAGATTATCTTCGGTCGCCAGTGTCATTCCGCTTACATTGCTGTTGTCACTGATAATGGATGTTATTCTGGACCAATTGGGACCCACAGAAGTAATTCTTCCTACAAGTCCGCCGCCGGCAATCACATTCATGTCTTCTCTAAGACCGTCATCACTGCCTTTATCAATGATAAAGCTTGAATACCAATTACCGGAGTCCCTGCTGATAATCCGTGCACCAATCTTATTATACTCCTCATACTGCTCATCAAGCTCAAAAAGCTGCCTTAACTTATTTAATTCATATTTATTCTGCTGGAGAATGGTATTTTCCTCGGTAAGCATTGCAACCTGTTCTTTTAATGCGGCATTTTCATCCAACAGACTTCTGATTTGTACTAGTTCCTCGGAACGGTCAGATATCCAGCCACCTGCTTTGCTGATACCTTTTTCAAAAGGCACAACAACATATCCCAAAACTGTATTTAAGGGCTTGTTAAATACATTGGTTCCAAAGGTTATAAACATTAACAGAGTACAAATAAAAGTTAATATTAAAAGGAGATATTTACTCGGCAAAGTAAATCTCTCCCCTTTTCGTTTTATGATTGGGCTCATTTACTCATCCCTTCAATTGCATAAGCTACAGTTTTGTAATTATCATCATTAATGATCTTGGAAAGTCCGACGCATACACTGTTAAGCGGTGAATCTGCCACATTAACCTTAAGTCCCGTACCAGCGGCAAGCTTCTCAGATAAATGATTTACCTGGGATGCACCACCTGTCAGATAAATACCGTGCCTGTAGATATCTGCTGCAAGCTCCGGAGGGGTTCTCTCCAAAATTACTCGTACGTTGTCCACGATGGTGTTAAAGTGTTCTTCCAGACACTCATCAACAAGCTTTGTAGGAATTTCTCTCTCTACGGGAAGACCTGTAACAATATCTCTTCCGTAAACAACCGCACACTTATTTTCTGCTTCAAGTTCTTTTAAATTAATTTTGACAAGCTCTGCAGTCTTTCCTCCGATAATCAGGCTGAACTCTCTTCTGACAGCTGCACGTATTGCTTCATCAAAACGCATACCGCCAACCTTGATTAGACGGCTAAGCACGATACCACCAAGGGACAAAATGGAAATTTCTGTAGTCTCATAGCCCACATTTACGACCAAAACACCTTGGGAATTCTTTACATCGATATCCAGTCCGAGACCGTCCGCAACAGCCTTCTCAACAACCATGATTTTCTTGGCTTTTACATTGGCATCCTTAATCAGGTCATAGAACGCTCTCTTTTCCACCTCCGTCACATCGGTAGGTACTGCAATATAAAAATCCGCAGGTTTTAAGTTACCCTTCTGCAAATCTGTAATAAAATATCTAACAAGTGTCTCCATATTTTTAATATCTGCAATCACACCATTTGATAACGGATAGGAAATATGAATATTGCCGGGAGCCTTTTCATACATTTCAAATGCAGAATCACCGTAAGCAAAAAGTGTATTTTTATTCTCGATGGCAATCATATTTTTCTCAACATGAATATTGTCATCATTTCTGTCATAAATTTTAATATTGTTGGTACCAAGATCGATACCGTATGCGTTGTTAGCCACGTGTACTACCCCTTTCTGTAGGTAAAATTTTATATACAAGAAGCCTCTTTGAAGCTGAAATATTTGTTGTCACCAATAATAATATGGTCTAACAGGAAGATATCCATTTTCAGACCGAGGTCTCTTATGTTCTTTGTCAGTTCCCTGTCAATACTGCTTGGAGCAGGGTCACCGCTCGGGTGATTGTGTATCAGTATAAAGTTTACCGCCTTTGCCTGTAAGGCTTCCAGGAAAATATCTCTTGGCGAAATGAGGGACATCCTTACACTTCCCTTGGACAATTCCTTTTCGCAAATAAGCTGTCCCTTGGCATCCAGACACACTAATATCACATATTCGTTCTGCTTATGCCTAAGATTTTCCATGAAATATTCTGCAACCGTTTTAGAATTTGTAAAACAAAGTCCCTGTTTGGCTGTTGCCCTGCTGATACGCATGGAAAGCTCTGTAAGACATTTTAATTTGATGGCTTTCACCTCACCAATGCCTTTTATTTCCATAAGCTCTTCCAGCGAGACATCATATAGTCCCAAAAGGCCTTCTCTTGGATATTTTGCTTTTGCCAAAACTTCATTTGCAAGTTCAAGGGCACTTTTCTCCCTTGTGCCGGTTCTTAATATAATGGCTAAAAGCTCACTTTCCGTAAGATGCTGTGGACCAAAACGTAAGAATTTCTCATAAGGTAAATCCTGCGTAATTTTAATGCTTTTTTCCATACGTCTCCTTTGCCTTCTCCGACGCATGTTAAAAATTTATCGTATAAAACGATAAACAACCAGTGAAATCACAACTCCCAAAACACTGGCAATGGTAAAATGAATTTTGAGTCCGAATGTCAGTATAATGAAACCCAAATCCAGCTCTATCGGAGAACTTAATCCGAAGGTCTTTCCATAGTTTAAAAAGCTTCCTTCAAAATAGGTGCCGATAAATCCACCGATCACAAAACCAATCAGTACTAAAAGCACCAATACCCAGTTCACTCTTTTCACGGTTCTTCCTCAACTTTCTTTTGTATTTACTCCCGAAAATCACCTTGCCCGTCAGGTGTTTTCAAGTATTCATACGCTCTTTAATAGTACCACATAAATCCATTTCTGTATATAAATTTCACAGATTTTATTTTGCGGATTTTCTACAATTTTTGTATGTCTGAAATCAGAAAGGATTGTTAATCCATTTCTTATTTTGTCGCATCCAAAAGCATGTTGTCAGCAACGATTCCCTTATTTACCAGAGACTGTAAGGATTTTAAAATACCAAACTTTGCATGCTGCCAGGTAAGTCCCCCCTGGAAATAAACTGCATAGGGAGGTTTTATGGGTCCGTCAGCAGAAAGCTCTATCGAGGAGCCTGAAACAAACGCGCCAGCAGCCATAATTACCTGTGCATCATATCCCGGCATATCCCAAGGTTCAGGAGTTACATGGCTGTCCACAGGTGCCGCCGCCTGAATTCCTTCACAGAATGCAATCACACCCTCCGCAGTACCAAAGGTCACAGCCTGAATGATATCATGCCTGCTCTCCTTACCATCAGGAATCACGGAATAGCCTAAGTTTTCGTAGATATTTGCAGCAAAGATTGCTCCCTTTAATGCACCGGCAGTCACTGTTGGTGCAAGGAAAAGTCCCTGATAAAAGTCTTTTAATATGCCAAGGGATGCACCCACTTCCTTGCCAAGTCCGGGTGATGTCAGGCGAAATGCTGCATTTTCCACACATTCCCTTTTGCCGGCAATGTAGCCGCCGATTGGTGCCAGACCGCCTCCCGGATTTTTAATCAGGGAACCTACTACCATATCCGCACCCACATCCGTAGGTTCTATGGTTTCCACAAACTCACCGTAACAGTTATCCACCATACAGATAACATCAGGCTTTATTTCTTTGATGAATGAAATAAGCTCTCCAATCCTTGCTACGGAAAGGGTTGGTCTTGTTTGATAGCCCTTGGAGCGCTGGATAGTTACAAGCTTTGTACGCTCGTTGATACTGTTTTTTATGCCTTCAAAATCAAAGCCTCCGTCAGGCAGTAAATCTACCTGGGAATAGGTAATTCCATACTCCGCAAGAGAACCTTTGGAATCTCTTATTCCAATAACTTCCTCCAAAGTATCATAAGGCTTGCCGACAGGTGAAAGAAGCTCATCACCGGGGCGCAGGTTACTCATCAATGCAAGTGCCAGCGCATGCGTTCCGCAGGTAATCTGGGGGCGCACAAGAGCATCCTCCGTATGAAATACCTTTGCATAAACCTCTTCCAGGGTATCCCTGCCTAAATCATTGTAACCGTAACCGGTTGTACCAAGCAGACAGGCTTCGCTTACCTGACATTCCTGCATGGCTTTTAACACCTTCATTTGATTATATTCTGCAATAGCATCTATTTCCAAAAACCGCTCTTTTAAGTTTTCCAAAATTTTGCTTCCGTATGCATAGACATTATTGTCAATGCCCATGGAAGTGTAAATTGATTGTATATTCTGCATGGTAATCTCCTTTATTCAAAATAAATAACGTCATCCATTGCATCCAGTGAAGTCCCATATGCAAAGTAAAGAGCATCCTCCCAGTTAAAAAAGGCCAGCTCATAATATGAATCGAAATCATCATGTGGCACCTTAAACAGAATTCTGTTTTCAGCATATCCGTAAACATCTAAGTCTGAAATGATATCTCCTCCGGTAACCCATAAGGTCCAATTACTACCTTCCACACCGTATGCACAAGTTTCTGACCTTTCTACACCAACACACGCCCCACGACTATCATCAAATATCCATTGTCCTTCAAATTTTTCAAAAATATCATTCAGACACGGATCCACATTGTCCATATTTTCCCGGATTTCAGAAGGCATCACAAATTCTTCATTTCTGACAGCTGCCAAATATTCCGCAAGTATGTATGCTCGTACACGGGTCATTTCTTCCGCAACTGTATTTTCTATTTGGGGTTGCAGAGAACCGCCGTAAGCACTGAATCCTTCTCCTCTTACATGCATTTCCTTTCTTTTAATCCATGCACGTTGCTCCTCAAGAACTTCTTTCTTCTTCTGAGCATCCAATTCATCACTTAATCTGCCCCACAAAGAATTCAGTTCCTCATCCCAAAGCATATACCATTGTCCTGTAAGCTGATTCATCTCCTGTTGCGGCATACTATCCCAATCAGCATTTTCAAATTCAAGAGACTTTAGCTCTATCCTTGCAAGTTCATCCTGAATTGTTTCCTTTTCATCTGTTTCCGCTTTTTCAGATGTATTCGTCTCAGTAGTTTTCTCTGTCGTTGTAGCAATTACGTCTTCTTTTATCTCTTCAGGCTTCAACGTCTCTGCCGTCTGTTGATAATCTTCAGATATTTTAGATTCATGTCCACATCCCGCACAACATAAGCCTAACACTATACATCCCAACAATAATAATTTCCTTTTCATATCCTATTCCCTTCCTTAACAAATCTCCTTTTCACTGAACTTTTCAAGCATAAACCCCAATATTTTCTCCTCATCATAATCAAATTCATTCTTGTTCACCCAAATAACATCAGATTCTCTGCGAAACCAGGTAAGCTGACGTTTTGCAAAATGTCGGGTATCGCGCTTTATCAGATAAACTGCTTCTTCCAATGTGATTTCACCCTCAAGATACGCAAGAATTTCTTTGTAACCAAGTCCCTGCATGGAAACCATCTCTTTTTTCATACCAAGTGATTGCAACGACTTTACTTCCTCCACGAGACCGATTTTAAGCATTTCATCCACTCGCATATCTATACGTTCATACAAAAGCTCTCTGATATCATTTAACACAAAATAGCAGGAATTATAGGCAGATTCTTTTGCCTTCTCCTGTTCGTTGTGGTCAGAAATCCGTTGCCCTGTAAGATGATAAAATTCAAGGGCACGAATCACACGCTTTATGTTATTGGCATGAATGGCTTTAGCTGAGGGTTCATCAACTGCGCGCAGCATTTCATGTAATGCTTCTGCGCCCTTTTCCTTTGCAAGCCTTTCAAGTTCCTGACGATATACGGTATTCTCCTCATTCTCCGTAAAATCAATATCTTTTAGAAGCGCCTGAATATAAAAACCGGTGCCTCCGGTAACAATAGGAATATGTCCTCTTTCATAAATTCCCTTCAGGCACTCCTTACAAAGTTTTTGGAAAACCACTACATTAAAATCTTCCCATGGTTCTAAAACATCAATCAAATGATGAGGTATCCCTTGCATCTCTTGTTGTGTAATCTTTGCAGAACCGATATCCATCTTGCGATACACCTGCATAGAATCCGCAGAAATAATCTCTCCGTCTACTGCTTTTGCAAGCGCTATGGAAAGCTTTGTCTTTCCAACGGCTGTAGGACCGGTAAGCACAATCATAGGCAATTTACTCATAAATTTCTCCAACTATACAATACGTTTAAACTTCTTTTCCATCTCAGCCTTACTAATGGTTACAATGGTGGGACGACCGTGAGGACAATGATAGGGATTGTCAAGCGTCAAAAGCAAATCAATCAGTTCTAATGCTTCCTGACTGCTCAATTTGTTGTTACCTTTAACGGCTGCTTTACAGGACATGGAGGCAATTTTTTCTTCAACAACCTGATAGCTTCCCCTGCTTCCGTTTTCGCAAAGCTCGTCCAACACCTCCAAAAACATCTGTCTTTCATTGCATCCGTATAAATCTACCGGCACGCTTCTTAATGCATATTCATTACCGCCAAAGGACTCTATTTCAAATCCAAGGGATAAAAAGTATTCCTCAAATTCCTTTAAAACCTGCTCCTCCCTGCCGGTCAGACTAACAATAATAGGCGGCATTAGATTCTGTGATATAACCTGCTTTTCACGAAACTGCTTCATCAAATTTTCATATTTTACTTTTTCATGGGCGGCATGCTGGTCAATCATCAACAATTTGTCTTCAAACTCTACCATCCAATAGGTATCAAACACCTGTCCGATAATGCGGTAACGAGATTTATTTTCAACTGACAGAATCTTTTCGTCGAATAAATTCATCTGTTGGGTATTTTCATCATCAATCAGAACTTCTTCAACCACTTCTTTTTCTATATTCTGTGATGGGATTTTGTCACCTTCAACAGAATTTAGCGGCTTAGCTTCTACAAAGAAATCATCCTCTTCTTTTTCGGCATTTTCTGCAGTAATGCTTGCATTTTCTTCATCTTCAAGAAACACTTCACGGCTTAAAACGCGATTCCAAACGGGATTTTGCATAAAATCCTTCATTTTAGGCTTATCTGCTTGATAATTTGCCTCTTCCATCACACGGTAAACATTGCTTCTTTCCTGCTCAAAAGGTTCCGGAGCCAAATTCTTTGTCTCTTGTGTTTCCGACACGTCCAATTCTTCCTTTTTCTGTTGCGCATCATTCGTAAGACTCACCTTAGGAATCATTTCTTTCGCAGAAAGTGCATCCCTCACACAATCAGTAAGAATTGTGCTGAAGTAAATCGGATCACTAAACCGTACATCCATTTTTGTAGGATGTACATTCACATCTACGGTCTCCGTATCCATGGTGATATGAAGTACGCAAAAGGGGAATTTATGCTGCATCAGATACTGCTTATAGCCCTCTTCTAAAGCCCTTGAAATCACACTGCTCTTTATAAATCTGCCATTGATATAGTAAATCTCAAAATTGCGGCTGGAACGGGTAAGTATGGGCTTACCAAGATACCCTTCCACGGTTATACCGTTTTGCGAGTGCTGAATCGGTATCAATTCAGATGCAACCTCCCTACCGTAAATACGGTAAATCACTTCCCGCAAATCACCGTTACCGGAAGTATGAAAACGGACCTGACTTCCAAGCACAAATTTAAAAGATATATCCGGCCTTGATAAAGCCAAATGTTCCATCAAATCCGTAATATAGCTTCCCTCAGTAGCTGGTTGCTTCAAAAACTTTTTCCGTACAGGGGTATTAAAAAACAAGTTTCGCATGATGAATGTGGTTCCGTCCGGAGCGCCGATTTCTTCAAAGCTCTTTTCGACGGCACCCTCCAATATTATACGGATTCCTGTCAAAGCATCGCTTGTCTTGGTAATTAATTCTACTTGAGATACCGCACAAATACTGGATAACGCTTCCCCGCGAAAACCCAGACTTTGAATCCGAGAAAGATCTTCGGCTGAGTCAATCTTGCTGGTTGCATGACGCAGGAACGCATTTCTGATCTGCTCTTTGGGAATACCGCAGCCATTATCAGTAATGCGCAGAAAGCTGATACCACCGTCCTTAGCCTCCACGGTAATGGCAGTTGCTCCCGCATCAATGGCATTTTCCACAAGCTCCTTTACCACACTGGCAGGTCTCTCCACAACCTCACCGGCAGCAATCTTATCAATTGTCTCTGAATCCAGCACGTGAATCTGCGCCATAAATTATCCTTCCTCCGCCTTTATCAATCCTTCCAGCGGTTCTTAAGCTTATTCTGTAAACGATACAGGGTATTTAAAGCATCAAGCGGTGTAAGCGTAGTAACTTCAACCTCCATCAGTTCCTTTAAAACATCCTCATCCGTCACCGTATCAAAAAGACTCATCTGTGCCATATCTACCTCATCATAAACAGGCTGCTTTTTTGCTTTTACATCACCTCTTGTGTCCACAGCTATGCTCTGTACCTTATTGGTAATGTCATTATCGCTAAGCTGCTCCACAATTTCCTTGGCACGGTCAATCACCATATCAGGCACACCGGCAAGCTTGGCAACCTGAATACCATAGCTTCTGTCAGCACCGCCCTTTACGATTTTTCTGAGGAAAACAATATCATCACCGCATTCCTTTACGGCAATACAGTAATTATTCACATTGCTCATCTTACCTTCCAACTCGGTAAGCTCGTGATAATGGGTTGCAAACAGTGTCTTAGCACCAAGAAGCTTACGGTTGCTGATATGTTCAATTACCGCCCAAGCAATACTTAATCCGTCAAAAGTAGATGTACCTCTACCGATTTCATCTAAAATAAGCAGACTGTTTGAAGTGGCATTGCGCAAAATATTGGCAACCTCATTCATCTCTACCATAAAGGTGGACTGACCGCTTGCCAAATCATCGGATGCACCCACGCGTGTGAAAATGCGGTCAACAATACCGATATTGGCACTCTTTGCAGGCACATAACAACCGATCTGTGCCATCAGTACAATCAATGCAGCCTGACGCATATATGTGGATTTACCCGCCATATTGGGGCCTGTAATGACACTGATACAGTTTTTACCGTTGTCCAAATAGGTATCATTTGCAATAAACAAATCATTGGTAATCATCTGCTCCACAACCGGATGTCTGCCGTCCTTAATATCAATAACACCCTTTTCATTCAGCTTGGGACGCACAAAACGATTGCGTTCTGCCACTAATGCAAGGGAAGCAAACACATCCAGTCTTGCCACTGCTTTTGCCGTTCTTTGGATTCTCTCAAGCTCCATGGCAATGGAATCACGTATTTTGCAAAACAAATCATATTCCAAGGTCTGTAGCTTGTCCTCTGCATTCAAAATGGTGTCCTCAAGCTCCTTTAAGCGGGGCGTTGTGTACCTTTCGGCATTAGCAAGAGTCTGTTTACGGATATAGTCCTCAGGCACCAAATCCTTGTAAGAATTGGTAACTTCAAAATAATAACCAAATACCTTGTTATACTTGATTTTAAGATTCTTAATACCGGTGCGCTCCCTATCCTGCTCCTCTAAGGCAGCAAGCCATTCCTTACCGTCACGCTTGGCACTTCTAAGCATATCTATGGTTTCATCAAAGCCGTCCTTAATCATGCCACCCTCACGGATAGTAATGGGCGGCTCCTCTTCTATGGCACTTAAAATCAGCTGATAAATATCCTGTAACCCGTCAATCTCTTCGTTTGCCATAGTAAGCTCTTCACCGGAAAAAACCTGCAAAACAGTCTTTATATGGGGAAGCATCTCCAGAGAATTGCGAAATGCAATCATATCTCTGGGATTTGCTGTTTTATATGTAACCTTGCTGAGCAAACGTTCCAAATCATAAATTGGATTTAAGTACTCTCTGATTTCATCACGGGATACACTGTCCTTATTCAGCTCTTCAATGGCGTCCAGACGTTTCTCAATTTCACTTTTATCAATCAATGGCTGTTCAATAAAGCTTCTGAGCATTCTTGCTCCCATAGCTGTTTTTGTCTTATCAAGTACCCACAAAAGAGAACCTCGCTTCTGTTTTTCGCGAAGAGTTTCAGTTAGCTCCAGATTCCTTCTGGTAGAACTGTCGAGCAACATATATTTGCTGGTCAAATACGGATAAATATGGGTAAAATGCTCAAGCCCCGTCTTCTGTGTTTCATACAGATATTGAAGCAATGCTCCCGCTGCAATCATACCCGTAGGGAATTCTTCGATTCCAAGGCCAATCAGGGTATTTACCTTAAAATGCTTAAGCAATGTACGCTTACAACCGTCATCATCAAAAATATGAGCATCCAGTGCATTCACGGATATATGCAGTCTTCCGCGCAAATCTGCCACATCTACACCGCTTACCAAAAATGCATCGTTACAGATAATCTCAGAAGGTTGGTATTTGATTAACTCATCCATCAGCTTCTTAATATCCTCAACCTCTGTCAGATAAAAATCACCGGTAGTTACATCTGCCACGGAAATGCCAATCTTTGTGGGAGTATAAGTGACACTCATCAGGTAATTATTCTTGGATTCCTCTAAGGACTGCATATTCAAATTTGTTCCGGGTGTTACAATACGTACTACTTCACGCTTTACCAGACCTTTTGCAAGCTTCGGGTCCTCCACCTGCTCACATATTGCAACTTTATATCCCTTGTTGACCAACCTGGTCAAGTAACCTTCCACTGCATGATATGGTACACCGCACATAGGCGCACGTTCTTCCAGACCGCAAGCCTTACCGGTAAGGGTTATCTCAAGCTCTTTTGTCACTGTCAGGGCATCCTCAAAAAACATTTCATAAAAATCACCCAGACGATAAAACAAAATACAGTCCGGGTATTGTTTTTTGGTCTCCATATACTGTTGCATCATGGGAGTTAATTCTGCCACAACATTTTCCTCACAATCTGTAAATTTATTTTTACAACACAAAGCGGACACACGCAAATGTGCATCCGCTCTTATCTTACCACAAAATGTTGTGGTTGTAAAATTGTTTTGAATATATTTATGCCAATTCTCCGGCACGTTTTAAAGCATCGTCAATATGTGCGCAGAAGTTCTCTTCACCCACAAGTTCTACGAATCCATCCTTCTTCATAACCTTCATAGGCTGCTCGTTTACATGGGAAAATACCATCTGAATTCCCTTCTTTTTACAATCCTCATATAATAGCTCCAGATTATGCATTGCAGTAGCGTCAATAGTGCCTACGCTGCGCATACGAAGTACCAGACAATTCTTTTTATCTCTCACTGTAATTCTAAGAAGTTTATCTGCTGCACCAAAGAATAAGGGACCGTTAATCTCATAAACCATAGTATTTTCAGGAACGGTTTTTAAAGAAACACTATCCTTATCATCTTCATCATCAACATATTTCCAGCCTTCCACGTCCGTAACGTCACTCATACGTTTCATAAACAGGAAAGCTGCACATACAATACCAACCTCAATTGCTACAACCAAATCAAAAATAACGGTCAGCAGGAAGGTTGTCACAAGTACGATGATATCGCTCTTTGGAGAAGATTTACATAATTTTACAAAGGTTCTCCAACCGCTCATATTGTATGCCACCTGGAATAAAATCGCTGCGATACAGGGCATGGGAATCATCTTTGCATAGGGCATCAAAAGCACCAGAACCAAAACTAAGGTTATGGAATGCACCATACCTGCTATAGGTGTACGTCCGCCGTTTTTGATATTGGCAGCAGTTCTTGCAATTGCACCGGTTGCCGGAATACCGCCAAAGCATGCACTACCCATATTAGCCACACCCTGCGCTACTAATTCCATATTGGAGCGATGCTTTGAATTAATCATACTGTCTGCTACTACTGCTGAAAGTAAAGACTCAATACCTGCCAGTATAGCAATTGTTATGGCATTGGAAAATTGCGCCCTAATTGTATCAAAGCTGAAAATGTCCGCTGTTACGGTAAAGGAAGGCAGCTTATTGGATATTTCCGGATATAGGCTTCCGATGGTATTTACATCCATATCCGCCAGTTTAACAAGAGCCGCTGATACAATAACTGCAATAAGGGAACCGGGAATCTTTTTGCTGACCTTAGGCCATACTACGAGAATCAACAAGCTGACTGCACCGATAAGAACAGCCTGAAGATTAATAGTGGTAATATTATCAACCAGAGCCATTACCTTCTCTCCGGTCTCAATAGGCGCTTCTCCATGCTGATATGAAATACCGCCAAAATCCTTAATCTGTCCAATAAACAGGGTTACTGCAATACCTGCCGTAAAACCTGTCGTAATAGTATAAGGTATGTATTTTAAGAGCACACCAAAGCGAAGGAATCCCATGATAATCAAAAGAATACCTGCCATTATGGTTGCAACCATAAGTCCCTGCATACCATCCTTTGCAACAATCCCTGCTACAATAGTAGCAAATGCTGCTGTTGGACCTGCAATCTGTACTCTGCTTCCGCCTAAAAAGGATACTAAAAATCCTGCAATAATAGCGGTATAAATACCTGCCGCCGGACCTACGCCTGATGCAATGGCAAGTGCTATTGATAAGGGAAGTGCAATAATCGCTACAATGATTCCGGATACAATATCTTTAACACATTGTTCCTTTGAATAATTTTTCATGACTGAAAACAACTTTGGTTTCATCTTATCCATGGTAAAAATCCTCTCAAAAATAAAGTCCGTGTATTTACACGAACTTTATATTATTCCTTTTTAATTTGATTTTCAAGGGAAAAATTCACAAATTTACATGTGTCCCAGGTAATAAAATCCGTGACATTCATCAAGAGTCACTTTAACAATCTTACCAATAAGGTTCTCATTACCCGGGAAATGTACCAAGGTATTGTTTGACATACGCCCGGTCACCAGACTTCTATCACTTCCGTTTACCTCCTCCACAAGCACTTCAGCAATCTGTCCCTGATAACGTGCCACCTGTTCTTTTGCAGTATCCTGTACGGTTTTTAAGACCTTGTCAAAACCCTTTCTTACGATATCCTCAGGTACCTGTTCCATGGATGCGGCAGGTGTACCGGTACGCTTGGAATAAATAAAGGTAAAGGCGTTGTCATACTTAACCTTCTTTATTACATCAATGGTCTCCTCTACATCCTCCATAGTCTCACCGGGGAATCCCACAATGATATCTGTAGTTATGGCAATATCCGGAATCTTTTTACGTATTTTTTCTGCCAGTGCAAGATATTGTTCCTTTGTATATCTGCGGTTCATGGCATTTAGAATCTTTGTAGAGCCGGACTGTAACGGTAAATGTAAATGTCTGCAAATCTTCTTTGACTCCTTCATCACCTGTATCAATTCATCTGACAAATCCTTGGGGTGAGAGGTCATAAAACGGATACGCTCTAAGCCTTCAATCTTTTCTATTTCTCTCAAAAGTTCTGCAAAGGTTATGGGTTCTTCCAAATTTTTACCATAGGAGTTTACATTTTGTCCTAAAAGCATAATCTCAACAACACCATCTGCTACAAGACGTTCAATCTCCGTAATGATATCCTTCGGATTTCTGCTTCTCTCCCTGCCTCGTACATATGGGACAATACAATAGCTGCAAAAATTGTTACAGCCAAACATAATATTGATGCCGGACTTAAAGGAATATTTGCGCTCTACGGGCAAATCCTCCACAATTTTGTCCGTATCCTCCCAAATATCAATCACCATTCCTTTTTGTTCAAACAAAGCAACCAGAAGCTCTGCAAATTTAAAAATATTATGGGTACCGAATATCAAATCTACAAAACCATAGCTATTCTTAATCTTCTCAATTACGGTAGGCTCCTGCATCATACAGCCGCAAAGTGCAATCTTCATATCGGGATTTTTACGCTTATAACCGTTCAATACACCTAATCTTCCATAAACCTTTTGATTGGCATTATCACGTACGGTACAGGTATTATAAATCACAAAATCCGCGTTTTCGTCCTCAATAATTTCATAGCCCACTCTTTCCAGAATGCCCACAAGTTTTTCAGAGTCTCTGGCATTCATCTGACAGCCGAAGGTATTGACACAGCAGGTAGGTTTTCGCCCAAGCTTAGCAGCCAGTTCCTCTACATAAATCTTAGCTTTATCCATAAAATAGAATTGACGCGCTGTTTCATCTTCCGGAATTTGTGCCATATTTTCTATTGAATTACTCATAATATATCCTCTTTCTTAAATCAAACTGTTTATCTTTGTTTCTTTGCTAATATGTTCCGTAAATTTCTGTAAGACGAATAAGAAGCTTAGTTACTTTCTCCATATCCTGTATGCAGGCATACTCAAAACGGCTGTGATAGTTGGCTCCTCCGGTACATAAATTGGGACAGGGAATTCCCATAAAAGAAAGTCTGGCACCATCCGTACCGCCTCTTACCGGTGCAATAATTGGCGTTATTCCCAGCTCTTCCATTGCTTTCTTTGCATTCTCAATCAAATGCATATGATTTTTCATAATCTCAAGCATGTTATAATAAGAATCTTTAAGCTTTATGCATACCGTACCGGCACCATACTTTTGATTCAGTCTCATACCACATTCCAAGAACAGCTTTTTCCTGTTTTCAAAGATATTACGGTCATGATCTCTGATAATGTAATCCATGGTTGCATGTTCCACGTTTCCTTCCATAGCATCTAAATGATAAAATCCCTCATAGCCTTCCGTAAACATTGGTTTCTCATATTCCGGTAAAAGCTTCTCAAACTCTCCTGCAACCAACAACGCATTTACCATTTTGTTTTTCGCATAACCGGGATGTACATTTCTTCCATTTATGATTACTTTTGCTCCTGCAGCATTAAAATTTTCATACTCAAGCTCACCCAGGGCGCCGCCATCCACCGTATAGGCAAAATCCGCGCCAAAAAGCTTAGTATTAAAATAATCCACTCCACAGCCAATTTCTTCATCAGGTGTAAATGCAATCCTGATTTCACCATGCTTACACTCTTTATGCGTAAGCAGATATTCCGCCATTGCCATGATTTCTGCAATTCCTGCTTTATCATCTGCTCCCAACAGCGTTGTACCGTCTGTCACAATTAAATCCTTGCCTTTACACTCTATAATCTCAGGGAATTCAGATACTTTAAAGACAATATTTTCTGCTTCATTTAAGAGTATGTCTTTACCATCAAAATTCTTTATAATATGTGGCTTTACGTCCTTGCCGGACACTGCCGGTGAAGTGTCCATATGCGCTATGAACCCCAATACCTTCTTCTCTTCATAACCATTCGAAGCAGGAATTTTTGCATATACATAACAATGCTCCTTATCATATATCACATCTAAAGCACCTATTTTAACAAGTTCTTTTGAAAGCAAAACCGCCAAATCATGCTGTTTTTGTGTGCTGGGACTTGTAACTGCCCTTTCGTCCGACTGGGTATCTACCATTATATATCTCAAAAAATTTTCAGTTGTCTTACTCATATTTTTATACTCATGCCTTTCGGTTCATCATCTCCACTATCATATCACGTCCCTTCAATTCGTACAAGATTATTATATTTCTGTATTTAAGGGGCTGGCAAGAAATATCATAATCCCGCAGGCACTGTGAGCACGCCGGCACTTAGCGAGGTAAAGGCGAAAAATCTCTTTTTTCGCCTTCGAGCTTTGTACCGTTGCGATGCGAACTGTAGCGAGAGCGTGCTCTGCGGTTATGATATATCTTGTCAACCACTCTCAACTCAATAATATAAAAAAAGAGCAGGACGAAATGAATTCGTCCCACCCTTTTATCGTATATCTTGTTAGATGGTAAACTTCTTAATGATTTCATCAAGGCTTGCAGCCATCTGCTGATTCTCTTCAGATTGTTTCTGAATTTCGTAAGCAACATCTGCCGTGCTTTCACATTTCTCAACGATTTCACCGATAGCTTCTTTGTTTTCTGCGGAAATATCATTAACATCCATGATATTCTTGGAAATCTGAATTACGGACTTCTGTAAATCATCAACGAAGCGGTTAACGTTCTCGATATCCTGCTTAATAGTTTCTACGGAAGCACTGTAGTTTACGGATTCCTTAGCAAGTGCTCCGAAGCCATCCAATACATCCTGCTCCATGAACTGCATGATAGTCTGTACACATTCGTTAACAGTTTCAATACTGTCATTGGAGGAAGCACACAGTTCCTGAATACTGGAAGCTGTATTCTTGGAGGTCTCTGCCAACTTACCGATTTCTCCTGCTACTACTGCAAATCCACGTCCAGCTTCCCCTGCTCTTGCACTCTCAATTG
>CALYZQ010000030.1 GCA_945609985.1 uncultured Lachnospiraceae bacterium | reverse complement strand
TCTCCTCTATAATCTGAGTTGCCAGCTTAAACTCACTGTCCGTGAAATGCTGAGCATAATGCTTTAAGAACTGACATCCGAACATTTCAGCATGAAACTCCTGATACTGCTTGGGATCATATTTCCCATCCACAATATTCTCAGCAGTGCACCCGCTTGTCCGATATTCCTGCAACAGACAGATGATTCCATCCGGTCTTCTCAAAAGTTCATAAAAAATATCACACTCGGATTCCAAAAAGTAGAAGAAAAGGTCATAGTCCTGCATTCCATCCTCTCCGTAATACATCATCATCCGGCCAAGTTCCGGATAATCCTGCATCAGGACTGCCAGTTCCTCCGTCGACATGCGCGCAAGATCCTCCGGCTCCTTTGCCGTACACAACATGACATTCAGAAAACATGCCAGCAGACAGGAAATGAATATCATCATCCGTTTCAAATACTTCTTCATACCTAACCCTCCCTTTTGACAATAATACCCCATAAGTATTATATCATGATTTGCACCTTTTGTGAACAAGTTGTAATAATTGGTATGGTTTTATGTAATAATTGGAGGATTTTGCACTTATTTACACCACCATCGCCGCCATCATGGCATCCAAAAGCTGTATAACCACAGCCCATATCATGTAGTTAACAAGGGGATTGTGCACAAATATACCGATGGCAAAAATTACTGTCAGCGTCACCGTAGCCTTGATTTTAAATTGCAGAAAATGTTTTCTTGTGTATCCTCCACGCTTCTTTGACACCACGGGACCTTTTAACCAGACCCACAGAAGTGTCACTGCAAACAATACGCATACACCAATCATAGGAATTATCAGCCACTTTCCTAAAACGACAATGAGAGTAAACACCAAAAGCGACTGTATGAAACAACCTGTAGCGGTTTCCCTGTGGCTTCCACCTATGAACCGCCTCACCGCAAGCAGACTTATAAACGCAAAAATAAACTCCCAAAACACACCTGCAAGCCCAAATATCAAGAGCAGAAACGCTATTTTTATCCCTTCACCGACGAAACATTTCAGTCCATACACCAGAACTTCCCAGCGTTCGGCATCCTGTGTATCCTTGCATAGGTGTTTCATGATTTTTGCTACGCATTTTTCCTGAATTGTGTCTAGCACTTTAAACTTTGGATATTTAATTCTCACATTCCACGTATCTTTTAAAATTACCCGTTCCGTTCCATAATACTCTACTTTATTGATTGAACCATATTTAATGCGTACTTGCCTGTTTATATCTGAAATAATCAGTGCGCTTCCTTTCCTCTTCATTTTTGAAACGTCTTTACATTCAATTTCATGACCATTTTCTGTAAAGATTTTTGCACTAGAATAGTCGTATTTGATGTATCTCCCCCTAAATATATATAATCCATATATTTCTCCAACAATCATAATGGCCGTCAAAATATAATCCAGTACATCTACACGAATCTGATAAAGAATTAATACCATAATGATATTATAAATCCAATACGGTAACAAAAGCACTAATTGTTTGTCACCCAAATCCAAACATCGTTCTCTGACTTTTTTACTTTTCAAAATAAAAAATCCTACTCCCAGACAAAATGCCACCCAAACAAATAAAACTATAAAAACTTTCGTTTCCTTTTTACTTATAGGCAACCCAAGATATGTCAACAACCAATTAAATCCGGAAATAAGGTATACTAACAAAAATGCTTGTACAAACGTAAACAATAATTCTTTAACCAAAACAACAATATAAAAAAAGTCACTTTCCTCTTTGTAGCGCAGATCCCATATCTTATTTTTTATATTATTTGAAAATGAACTATATATCTTTAGCAATGCCGGAAAAATAAGTGAAAACAATGTAATCAATGCCGGATAAAAATTATTTGCATCCATTCCTATCCTATCTTTAATACTATTAAAAAACTCTATCATTTGTAATTATCCTTCTCTATTGTCACATACTATTTCTTTCAAAAATGCTCCGAAATCTCGGAGCATTTAATCAGCAACTTTATTTTCTTTCATCCAGATATAGCTGTACGCGGTTGTCTATCAGCCTCACTACCGACAAAGCATCCTTACTTCCTGCGAAATAGGCAGTCGCTTCCTCTTCCACAATCTTCATGATGTCCCCGTTACCTCTTGACGGTACACAGGATTTAATAAACGCCTTGTATTCCTCTGTGTATGTAGTTCCGTCAGACTTTTGATCCAATAATATCATATCCATCCCGCCTACCACCCAGAAATATTTCTTCGCACCGGCATTATAAATCACTGTGGTATTCGTGATATCCTGCCTTACACTGAGACTGTGCTCCAGCCTTGCCTGTGTTTCAACAGACAACATAAACTCCAAAAAAGCCTTTATGGCATTTGTGTTCTTTGCATTTACATTTACCACGAACACTCCGGTATCAGCAATATAGTTACCATATCCTTCCTCAGCCGGAAATCCCACTGCATAGCCTGTATCCCCTATTTTAGACAGCTTCCTGAAAAAAATATCCGGCTCAAATACAGGATCATACAACGCAAGGCATGTTCCTTTTGCAACTCTGTCTTCTCCCTCCATGCCGGCGCCTCCCTCGTTAGGCGCATACTTTTTCACCGCTTCCAGCACTTTCACAAAATTCTTCTCTTCAAAACGGCTCTTACCACTCTCCATATCCACATATGGTGTCACTTCCAGAGAGTCCATCAACAAATAACTCAGCACAAGCTCCGGCTCCATACTGCCGAACTGAAAGGTCATAAGCTCAATGGTATCATCCCTCTCCTCTGCAAGTGTAAGCATCTCCTCAAGACTCCAGCCTTCTTTATCCCAAGTCTCCTTGGAGGTGTAAAGTGTTCTTACCGTAAAATCTGATGCAATTCCAACAAATTTATTCTTATATGTTCCCAATTCTATAATCCCCGGAGCAATCACCTGCCTTGTCTGCTCAGAGATATACTGACCCAAATCTGCCAATGCTCCCTGCGAAGCCAGCTTCTCCATATCCTCCTGCGATACATACAAAATATCTGGTCCCCCACCGTTTACAACCTCCATCAGGACACGATCCCGTTCTTCCTCGGACAGGGTTTCGCAGAATGCCTGATACAGGGGATTTTTTCTATTATAATTTACCATGTTGTTACTGATCAGCTCATTTTCACCCGCCACAAATGCAATCTGTAGGGATTCTGTGTCTTTCCTCGATAATTCTCCCATTGTTACGGCAAATTCTTCTTTCTTGGACACTACTCTGACGCAAATCTCGTTCTGCTCCACCGGTATCATATAAACGGAATCTGTCTTTAGAGCTCCCGTATCTGCAATTGCGAACAGTCTATTACACTGCCCGTTACTCACATTCCAGCAATATACGTCCTCTCCATTCCCACAGTACATCCGGTTCTCTGCCAGGGTATACCAGAATGTCATGTTGCCCGGAAGTGATGCAAGCTCCTTCATAACCTTCCCACTCCTATAAAGCAACTTCACCTTATTCTCAGCTCCAAGCTTCATCGGTATTACCAGCTGATTGCGCTCATCTCTTATCGGTGTAAAAATACAGTTTTGTTCGCCCTCCGGGCAGGAATATTCTGTAATTTGTTTTCCCTTCTCGTCCAATACTCTCACGCTGTGCCCATCATTCTCAAGCAAATACACATATCCTTCACCGTCAACAAAGACCTTCTGATAAGTTACCTCTCCCTGTTTAGGGGTACTTTTCTCCTTAGATACAAATTTACCTTCTTCATCCACATACACCAGATAACTTGCCCCGGGACATCTGCTGCCATCTGACATTTCCGTCCAATCGGTACCCACGGCAAATACATATCCCTTCCGTTCCCCCTCCGGGATTACATCAAAGCTCCATATCACACCGTCCGTCAACTCCCAGCTTGCAAAATCAAGCTCTAACACAACCGGTTTTTCCTCTCCGACAGCATGTACTTCCATGAAGCTTTTGTACTGACCATCCGCAATCATCTGTTGCAATGTATAATAACTACTATCATTTACAACGCACTTCGGTGTATATTGAAAAGTCACTCCCTGCACATCAGTATGCGTAACATCCTCATATGCCACTACGGATAACGGCTGCTCTTCAACCGTATTCCATACTGTGAAGCCTTTCTCCCAATCTGTAACAACCGTATTTTCCACCGCTTCCTGCTTATTACCACAACCGGAAAGCAACAGACAACTTAATATGATTAATGACATAATAATTTTTTTCATTTTTATAAACGAGAGGTTCTATAACAAGAACCTCTCTCTCCTAATTTCTAATAATGTACTCCACAGAAAGAATGATTTGCATGATAACGCTTTTCAGTGCCTACAACGTATCCACACGACATACAAGTGTGCTTAATTTCTTCTACCCAACGATACACAAAACATGTGCTATACTGAGGTCCATCATTATTCTGTTCAAGTAACACCCGATGTTGTTCTGTTGAATATGACACATTACTTGAAGACGTCCATATGTTTGAATGTCCCGTTGTACAAACAGCCGCTGTTGCAAATAAATTATTTGCCAACAAACTTATCATCAAGAATCCTACTGCAAAAATTTTCTTTACTCTCTTCATCTTACTGAATCTCCTTTGCTTTTACAATCTTTTTCTTTTGGTTACTTTTGCCTTCCGTTCTTCACGGATTGCATTCTGCAGGCTCTGAGGCATTTCCTCTTCTCCCCACAGCAACGTACTGATGGTACTTGTTGCATAAAGCACTGTTGCATCATACACAATCTCCTCGATATACTGTTTCACGCCCATGATGCTACCCCCTTTCTTTCGTAATTGGTACTTACAACTCACATTATATCGATAACTTTTTTCATGTCTATGGCTTTTCGGCAAAACGCCCTAAACGACACGTTTTGCGACCCAAACGACACACTTTACGCTATTCAAATACGCAGATATTTGGTATACTTACCTACAGAAGTGAGGTATGGAAATTTGCAAAGAATATTGATTGTTGAAGATGAGCCTGCGCAGCTGCAGGTGTTAAAAAACTCTATACAGGAGAGATATGCTTATTGGAGAATCGATACTGCCGACTCCTATGATGCGGCGATGGAACTGATTGCACAGTCTCTGACCACAGATAAACCCTTTACACTGTTTCTTCTGGATATTCAGCTCTCCAAGGAGAAGGGAGACCGGGGCGGCTTTCTGATTGCCGAGGCAATCCGGAGCCAAAAGGTCTATTTTACCGTGCCCATTCTTTTTCTGACTGCGGTATCGGACCAGGGAATGTATGCTCTCTCCCATTTCCACTGCTACAATTACATATCGAAGCCCTATACCTCCGAGGCAATTGTGTTTCAAATTGAACAGATGCTGTTTACCGGTCTTTTGGACAACAACTTTGTTTTCACCGATACGAATCGGATACAACACAAGCTTTCTTCCAAGGACATTCTTGTGGCAGAATCCCAATCACATACAGTTACCATATATACCACCGGTGAGTCCTACACTACCAGAGAATATTCTCTGGAACAGCTTTCGGACACATTGAGTTCCCCCTTTGTAAGATGTCATAAACGTTTTCTGGTCAACGGCAATCTGATAGAGAATTATGACCGGGTAACCAAATGTATCAATATCGGAAAACACTGTATCCCCGCAGGACGTGCTTATCTGGATGCACTAAAAAACTATATTTGATGAAAGAAGAATTTCTATGGAATATGTGAGTAATCTTATTTTGTTATTTTTAGAATATGTATTTATATACTTTATTATACGCAAACAATTGCAGCAAGGTATAAAACCTTCTATAAATGATGTGTTTTCCTGCCTGCTCATTCTACTGATAACAGGCAATATTCCTTCCAATTCGCAATTCCTTGCATGGCTTTTGGGGCAGCTTATCTATCTTACCTATATCTGGCTGGTATACAAAAGAAAGAACCCCGTCAGTGGAGTCCTTCTGTTTTCAGTAACCTATATTCTGGCTGCCATGCTGCAATTTGTTGCCGCAGCCCTTATAAGCATTCTTCCCTTTATCATTCCGGAAGCTGCACTTCCCTACGTGGGGAATCTGCTGACGCTTTTATTGGCTGTCCTTTTGCATCTGATTCCTCCGGTCTGCAATCTCTACGAGCGAATCAGCCACGCCGCAAAGCCCTACCGATTCATCATGATTAATACTTATATTGTTTTGTTTATTATCATGCTGGTGCTTAAGCTGAATCCCACGGATTTATTCAGCAATACTTCTGTCATCTTATCTGCGGTATTGTTTCTGGTAGCTGCAAACGCCTGCATTCTTTACTATGACCAGAAGCTGAACGCAAGGAATCAGGAGCTTGTGTCCTACCAAAAGAACCTTCCCATATATAAATCACTGATTGACGATATCCGTGCCAGTCAGCATGAGTACTCCAATCGTCTCCAGAGCCTGCGCTTTTTGACTGAGACCTGTAAGACCTATGAGGAGCTAAGGGAGGCACTGAACAAATATACAGAGGATTATTCTCATCCCCTGCATGCCTATCCCCTGCTGTTGATTGACAAGCCCCTTCTGGCGGCTTCCCTTTACAATCTGGCTCTGCGGGCAGAAGAAGTGCCTGTTACCATTCAGTTTGATGTGGTGGCACACCGGCTGCAAAGTCAAGCACCGGAAAGTGTTGTGGCAGACCTGACCTGTATTTTGTTGCAAAATGCCATTGAGGCCTGCAATCCGAGAGACAGTATTTATGTACATTTGTCTTCGGACAACGGCCGCACACGCTTCGAGGTCCGCAACCCCTCCGCTGTACATTATTCTGCAAGGGAGATAAATAATTTCTTTCGCAAAGATTACTCCACAAAGAAGGACCGTTCCAAGGAGGACGGTCTGACTCACGGCCTGGGACTGCATCATCTCCTCAAGGAGGTGCAGAAGTACGATGGCACCATCGGAGCTGACTGTATTTTGTTCCATGAGGTAGAATGGGTTGTATTCTGCTTAACCATCTGACCCTCACACCACCAACCGACAATACTCCTTCCCCTGCTCCGTCAGGGTGTCGGCTATATGAAAACCAAGCTTCCCGCATACCTGCAGGGAGGCTTTATTTTCGGGCATAACCATAGCCTGGAAACGGGTAAAGCCAAGCTGCTGTCTGCCGTATTTCAAAATCTCCTGACAAACCTCTGTGGCAAGACCTTTGCCCTGCCAGGGCACGCCGATAAGGAAGCCCAGTTCAGGTTCCTCATAGCCCTCCCTGTAGGAGAGCCCGGCGCGACCGATAACCTGTCCGGACTGCTTCTCAACCACGGTCCAGATGCCAAAGCCATAGAAGCCGTACTGGCTCTTGATATATTCCCGGATATAGGCGCGCTCCTCCTCGTGGTCCGCAAAGAGGTTTTCCATGTAGCGTGTCATGGAGGGTTCCCCGTATATCTCATAGAACGCCGCCACATCCTCCACTGTGGATTCTCTTAATACACAGCGCTCCGTCTCCAGAATATCCCACGGCACTCCCAGGAAACGTCTGAACACCTTCTCCAGATAGTCATCGTCAAGCTCCCCGATATCCTCCACCGCATAAACAAAGCCCGAAAAATCACTGTCCTTATTGCCCGCATGAAGATAGATAAGCACTGCCTGTCCCCTGTCTGACAGACTTCTGGCAGTTTCTTCATCATCCGTAATCCAGAGTGTGGGGATGCCGCGGAAGCGTCCCGGAGTGTAATCTATGATGAGATCCGAAGTTTTCGGTGCAAACGCCATGTTCCGTGCGTCTGATAAATCCTGAGCACTCACAGTCTCAGATATTCCAGCAGTCTCCGCTACCTCGCGCGCTTCATGCCTAATTATTCGAATTGTCTGCTCCAAATAGTTTGCCATTTGCTTTTTCCTTAATATGTGATAAAATAATCTAAGCTTTATTATAGCATATTTAAATTCAAAAATGAAAGGAAACGATTATGGCACAAAATCCTATTGTTACAATTACCATGGAAAGCGGCGACGTAATCAAGCTTGAGCTCTACCCTGAGGTTGCTCCCATTTCCGTAAACAATTTTATCAGCTTAATCAAGAAGAATTTTTATGACGGACTGATTTTCCACCGTGTTATCCGCGGCTTTATGATTCAGGGCGGATGTCCTGAAGGCACCGGTATGGGCGGTCCCGACTACAGCATCAAGGGTGAGTTCGCACAGAACGGTGTAAACAATACCCTGAAGCATACAGAGGGTGTTCTCTCCATGGCAAGAGCTATGCATCCCGATTCCGCAGGAAGCCAGTTCTTCATTATGCACAAGACCTCTCCTCATCTTGACGGAAGCTATGCAGCATTCGGTAAGGTTACCGAGGGTATGGATGTGGTAAACAAGATAGCAGAGACCGCTACCGATTACAGTGACCGTCCTTTAGAGCGTCAGGTGATGAAATCCGTAACGGTTGACACCTTCGGCGTGGATTATCCCGAACCCGAGAAGCTGTAATTGTTCATATTTTGTTTACAATTCATTCAATTAAAGTTCAACTAAAAAACATTATTTGTACAAATCTATTGCATATACTATAATCAAACAATAACAATTACGACAGCAAGCAACAGTTAATTGTTAAACATATAAACTTTTTCATAATAAATGCCAAGGAACACATTGTTCCTTGGCATCCTCCCATTTATGGGGTAATTTATGCTTTTCCTACAGAACCGAACAGTTCCATCTTCTCCTTAACGGTAGCCTTGATTCCTTCTACACCGGGAGCTAAAAGCTTACGGGGGTCAAATCCCTTTCCTTCCAAATCCTTGCCTGCCTCAACATACTTACGGGTAGCTTCAGCAAATGCAAGCTGGCACTCGGTATTTACATTAATCTTAGCAACGCCAAGGCTGATTGCCTTCTTAATCATATCAGCGGGGATACCTGTACCACCGTGAAGAACCAAAGGAAGGTCTCCTGTCTTCTGCTGAACTGCATCAAGAGTCTCAAAGCTGAGTCCCTGCCAGTTTGCAGGATACTTGCCGTGGATGTTACCGATACCTGCTGCCAGGAAGTCTACGCCCAAATCAGCGATAGCCTTACACTCGTTGGGGTCAGCACACTCGCCTGCACCAACTACGCCGTCCTCTTCGCCGCCGATGGAACCAACCTCAGCCTCGATGGACATGCCCTTACCGTGAGCTACTGCTACCAATTCTTTGGTCTTTGCAACGTTCTCATCGATTGCATAGTGGGAACCGTCGAACATGATGGACGAAAATCCTGCTTCAATACACTTGTAGCAGCCCTCGAAGCTACCGTGATCCAAGTGCAGAGCTACGGGAACATCGATATCCAAATCCTTTAACAGACCGTTTACCATACCAACTACGGTAGTGTAACCGCCCATGTACTTTCCTGCTCCCTCAGATACACCAAGGATAACAGGGGACTTGCACTCTTTTGCAGTCAAAAGAATTGCCTTTGTCCACTCTAAGTTGTTGATGTTGAACTGGCCAACTGCATAGTGGCCTGCTTTTGCTTTCTTCAGCATTTCTGTTGCAGATACTAACATTTTGTTACCTCCATTTTGTATATTATTAATTTAAATAATTACCTGTTTTATGCCTGACAGCTAAGGAACTTTTCAATGCCTTCCACTGCCATCTGCTCGTCCGCGCCGTCAGCTGACACAACCAATTCCTCCCCGTTGTCAAGACCAAGGCTCATCATACCCATAATGCTCTTGGCATTTACCTTTTTGTCCCCTGACTGGATGTAAATAATACTGTCATATTTGCTTGCCTCCTGCACCAAAAGGGCAACAGGTCTTGCTTCCAGGCCATGCTCTAACTGAATCTGAATGTTTTTTGTAGTCACCGCTCTTCTTCCTCCTTACGTTCTGATTTTTTCTGCAAGCTCACCAAGCTTGCGCAACCTGTGGTTCACGCCGGACTTTCCTACAGGAGGGCTTAACAGTTCACCCAACTCCTTAAGGGGCGCATCCGGGTTCTCCAACCGAACCTCTGCCATCTGGCGCAGGGCCTCCGGCAGATTTTGAAAACCGTAGTGGTCTCGAATGTATTCGATGTCCTCTATCTGTCTGGTAGCTGCGTTTACCGTTTTGGTAATATTGGCAGCCTCACAGTTTACCCGTCTGTTGATGGAGTTGCGCATTTCCTTTACGATACGCAGGTTCTCCAAATCCATAAGTGCCACATGGGCTTCACAGACATTCAGAAGGTCCACGATACCTGCACCTTCCTTGAGATAAACCACATGATATTTTTTGCGAAGGACAATCTTGGCTTCAATATCAAAGCCCTGAATCAGGCTTTGCAACTGTAAAGCCTTGTCCTCTCCGGTACAGACATATTCTAAATGATAGCCTTTGTTGGGGTCGCTCATGGACCCGACGGCTAAAAATGCTCCCCGTAAAAACGCCCTTTGACAACAGGAGTTCTTCACAAGAAGCGCATTTACGGGCTCTTCCAAATCACCTATTTTGGATAAAACGGCCTGCAATTGCTCCTCATTCATTATCGCACCATTCTTTATATTATATGTTTTTTGCAATAATGTAAAGCCTTTTCTCACAACAGCTTCATTTTCTGTCTGAAATCCAATGGTATAATTACCGTCTTTATCCCTGCCGTACTGTCCGCAAAAGTTCATAATTGCCGCCAGCTCTGCCAGCTGACAGTGCCTTGCGGGACTGATTTGTCTTGCCAG
Organism: uncultured Lachnospiraceae bacterium; assembly: GCA_945609985.1. Taxonomy (GTDB): domain Bacteria; phylum Bacillota; class Clostridia; order Lachnospirales; family Lachnospiraceae; genus Acetatifactor. The sequence continues at coordinate 16,697 of CALYZQ010000030.1, read as the reverse complement.
TTCTTCCTTAACTTCACTTGAAAATGACATGTTCTTAATCCTTACGTTCCCTGATTTGTTACATCCCTATGATACAGCTTCATACCGTACTGCCCTCTGTTTTTCATGCTCTCATACAGGGCATTTGCCAGCGTCACGCTTCTGTGCTTACCTCCGGTACAGCCGATTGCCACCACCAGGCGGTACTTGCCCTCCTTCACGTAATTAGGTATGAGAAAGCTTATCATATCCCGAAGCTTTTCCAAAAAGGCTCCAGCCTCCTCGAAGCCCATGACATAATCCTGAACCTCCTTGTCATTGCCGGTCTTTGTCTTAAGCTCATCAATATAGAAGGGATTGGGCAAAAAACGTACATCAAACACCAAATCTGCATCCGAAGGAATACCGTTTTTGAATCCGAAGGACATAACCGTAACCATGAGACTATTATATTCTTCATTGTTAATAAAAATTCTATCAAGCGCTTCCTTTAATTCCCTGGTAAGCAGATGGGAGGTATCGAGGACATAATCCGCCTTCTTCTTTACCTTCTCCAGCACGGCGCGCTCCTTGCGCACACCGTCCTCCACCCTGCCGTCCTGAGAAAGGGGATGCACCCTGCGGGTCTCCTTGTAACGCTTAATCAGGGATTTATCATCCGCATCCATAAACAAAATTTCAAATTGATAGCCGGTATTTTTCAGATGCTCCAACACACGGGTCACATCCGCAAAGGACTGGTCTGCACGCACATCCAGACCCAGTGCCACCTTTACGATTTCACTGTTGGGCATTGCCACCAGCTCTACAAATTTCTCTATCAGGGACACGGGAAGATTATCCACGCAATAAAATCCCGCGTCCTCAAGCATTTTAAGGGCAGTAGTTTTACCGCCCCCGCTCATACCTGTTACTACTACAAACCTCATAAGCACCTCATTCGTCTAAAATTTCCCCAAAAAGATAACCTCCGGCTCCAGATGCACCTCAAACTGCTCGTAAACCTGCTCCTGCACCTTTTCAATCAGCTTCATCACATCAGCTGCCGTGGCATTGTCCTTATTTATCACAAATCCGCAATGCTTCTCGGACACCTGGGCACCGCCCACCTGATATCCGCGAAGTCCTGCCTTCATAATCAGCTCTCCTGCGAAATGTCCCTCCGGTCTCTTGAAGGTACTGCCTGCACTGGGATACTCAAGAGGCTGCTTCTCCCTGCGCTTGCCGTTTAGCTCCTCCATCTTGGCACGGATTGCATCCTTATCTCCCTGCGAAAGCTCAAATACTACCTCAGTCACCACGAAGGGCTGATTCTTGATGGTACTTTTGCGGTATCCGAATTCCATGGTGGCATTGTCAAGCTTTAAAAGCTCTCCATCCCTGCCAATCACTGTCACCGTCTTTACCACCTGACTCATTTCTCCGTCGTAGGCACCTGCATTCATCACCACACCGCCACCAACGGTTCCCGGAATCCCGGAAGCAAATTCAAGACCTGTCAGTCCGTGCTCTGCCGCAACTCTGGCCACCTTTGCAAGCTTGGCTCCGGCCTGGGCAATCACACGGTTACCCAAAACGGAAATCTCACTCATGCCATCGCCCACCTTTAATATCACGCCGCGGAAGCCCTCATCGCTAACCAACAGATTACTGCCGTTTCCCAGCACGTAATAGGGCACCTCCACCTTGGAGAGATAGCTTTGAAGCTTACTTAACTGTTGTGTATTCTGTATTTCTACCAGACAGTCCGCCGCACCGCCCACCTTGAAGGTAGTGTGGGCACTCATAGGCTCCAGTAAAAACAAATTCTCTTCCGGTACATATTTTGCTAACGCTTCTACTACTGCTTTACTTATCATGTTTACAGCTTCCTAAATTGTTCTATTTATTTTATTGACAGGTCCTATTCGGTAGAACCACTCATAAGCACCAGACCTGCCGCACCGCAGATTCCTGCATCATTGCCCAGTGTAGCAAGGGCAAATTTGGCTCCCTTACAGGCACCGAACACATACTTCTGAAATGCCGGCTCAATAAAGCTAAGAAGGATCTCTCCTGCCTTGGACACGCCACCGCCGATAACAAACACCTGGGGATTTACCACGTTTGCCACTGCCGCCAGGCCCTTGCCCAGATACTCTCCGAACTGTGCCGCAATTTCAAGGGCGACCTCGTCCCCTGCCTTCACTGCATCAAATACGGTCTTTGCGGAAATCTCACCATCGCGCAGACTGCTTGCTTTGTCATCCATTGCAAGACGGCGCTTTGCCAGTCTCACAATACCGGTTGCAGAAGCATACTGCTCCAGACAGCCCTTATTCTTACAGCCGCAAGCTTCGCTCTCATTGTCTTCTATATGAATATGGCCGATTTCTCCGCCACCTCCGGTAGCACCGTTTAGCATTCTGCCGTTAATAATGATACCTCCGCCCACACCGGTTCCCAAGGTCACTGCCACAAGGCTGTCATAGCCCTTGCCGCCGCCCTGCCACATTTCTCCGTATGCCGCAACATTGGCATCATTTGCCGCAATCACCTTCAAATCCAAGAGCTTTCCAAGCTCCTCAGACAGGTTGAACACACCCCAGCCTAGGTTTACGGCACCGTTTACCAGCACACCCGCATCATCTACTGCTCCGGGTGCACCTACGCCAACACCTACCACCTGTTCGTGGGAAATCTCCTTCTCCTGCATCTTATTGCGGATACTGTAGGCAATGTCCGGCAAGATTGCCGCGCCGTTATTCTCCCTGCCTGTGGGAATCTCCCACTTGTCAAGAAGGCTTCCGTTATCTTCAAACAGTCCAAGCTTTGCAGTGGTACCGCCGATATCTACTCCAAATGCATACCTCGCCATATTATTCTTCATCCTCTTCTTCTCGTCTCTTCGTCAGGGAATTCTGTACACGGCTATACAGCTCCTGTGCTGCATTATAGCCCATCTTCTTCTGACGGTGGTTAACTGCGGCAGATTCACAGATAATTGCTAAGTTTCTGCCGGGACGGATGGGAATGTTGTGACATACAATCTTGTTGCCCAGATACTCTGTATAATTCTCCTCCAGACCCAATCTGTCGTACTCCTTATCCTTGTCCCAGTCCTCCAAACGGATAACCAAATCAATGCTCTGGGTATCCTTTACGGAGGAAGCACCAAACAGCGCCTTCACATCCACGATACCGATACCGCGAAGCTCAATCAGGTGCTTGGTAATGTCGGGTGCAGAGCCAATCAGGGTGTCATCACTTACCTTGCGAAGCTCTACCACATCATCGGTTACTAGACGATGTCCACGCTTGATAAGCTCCAAAGCTGCCTCAGATTTACCGATACCGCTCTCGCCTGTAATGAGTACACCTTCACCATAAACATCCACAAGTACACCATGCACGGAAATGCAGGGCGCAAGCTTTACATTCAGCCATCTGATAATCTCAGCCATAAAAGCGGAGGTTGATTTCTTGGTGGAAAGAATGGGAATATTGTGCTTTAACGCAATCTCCTCAAAAATAGGGTCCGGCTTAAACTCACGGCAAAAAACAATCGCAGGAACATCATAGGACATCAGCTTCTCGTAAACCTCTCTGCGCCTCTCCTCGGTAAGTCCCTCCATATAAGTATATTCCACAAATCCGATAATCTGCAGACGTGTGGCATCAAAATGCTCAAAATAGCCCGCCAGCTGTAATGCGGGGCGGTTAATATCCGAATGAGTAATACGGATTTTGCGGACATCAATATCCGGAGTCAGATTCTCCAGCTTCATTTTTTCAATAATTTGTGTCAGACTTACGCTTGCCATATGTGGTATCCTCCATTTTCACAGCAGTTTTGTTCATTGTATCACATGGTGGGCTGATTTGGAAGAGACTGCTTGGAAAAAAAGTCCACAATCTCCAGCGCCGTCCGCTCATTTATCTCCGGCAGTTCCATCAGCTGTTTGGCCGTTGCATTTCTAATCTCCTCAAGAGACTTAAATCTCCTCATCAGAGCCTTTCTCCTTGCCGGTCCCACACCCGGAATATCGTCAAGAACAGATTTTACCTGGGTCTTGCTGCGTAGTGACCGGTGGTATTCAATGGCAAAACGGTGTGCCTCATCCTGAATCCGGGTAATCAGTTTAAAGCCTTCGCTTCTGGTATCGATGGGCAGCTCCACATTCTCAAAATACAGACCTCTGGTGCGATGGTTGTCATCCTTTACCATGCCGCACACGGGAATGTTGATATTCAGCTCCGCAAGCACTGAAAGGGCAATGTTTACCTGACCTCTTCCACCGTCCATCATGAGTAAATCCGGGAATCTGGTAAAGCTTCCGAACTCCTCGTCTATCTGCTTTTCCTTAAGTGCTTTACTCTCCTCCATGCCGTGGGTAAAGCGTCTGGTCAGTACCTCTCTCATGCAGGCATAATCATCGGGACCCGACACGGTTTTGATGCGGAACTTACGGTAATCACTGGGCTTGGGCTTACCCTTTTCAAACACAATCATGGAGCCTACATTCTCAAAGCCGTTGATGTTGGAAATATCAAATGCCTCCATGCGGTTGATGTGGGAAAGTCCCAGAATCTCTGCAATCTCCTTTACCGCACCGATGGTTCTGCCTTCCTCTCTCTTAAGCTTCTCCCTGTCCTGACTCAAAATCAGCTTGGCATTCTGGGCAGCCAGCTCCACCAGCTTTTCCTTGTCACCAATCTTTGGCACTCTTAAGTACGTTCTGCTGCCTCTTCTGTCACTGAGCCACTTTTCTATCAGATCAGCATCCTCAATCTCATACTGTAGCATCAGTTCTCTGGGGATAAAAGGGGTTCCCGCATAAAACTGCTTTACAAAATCCCCCAGTATCTGAGGTTTCTCTATATCTGACACATTTGTCATGTAATAATGTTCTCTGCCTATCAGTTTACCATCCCGGACAAAGAACACCTGCACAACAGCCTCCGCCTCATCCCGGTACAGAGCGATAATATCCTTGTCCTCACCTACACTGTCGGTAATCTTCTGCTTCTGGGAAACCTGCTTTACACTGTTGTACAAATCCCGGTAGGTTGCAGCCTCTTCAAATTCCAGTGCCTCCGCTGCCGCCTTCATCTTTTGTTCCAAATCCTTTAATATCAGGTTGTAATTACCGTTTAGGAAGGCAAGAGCTCCCTCCACCTGTTCCCGGTACTGCTCCTTACTGATGTAACCCTGACAGGGCCCAAGACACTGCTTGATGTGATAATTTAAGCAGGGACGCTCCTTACATACATCCTTCGGCAGACTGCGATTGCAGGTGCGAAGCTGATACAGCTTGTTTAGCAGCTCTATAGTATCCTTCACTGCCGCCGCACTGGTGTAGGGTCCGAAGTACTTGGACTTGTCCTTTTTCATAGTACGTGAAAAAAGGATGCGCGGGTACTCCTCCCCCAAGGTCACCTTAATGTAGGGGTAGGTCTTGTCATCCTTAAGCAGTGTATTATATTTGGGAGAATGCTCCTTAATCAGATTATTCTCCAGCACTAAAGCCTCCAGCTCCGAATCCGTCACAATATATTCAAAACGGGCTATCAGAGTCACCATCTTGTCAATGGCAGGTCCACGCCCGATATTCTCACGGAAATAAGAGCGCACTCTGCTATGCAGGTTAATCGCTTTCCCCACATACAAAATGACATCCTTGTCATCTCTCATGATATAGACTCCCGGCTTGTTGGGGAGCTTTTTTAACTCTTCTTCGAAATTAAACATCGCACACTCCATTCCGCAGGTATTCAATGTTTCTATTGTACCACAAAAACCAACTGAAACGTAAGACAATCCCTTCCATCTCTGCTTCCGTATTCTGCGGTCAACCGTCCTCCCATATGCTCCGCAAGGTCCTTGCTAATTGTCAGACCAAGCCCTGTACCTCCTCTGGTGCGGGATTTTTCCTGCATATAAAACCGCTCAAAGAGCTGATTGGCATCCGTGCCGGGAGCCTCTCCATCCAAATCATTTTGAAAGCGGATACAAACCTCTCCCTCGCTTCTTGCAAGCTCTATCCAAAGGGTGCTTTTTGCATACCGCAGGGCATTCTGCAGCAGATTGGAAAATATCCGTTTCAGGGCATCTTCATTGGCAATTATGTTCACCACATCCTCCTGCACGGAAAGCTCTAACTCCAGCTTTTGTTTCTCGATTTCCCCGTAGTTCTCCAGACAGCTTTCCCGCAACAGTCTAGCCACATTCACCTCTTCTATTGGCAGAGAAAATTCCTTTGCCTCAACCCGTGACAGCTCATAAAACTGTCCAATCAGGGATTGTAGTGTGTCCGATTTGCGAAGCACTACCTCCAAGTATTCCTTCTCCTCCACAGTCAGCTTATCCATTTCCAAAAGCTTCAGATATCCCTGTATGGCAGTTAACGGCGTGCGCAAATCATGGCTGATATTCTCTATCTGTTCCTTTAACTGCTGTTCCTTTTTCTCGCAGGCGATACGGTTTTGTCTGCAAAACTCCTGCTGTTCATTGATGGCAGCCACCAGCTCCTCCACCTGCTTATCCGGCAGAGGAAGCTTCACATTGCGGTCACCCTGCTGCTCTCCCGCGATTTCCGTAAGCTGTTTTTTTATGGAGCGAATCGCTCTATAAACCAGGAAAAGGCGGCATCCCAGACAGAATGCCACCAGCGCCAATATCATGCTGATACCATATATCATAATGCCACCTCCTTTATCTTACAAATCCTGTTTGCGGTACACCCGTATACCCGCAACACCCATAATTACAATCCAGGCAATTCCTGCCAGAATACCTCGTGCCATTCCGCCCGGCTTGTTCCAGAAACAGTCATAGGAGCTGAACCAGACATCTACTTCATAGTTTAACATATTTAAGGGGAGCCAGGAAGATATTTTCCCTAAAACCGTTGCCACCACGCCAAAGACATCTACCATGGACAAAGCTCTTATAATATGTGGAAACAAAAGATATAAGAAGCACATAATAATAAGATTTCCGTTGCTGTCATTATGCATGGATACAACAATGATATACATCATGGTTGCCACCGCAAAAGGGAATATGGTCAAAATGCCTGACAGTAATTGTCTCAAAGGTTCCCATTCCCTATTCTCTAACAAAAGATAAGCACTTGCCACAAGCGCACCAACCGTAAGAATAAGTAGTATTACAGAAAACAACAAGGTCACCAGGCACTTGCCAATAAAGATTTTTTCTCTGGAAAGACCTGTTGCCACAATATTTTTCAATACTCCTGTCTTTTTGTCGGAAGTCAAAAGACTTCCCATGGCAATTGCCGCATAAACCACCGCAATCATTAAGCCTGTCAGCATATTTAAAGAAAATCTTACCGTCCCATATCGGAAGCTTTCATCAACACCACTAAGCACTGCAAGCATTACATTCATCAATACCGTTAATCCCGGCAACACAGTTGCCGCAATATATATGGTTTTCTCATGTAACACATGATAAATTTCACTCTTCATATAGCTTAACATAATTCCATCCCCCTTCTCTTCACATCCGCATAATACTCCTCAAGGCTCTTCTTACGCCTTCCAAGCCCCAGTACAGGCAAGCCTTCCTCTGCTGCCAGATTACTGTAACGCTCAATCTGCTCACCTGGCTCAAAAATGTGAATACTATTATCAGGAAGCACGGAATAATTGGTATGTCCAAGCTTTCTCTCTAAAAGCACGCTAAAGCGTGCTGCATCTCCCACCTTAATTTCAATAAAATCTGCGCAGTTTTCCTTAAGCTGCTCTACGGTTATCTGCTCCACCAGATTCCCCTTGTGTAAAAAGCCGTAAACCGTGGCAATCTGCTCCAGCTCGCTCAAAATATGGCTGGAGAGAAGGATGGTAGTGTTTCTCTCCTTATTCAGCTTTAACAGAAGATTTCTAACCTCCACGATACCGCTGGGGTCAAGACCGTTTATGGGCTCATCCAAAATGAGAAACTCCGGCTTTCCAAGCAGAGCAATGGCAAGTCCCAGACGCTGCTTCATACCCATGGACATAGCCTTACACTTCTTTTTGCTGTACGGCATAAGTCCGGTCAGGGAAAGAGCCTCCTCCACAGCTTCCTTTCCGGCAACTGCCTTCATTCTTCTGTAGTATTCCAGATTCTGCGCAATGGTCATATTTGGATAAAAGCCGGTCTCCTCAATCATCACACCGATTCTGCTTCTTGCCTCTGCCTTCCCGGCATTGCTCTCTTTCCCGAATAAGCTGAAGCTTCCCTCCGAAGCAGATATCTGACCAGCTAAGAGCTTTAAAAAAGTGGTTTTTCCTGCGCCGTTGTCTCCCACAAGACCATAGATTTCTCCCTGTTTTACGGTAATATTAACCTTATTCAGAGCACGAAACTTTTTATAGTCCTTGGAAAGATTTATAGATTTTACAATATCCATTTCCATGTCTGTTTCCTTTCTAGCGTGAACTTGATAAGGCTACTATACCCCGCATCCTCTAAATAAGTCCTCAAGAAAGTTTAAAGAATTCATAAAGATGCTCCTTAGGATGCTTCTTATGCCAATTTAAAGCCGATTCCCCAAACTGTTTTTATGTATTCCTCCTCCGGGTCTGCCGCTGCAAGCTTCTTTCTAAGATTACTCACATGCACATTTACCGTATTATCCTCACCGTAATAGCCGCCTTCCCAAACCTGTTCATAAAGGGACTCCCTGGAAAAAACCTTGTCCGGGTGCTGCATCAAAAGCCGTAAAATATCATATTCAAAAGGTGTTAAGTCAAGCTCGGTTCCATCTACCGTCACCCTTCTCGCATCCGACACAAGTGTTAGTTTCTTGTAGTTTAACACCAGACTATCCTGCTCTCTGCTAAGCGTCCCGCCGCCCTCTGAACGTCTGAGAAGTGCCATCACTCTCACCAAAAGCTCCTCCGGTTCAAAGGGCTTGGTCATATAATCATCTGCTCCCGCCGTCATAAGCTCCACCTTATCCGTGAGGGCAGATTTGGCTGACAATACAAGAATTGGCATTTTCAGCCCCTTCTCCTCACGCAGCTTCTTTAGCAGCGTAAGCCCATCCATGCCCGGCATCATCAAATCCATAATCATCAAATCAAACCGCTCCATGTCCGTGCGCAGGTCCGCTTCCGTTCCGGAAAAAGCCTGTACCGTTTGATACTTGTTCTTCTTTAAAATACTGCACAGAAGGTGATTGATATCTCCGTCATCCTCTACCACCAAAATTCGCTTTTCACTCATGATGCTCTCCCTTCACAAAAAGCGCCGCCTTACAGCGACGCTTTTGAATCCTGCACTCAGGCTTCCTTACAAATCATCCTTATCTATTCTGCCGTTACTGAAACGACCTACATCCGCATTGTCAGCAGGTGCCTGATAACGAAGGTAGGGGGGCAGCTCATCCTGCGTTTCGACTACCTTGTCAGCCTCCGCTTCCTCTGCCTCGGTCTCAGCAGGCTCTCCTTCTAAGGTCACTTCTTCTGCCGTGGCACTTTCCGCGGGTTCAGCCTGTTCCCCGGACTCAGTCTCTTTCTTCTCCTCGTCCTTCTTCTCCTCAGGCTCAGAGATTCCCTTCTCCTTGCGGAAAATCTCCATGAATTCTTTACCGGTAATGGTCTCCTTCTCAATGAGGAATGCCGCCAGCTTATCCATCAGCTCACGGTTCTCACGGAGCAGTTCAAGTGCTTTGTCATAGCTTTCTTTGATGATGGCTACCACTTCCTCGTCAATTGCCGCAGCTGTCTCATCGCTACAGTTCAAAGCCGCTCTGCCCTCCAGATACTGGCTTTCAATAGTGGCAAGACCCACAAGACCAAACTTCTTGCTCATACCGTAACGGGTCACCATAGAGCGGGCAATCTCCGTCGCTCTCTCAATATCATTGGCAGCACCGGTGGTAACAGTGTCAAACACAACCTCCTCAGCCGCGCGTCCGCCGACTAAACCTACCAGCATATCGCGAAGCTCTGCCTCTGTGTTTAAATATTTCTCTTCCTCCGGCACATGCATTACATAGCCGAGGGCACCCATGGTACGGGGTACAATGGTAATCTTCTGCACGGGCTCGGAATTCTTCTGCAGGGCACTGATAAGCGCATGACCCACCTCATGATAAGAAACAATCTTGCGCTCCTCCTTGCTCATGATACGGTCCTTCTTTTCCTTACCTACCAGTACAACCTCAACCGCATTAAACAAATCCTGCTGGCATACATACTCTCTGCCTTCCTTTACGGCATTGATGGCAGCCTCATTTATCATATTCGCCAAATCGGAGCCTACCGCACCGCTGGTTGCCAGTGCAATGGCGTCCAAATCCACGGTTTCATCCATCTTTACATCCTTGGCATGCACCTTAAGGATTTCCACACGTCCCTTCAAATCCGGCTTATCCACGATGATACGTCTGTCGAAACGTCCCGGACGAAGCAGCGCCTTATCCAGAATCTCGGGGCGGTTGGTGGCACCCAAAATTAAAACACCCTTTGAGCTGTCAAAACCATCCATCTCGGAGAGCAGCTGGTTTAATGTCTGCTCACGCTCCTCGTTACCGCCGCCGTACTTGGAATCACGGCTTCTACCGATGGCATCTATCTCGTCAATAAAAATGATACAGGGCGCATTCTTGGTTGCTTCCTTGAACAAATCACGCACACGGCTGGCACCCACACCCACATACAACTCAATGAAGTCTGAACCTGTCAGGGAATAGAAGGGCACCTTTGCCTCACCTGCCACTGCCTTGGCAAGCAGGGTTTTACCGGTTCCGGGAGGGCCCACCAAAAGAGCTCCCTTGGGAAGTCTTGCACCAATCTTGGAATACTTGCCGGGATTGTGCAGGAAGTCAACAACCTCTACCAGAGACTCCTTGGCCTCATCCTCGCCTGCCACATCCTTAAAGGTAACACCCGTTTCCTTCTGTACATAAACCTTGGCATTGCTCTTTCCTACACCCATGGGACCGCCGCCCCCGCTCATTTTGCGGAAGAAAAAGCCCAGCAAAACCCACAAAAGAATTATCGGGAGAATTACTGTAAGGAAAAGCTCCAGCCAGAAGTTGGAGTTGTTTTCTATCACACGCGCATAGTTTATCCCCTGCGCCTCCAGACGCACGGTTAATGCGTCAATGGTCTCCATCATCTTGGTATAATATTCATTTTGCTTTTTCTGGCTTTGGAACCAGAAGGGATTATTTTCATAACCTGTGGTTGCAGTCTGAGACTGACCGGTCTCCTTCAAAGTGACCTTCAACTCCGCGCTCTCAACATTCGCTTCCACAAACTCAATCCTGCCGGCCTCCAAATCCTGCAAAAACACCGAATAGTCTTTGGTGTCCTTATTCGGGGTGGAACCGAAAATCGAATTATAAAACATAAACACCAAAAGGACCGTTCCAAGTGCCGCCAGCACAAGCATCATGGTGTTTGGCTTTTTGGGAGGCTGGTTACCATTACCGTTGTTACCGTTACCGCCCTGACCGTTTCCACGGTTGTTATAACCGTTTCCGTTGTCGTACTGATTCATTTGATTATCCATAGCAACTCCATTTCTTTATGTTAAAATTATTGTAAGCAATCTTCCCAAAAATAATCGTACATTCCCGATACTCATTATTTGGCAAATGCAGATAACAAGTCTATTATATTATAGAGAGAAACACAGTTAAAATCAATAAAAGTTTTCTTAAATAATAAAAGATTTCCCATTGATTTTAGCTGATTTTTTTTGTATGATACCTAAGTAAGTAGTTTCGTTTTATAATCAGGAGGATTTTATGGGCAAAACGGGCTTCGACAACGACAAATACCTGCGCATGCAGTCTGAAAAAATTAAAGAGAGAATCGCCACCTTCGGCGGTAAATTATATCTGGAATTCGGCGGTAAGCTGTTCGACGATTACCATGCCTCCAGAGTGTTACCCGGCTTTAAGCCTGACAGCAAGATTAACATGCTGGTACAGCTCAAGGACCAGGCGGAAATTGTAATTGTTATCAACGCCGCAGACATCGAGAAAAATAAGGTGCGCTCCGATTTGGGCATCACCTATGATTTGGACGTGCTCAGACTGATTGATGCATTCCGCGGCTATGGCCTCTATGTAGGCAGTGTGTGCCTCGCCCAATTTGCGGGACAACCCAGTGCCATCGCCTACCAGAAAAAGCTGGAATCTCTGGGCATGAAGGTGTACAGACATTACTCAATACCCGGATATCCCTCCAACATTCCGCTTATTGTAAGCGATGATGGCTTAGGCAAAAACGACTATATTGAAACGACCCGTTCTCTTGTAGTGGTGACCGCACCCGGACCCGGAAGCGGTAAGATGGCGACCTGCCTCTCCCAGCTTTATCATGACTTTAAGCGGGGTATCAAGGCGGGATACGCAAAGTACGAGACCTTCCCCATCTGGAATCTGCCGCTAAAGCATCCCGTAAACTTAGCTTACGAAGCTGCCACCGCAGATTTAAATGATGTGAATGTAATTGACCCTTTCCATTTGGAAGCATATGGTGAAACCACCATTAATTATAACCGTGACGTAGAGATTTTCCCGGTGCTCAGTGCCATGTTTGAGAAGATTATGGGCGAATGTCCTTACAAATCTCCAACTGACATGGGTGTCAACATGGCAGGCTTCGGTATCATTGATGATGAAGTGACCAGAGTTGCCTCCCAGCAGGAAATTATCCGCAGATATTATCAGACCTTGTGCCAGAAACGTCAGGGAAATGCAGATGATGAACAGATTTTGAAGCTGGAGCTTCTAATGAAGCAGGCCGGCACCACAACAGATGACAGACCTGTCATAAGTGCAGCTAAGATAAAGGCAGAAGCCACAGGAGAGCCTGCTGTAGCAATTGAACTTCCCGACGGACGGATTATTACCGGCAAGACCAGTGAGCTTTTGGGTGCATCCGCTGCCATGCTGCTAAATGCCCTGAAGGTGTTGGCAGACATCGATGATTCCATCCAGCTGATTTCTCCCACCACCATCGGTCCTATCCAGGAATTAAAGGTAACATACCTTGGCAACCGCAATCCAAGATTGCACACCGATGAGGTACTGATTGCGCTGTCCATCTGTGCGGCAACTGATGAAAATGCAAGACTTGCCATGCAGCAGCTACAGAACCTACGTGGTTCCGAGGTACACTCCAGCGTCATCCTGTCCCAGATAGATATGAATGTATTCCGCAAGCTGGGCGTGAACTTAACCTGCGAACCCAATTATCAGTCACAAAGATTGTATCATAACTAGATTGAGCATGAAGCGGCGTAGCAAATTATAATTCCCCAAATGTTTTCTATGTGGGTCTATGCAAAATAATATATTCCCCAGATACCAAAATCCTTGAAAATCGGTATCTGGGGAGTGTATTTTCTGCATAGACCCACACACCCGGGAAACGCCATGTAAACAATTCCCGAAGAAGTGCGTGCATTAGTTCAACACACTCAGGAGTTTCTCGCGCAGGGTTTCCTTGCCCATGCCGCCCACAAAATTTGCAACAACTTCTCCGTTTTTGAAAACCTGCATATTAGGGATGCTGGCAACACGGTATTTCTGTGCAAGGGGCATGTTCTCCTCGGTATCACACTTGCCGATTTTCATCTTGCCTTCAAATTCCTCTGCCAGAGCAGCGATAACAGGTGCCATCATCTTGCAGGGGCCGCACCAGTCCGCATAAAAATCCACCAATACGGGGATATCTGACTGCAATACTTCCTTCTCAAAATTCTCCATCGTAAAATTGTATTCCATAACTCCTTCTTTCTGCACTGTAACGTCGTGCCACGCTTTCGATTTACATAACTCTAAGCACCACGGCAAATGCCTTTGCCACACTTATCTATAAATAATATACTTACAAATGGGATTACCCATGGAAGAAAACTTCTCCTCGTACTCGGTCATCACATTTCCCTGCATCAATGCTTCATCACTGTGCAAATCGTAGGTTATGACCTCCGCCTTCCAGCCTGCCGGTTCCAGTTCTTCTACGGCAAAATCAAACAAATCCCTATTATCCGTCTTGAACTCCAGGCGACTGTTCCTTTTTAAAATCACATCGTAGCGCGCCAGAAATTCCTTAGAGGGAAGTCTTCTCTTGGCATGTCTGTCCTTTGGCCATGGATCTGAAAAATTCAGATAAATCTTGTCCACCTCTTCATTGCCGAATACCTTTGCAATATCCTCTGCATCCATACGGATAAACTTCAGATTGGGAAGCGGTTCTTCCTCCATCTTTTGAATAGCGCGGAGCAAAACGCTGGAATATTTCTCAATTCCCACATAATTAATATCAGGATACTCCTTAGCCATAGTATGTATAAATTTGCCCTTTCCCATACCGATTTCAATATGGATGGGGTTCTCATTTCCAAAAATGTCATGCCAGGTGCCGGGACATTCAAAAAGCACTGCCTCCTTCACCACAAACTCGCTGTCCGCAATTACTTCCCGGGAACCGGTAATATTTCTAAGTCTCATAAATTTACGGGATTTCCTTTCCAACAGTAATCTTATTATATAATTTACTTTATTTGCATAGCATTGTCAATTGCACTTTTTCGTTGTATTTTCAGTTTGTGCATGCTATGCTTTATTTAGGATATAATAACCACTTAATATGAGGATAATTATGTTGCAATATAAGAATAACCCTTTATATAGATTTTTACAAAAAAGCTTAATCACACTACCCGCTATTGCTCTGTTATTTACGCAAACCTTAATTGCGTATGCCTCCAAGACCGAGGAGCGCATTGCTGCACAACAGGCACTCCCCATACAATCCAATCAGATAGAAGACTGGCCCGATGGTCCTATTGTCACTGCGGCTGCCGCCATATTGATGGAGGCTGAGACCGGAGCTGTTTTGTATGCCAAAAACATACACGAGCCCCATTATCCCGCCAGCACCACCAAGATTCTGACCTCCCTGATTATCTCGGAGATGAGCTCCATGGACGAAGTGGTTACCTTTTCAAAGGATGCGGTATTCGGCATCCCCAGAGGAAGCAATCACATTGCCATGAATGTGGGGGATACTCTCACCATGGAGGACTGTCTGAACGCCATTCTCATCCGCTCCGCCAACGAGGTCTCCTACGCCGTGGCTGAGCATATCGGCGGTACCTGGGCAGGCTTTGCAGAGATTATGAATAACCGTGCAAGGGAGCTTGGCTGTGTGGATTCCAACTTTGTAAATCCAAACGGTCTGCCCGATGAAAACCATTATACCAGCGCCTATGATCTGGCGATGATTGGACGCGCATTTTTTGCAAACGATACCTTGTGCGGAATTACTCAGACTCCCGCCCTGCGCATTATGAAGGAATCCGGAGAATATATTGACCACAATAAAATGGAGCTTTTACCCGGCAAAAAATATGCCTATGAATACCTTGTAGGCTGCAAGACCGGATACACCGATGATGCCAGAAACACCCTTGTTTCCTGTGCAGAGAAAAACGGTATGAAGCTGATTTGTGTGGTTTTAAAGGATGAAACCCCTGCACACTACGAGGACACCATTGCCCTGTTTAACTATGGATTCAGTAACTTTGACAAGGTGAATGTATCCAAATCCGAAACCAAATACAACATTGATAATACAGGCTTTTTTTACAGCGACAACGATATATTCGGCAGTTCCAAGCCGCTCCTTGCGCTGAACCGGCAGGACTGTATCATCCTGCCCAAGACTATCGGCTTTGAGGACACTGAGTCCACCATTTCTTACGATACGAATGACCCGGGACAGGCGGCTGTCATCTCCTACACATTCCGTGATGTGTATATCGGTTCTGCCTCCTTGGATTTCGTCACCGATCAGGAAAAGACATACACCTTTGATTCCGTGGAAGGTACTGTAGATTCAGAAGAAAACGTCACTGAAAAGCCCAAGGGAAAGACCTCCTATATTTTCATCAATATTATGAAAGTATTACTCATACTGGCAGGCATTGCAGCAATTGGATTTATCGCTCTCCTTGTATGGGCATTCCTCAGAAACTATCACTTTTCCTTCCGAAAGACACGCCGCAAAAAAGGACGCACAAAAGACTGGCGCAAGAGCCAAATTAAGGAAGCAAAGCGCAGGAGCAGACAGAGGCGGAGGAGAAGGTAAAAAACTCCGACAGGTTATATAACCTGTCGGAGTTCTTTTTCAATGATTAACTATTTTCTCAAGGAATTCTTGCTGACTTGAAGCAATGGCTGCATACTGCAACCAGACATCTAAGACTTCCAAATCCTCCTGGGCGCAAATCTTCTCTCTTACCTCCTCAGATATGAGAAAACGTGCTTCTAAAAGCTTAATAATATTCTGCCTCGTAGCTAACAGAATACCTTCTTGTCTGCCTTCCTCTCTGCCTTCCTGCATTGCACATTCTCGCAAATACTCTTCATCTTCCATCAGTCTCATATAATCACCTGTCACTCCTCCGTCATATTTTACGGTTTCTATCATGCGGTGAATCTCCTGCAAATCATGATTGGTTACATTCTCCGGTCCGGAATTCTCCATGTACTTAAGTAGCTCCTGCAGCTCCTTGGATGGATTGCCCTTCGCGCCCTTGGTGTATAAAAACAAGGTTCTAGCGCCATCCTCATAGGGCATGTCCGGCTCCTCCATACAGCCACTCTTGATGGTATACACCATACGGTCTAGTCCGAAGGGATCAAAGGGTACAATCATGATAATGATGACATTCTTGAGATTCTTATAACTCTCCC
>CALYZQ010000029.1 GCA_945609985.1 uncultured Lachnospiraceae bacterium | reverse complement strand
ATGGTTTTCCTGCAACCATCTGTGAAAGGAGAGATATATATGACAGATGAAAAGAAACCGTATTTTACCTACAAGGACAGGGTGTTCCGCCTATTGTTTAAGGACAGAAAGAGGCTTTTAGAGCTTTACAATGCACTGAATGATACGCATTATACAGATGTGGAAAATCTGACAGTGACAACATTGGAAAATGCGATTTACATGAAGATGAAAAATGATGTATCATTTGTGATAGATTGCAGTATGTGTCTCTATGAACATCAATCCTCCTACTGTCCCAATATGCCTCTACGGGGATTTTTATATTTTGCAGACCTTTATAAGAAGTACATAAAGGATGTGGATTTGAGTGTAAGGCACAGGGTGAAGATACCGACTCCGCATTATATTGTTTTTTACAATGGATTGGAGCGGAAAGAGGAGGAATTTGTCCAGAAGCTTTCGGATTCCTTTGAGAACGGTGAAGATGGTTGTATGGAGCTTACCGTCCGCACCATTAATATCAATTATGGTCAAAATGAGGAACTGATGAACAGATGTAAAAGTCTGGCGGATTACGCATATTTTGTGGCGGAGATAAGAAGTAAGCTGGAGACATTACCCTTTGATGAGGCCGTAGAGCAGGCGGTTGAAGTCTGTATTGAGAAGGATATTTTGAGAGACTTTCTCATAGAGCAGAAGGCGGAGGTGATTGCCATGTCAATATATGAGTACAATGAAGAATATGTCCGGAAGGTATTTATGGAGGATGGCGAAGAACTGGGCTATAACAGGGGAAAAGCAGAGGAACTGCTTAGGATTCTTAGGCGGATGAAGGAAAGTGAGCTTGATATATCTGTTATGGCAAAATTGACGGGGCAGGAGGAAAGCACGGTGCGGGCTGTGCTGGATTTACTTCAGACATACCCTGATGAGAGCGATGTGGTATTGGTAAAGCAAATTCCACAATTTGTAAAAAAATAAATTGACTTACCCCTTTTTCGTGTGTTACAATCACGCATGTAAGTTACAAAGCTGTATGGAAAACAGTTTTTAGGGATTCCATGCAAATATTTTTAAGCAACTTTGTTGCATTATTGATTGAGTTAAAAGCTCAAATTTTATAAGTTGGTTACTATAAACCGGTGCTGATGCACATCTAACTTGTGAAACGGTCAATAAGAGTAGTAAAAGTAAAATATTTGCTATATAGACTCTAAAACCCTATATCTGTTTATTTCATACATGATAACACTGTCTTTCCGCAGGGATACTTTAGGGAAGTGCAGTGATAAAATTGAGAGAATAATCAGGCAAGTAGTGTGCAGGTACACTACTTGCCTTTATTTTGTTAATCAGGAGGCTTTCATGAAAGAGAAAATCACATTGTATGGCTTTAACAATCTGACAAAGTCCTTAAGCTTTAATATTTATGACGTTTGTTATGCCAAAACCCAGCGCGAGCAGAAGGACTATATTGCCTATATCGACAGTCAGTATAACTCAGAGCGTCTGACCAATATTCTGACGAATGTTACGGATATGATTGGTGCAACGGTTCTTAATATTTCCAGTCAGGATTATGAGCCCCAGGGCTCCTCTGTGACCATCCTGATTGCAGAGGAAAGTATGGTGCCGGCAGGGGACACTACCGTGGCACATTTGGACAAAAGTCATATCACGGTACATACCTACCCTGAGTATCACCCGGAGACCTGTTTGGCCACCTTTCGTGTGGATATTGATGTGGCAACCTGCGGGGAAATAACGCCCCTTTCCACCTTGGATTATCTGATTGGCTCCTTTGATTCGGATATCATTACCATGGATTACAGAGTGCGCGGTTTTACCAGAGATATGAGTGGCAAAAAGCTTTTTATGGACCACAACATAACCTCCATCCAAAACTATATTAAGCAGGAAACCCTGCAGCGTTATGATGCGGTGGATATCAATGTGCATGATTCCAATATTTTTCACACCAAGATGTTGATAAAGGAAATTGATTTACAGAATTACCTGTTTAACAGTGATGTATATGAGCTGCCGCCCAAAACCCGTTTGGAGATAACGGACAATCTCCGCAGGGAAATGATTGAGATTTTCAGCGGAAGGAATATTTTTTAGGAGAGACCATGGGGAGATATAACCAATCCAGAGCCCCCATTTATGAGGCCCTGGAGGAATTCAGACAAAACAGAATAGTGCCCTTTGACGTGCCGGGACATAAAAGAGGCAGGGGAAATCCGGAGCTTACTGCGCTTTTAGGACAGCAGTGCGTGGGAATTGATGTGAATTCCATGAAGCCCCTTGATAATCTTTGTCATCCGGTATCCATTATCAAAGAGGCAGAGGAGCTGGCGGCAGAGGCTTTTGGGGCGGCATATGCCTTCTTAATGGTGGGAGGTACTACCTCCTCCGTCCAGAGTATGGTGCTTAGCGTATGCAAAAAGGGCGACAAAATCATCCTGCCCAGAAATGTGCACAGAAGTGTGATTAATGCGCTGGTGTTAAATGGAGCCATCCCAATTTATGTAAATCCCGATATGGATAGTAAGCTGGGGATTGCCCTGGGTATGAAGGTATCCCAGGTGGAAAGAGCCATTCTGGAAAATCCCGATGCAGTGGCGGTGTTAGTGAATAACCCCACCTATTACGGTATTTGTTCGGATTTAAGAAGTATTGTGAAGCTGGCACATTCCCATGGCATGAAGGTGCTGGCGGATGAAGCCCACGGCACCCACTTTTATTTCGGGAAGAATATGCCGGTATCCGCCATGGCAGCGGGGGCAGATATGGCAAGTGTCAGCATGCATAAGTCGGGAGGAAGCCTGACCCAAAGCTCCTTTTTGCTGACGGGACCCCATATGAATCCCGGTTATGTGAGACAGATTATTAATCTGACCCAGACCACCAGTGCATCCTACCTTTTGCTTGCCAGTCTGGATATTTCCAGAAGAAATCTGGCACTTCGAGGTAAGGAGGAATTTGCAAAGGTGATTACGCTAGCGGAGTATGCAAGGGAAGAGATTAACAATATCGGCGGTTATTATGCGTACACAGCAGAGCTTATTAATGGTGACAGTATCTATGATTTTGACAAAACCAAATTGACGGTAAACACCTTAGGAATCGGACTGGCAGGCATTGAGGTGTATGATTTGCTTCGGGATGAATATGACATTCAGGTGGAGCTTGGCGATATTGCCAATATTCTGGCTTACATATCCATTGGTGACAGGCAGAGAGAAACGGAGCGTCTGGTCAGTGCCCTTATGGAGATTAAGCGTAAATACAGCAAGGACACAGCAGGCATGTTTACCCAGGAATATATAGACCCCAAGGTGGCGGTTTCTCCCCAGAGTGCATTTTATGCAGAAAAGGAAGCGTTACCTCTTGCACAGACAGTGGGCAGGATATGCAGTGAATTTGTGATGTGTTATCCCCCGGGCATACCCATTCTGGCTCCGGGTGAGGAGATAACAGAGGAAATCCTGCAGTATATTATCTACGCCAAGGAGAAGGGCTGTTCCATGACCGGTCCTGAGGATGCCGGTATCAATTATTTAAATGTGTTAAAGGAGGTGTGGGCATAAATGGAGCTATGGTTTTCAGAGCCACATACGCCGGACGTAAAGCTTTCCATCCGTGTGGACAAACAGCTTTACAGCGGACAAAGTGATTTTCAGAGAATTGATGTGTTTGAGTCCAAGGAGTTTGGGAGGTTCCTGACGTTGGACGGATACATGATGCTCACGGAGAAGGACGAGTTTATCTATCATGAGATGATAACCCATGTGCCCATGGCAGTACATCCCAATGTGAAAAAGGTGTTGGTCATCGGTGCCGGGGACGGTGGAGTCATACGGGAGTTGACCCGCTATGACAGCATTGAACACATTGATATGGTGGAGATTGATGAGCTGGTGGTGGAGGTGTGCAAAAAGTATCTGCCACAAACATCATGCAGATTAAATGATGAGCGGGTACATATTTTTTATGAGGACGGACTTCGCTTTATCCGTTCCAAGGAAAATGAATATGACCTGATTATCGTGGATTCCACGGATCCCTTTGGTCCGGGAGAGGGACTGTTTACCAAGGAGTTTTACGGTAACTGCTACAAGGCGCTTAAGGAGGACGGCATTATGGTAAACCAGCATGAAAGCCCCTTCTATGAGGGAGATGCCAATGCCTGCAAGCGTGCACACAAGCGGATTGTGGAAAGCTTTCCCATAAGCCGTGTGTATCAGGCACACATTCCTACCTACCCTTCCGGTCACTGGCTCTTTGGCTTTGCCTCCAAGAAATACCATCCGGTAGATGATTTGCGGGCAGTGCAGTGGAAGATGCTAAACCTCGATACCCGTTACTATACCACCAAGCTTCACCAGGGAGCCTTCTGCCTCCCCGCCTATGTGGAAAACCTGCTCCGCAGTGTAGAGTAATTTATAATAATTGATGAAGAAGGAGAACAAACCATGTCCAAGATTTTAATTATCGGCTGCGGCGGCGTAGCGCAAGTAGCCATCCAGAAGTGCGCAATGTGCGCAGAAACCTTCACGGAGATTTGCATTGCAAGCCGTACCGTAAGCAAATGTGATGCCTTAAAGGAAAAATTACAAGGGAAAACCAACGCGGTGATTACCACAAAGCAGGTAGATGCTGACAACGTGGAGGAGTTGATTGCCTTAATCAACAAGGTTCGTCCCGATGCAGTGTTGAATCTGGCACTTCCCTATCAGGATTTAACCATTATGGATGCCTGCCTTGCCTGCAAGGTAGACTATATCGATACCGCAAACTACGAGGCAGAGGACACGGAGGACCCTGTGTGGCGTGCTATTTATGAAAAGCGTTGCAAGGAGGAGGGCTTTACCGCTTATTTTGATTATTCCTGGCAGTGGGCATATAAGGAGCGTTTTGAAGAAGCAGGGATTACCGCACTGCTTGGCAGCGGTTTTGACCCCGGCGTAACCAGTGTATTTTCTGCGTATGCCCTGAAGCATTATTTTGATGAGATTCATTATATTGACATTCTGGATTGCAACGGCGGTGACCATGGTTATCCCTTTGCCACCAACTTTAATCCGGAAATCAATCTGCGAGAGGTTTCCGCAAACGGCTCCTACTGGGAAAATGGTCATTGGGTGGAGACTGAGCCCATGGAGATTAAGCGTGTGTACAATTTTGACGGCGTGGGTGAGAAGGATATGTATCTGCTTCACCACGAAGAGATTGAATCCCTGGCAAAGAACATTCCGGGTGTGAAGAGAATCCGTTTCTTTATGACCTTTGGACAGAGCTATTTAACCCATATGAAATGCTTGGAGAATGTGGGAATGCTCCGTACCGATCCTGTACTTTTTGACGGCAAGGAAATTGTACCCATCCAGTTTTTGAAAGCACTTTTGCCGGACCCTGCATCCTTAGGTCCCCGCACTGTGGGAAAGACCAATATCGGTTGTATTTTCACCGGCATAAAGGATGGCAAGGAGAAGTCCATTTACATTTACAATGTATGTGACCATCAGGAGTGTTATAAAGAATTGGGCTCCCAGGCGATTTCTTACACCACCGGCGTGCCTGCCATGATTGGTGCGAAGCTGGTGCTGGAAGGTATCTGGAAAAAGCCCGGTGTATTCAATGTGGAAGAATTTGATCCGGATCCCTTCATGGATGCCTTAAATAAATACGGACTTCCCTGGGTAGTAGAGGAAAGTCCGGTGTTGGTTGAGTAATTCGGGTATGCTAATTTTAGGAAAGTGGCTTTCCCCTGCAACAAGCGGCCGGTATCAGGACTTGCTCTTCTTACAGAGATGATACAGTCCAAGTCCTACAAGGAGCACAACCGGATAGGATACACCTACTAAAATACCGGTGTGAAGGTTACCGCCGTCGGGTCCTGCGATTCGACCTACAATGGTAGGTCCCAGAGAACAGCCCACATCTCCGGAAAGGGCAAACAGGGCAAACATCAGTGTACCGCCGTTTTTGATGGCTGCGCTTGCCATGGAGAAGGTCCCCGGCCACATAATGGCAACGGCGAGACCGCAGATGGCACAGCCCACAAGTCCCAAAACAGGGTTTGGTGATAGAGCGGCAAGCAAATAACCAATAATACACAAAATACCGCTTAGAAGCATAAAGGTTTCCAGCTTAATTTTATCTCCGTAGTGACCGTAGAAGGTACGGATGAGCCCCATCATTACGGCAAAGAGCATGGGGCCTGCCAAATCCCCCATGGTTTTGGAAAGACCAAGGCCCAACTCCGCAAAGGTGGAAGCCCACTGGCTGATTGCCAGCTCGCTGGCACCGGATGCCACCATAAGAATCATAAATACCCAGAACATTTTACTGCAAAACAGTTCCTTTAAGGTCAGTCCCTTTTCATTCTCACCAATCAGGTGCAGGATGGGAACCTGTGTAAACAAGATAGTGTTGGCGATAGGGATAAGTGCCCAGAAGAACGCCATAAATCGCCAGTGTTCAATGCCTACAAAGTG
The DNA here is from genome assembly GCA_945609985.1 of uncultured Lachnospiraceae bacterium. GTDB lineage: Bacteria > Bacillota > Clostridia > Lachnospirales > Lachnospiraceae > Acetatifactor. The sequence goes on along the minus strand of CALYZQ010000029.1, from coordinate 20,973 downwards.
GAAGAACAGAGTGGATAACAGTACCACGGATACCTGGCCCCAGCAGTAAAAGGAGTGAAGCAGGCTCATGGCCTTCTCCTTGTTGTCAGAGGGGCATGCTTCCACGATGGGACTGATAAGTACCTCTAAAAGTCCACCGCCCACGGCGTAAATCAGTACGGAAATCAAAATGCCTATAAAAGGGTCGGCAGTAAGCTCCGGCAATATCATCAGGCTTAGGAAACCGGCTGCGGCAAAGACATGCGCCAAAATAGCGGATGCGCGATACCCAATACGGTCGATAAAGGTGGGGGATATCATATCCACGGTCAGCTGTAATACAAAGTTAAAGGTGATTAACAGAGTGATTTTGGACAGTGGTATGTTGTAGGTATGATGAAAGGTCAAAAACAAAAGCGGGATGAAATTGTTTACGATAGCCTGGGTGAAATATCCAGCGAAGCAGGCATATACGGTATGTTTGTAGGTAAATTTATTGGATTTCATGTATGTAAGTGCTCCTTTGTTGCAGTAAAATCTGTTGATGCAACATGACTATATCACAAACAAACAAAGAAAGAAATACCAAGAAGTAAATATAGAAAATTTTGTAGGATGCCGGGAGAAATTGGCGGAGGATAAGATGTCCGATAGAGTTGAAGAAATGAAAAAGCTTCCCACCCCCTGTTATGTGGTGGATGAGGCAAAAATAGAACAGAATTTAAAGATATTACGAGGGGTTATGGATAGGACAGGAGCTCGGATTTTGCTGGCACAGAAGGCATTTTCCATGTATGCTTTGTACCCTCTTATAGGCAAGTATTTAAGCGGTTCAACTGCCAGCGGCCTCTATGAGGCGCGCCTTGGCATGGAGGATATGGTACTGCCTCTTAAAAAACAAGGTAAGAGCTGTGAAAACCACGTGTTTTCCCCGGCGTTTCGAGAGGAAGAATTTGAAGAGATATTAACTTACTGTGACCATATCGTGTTTAATTCCTTAAAGCAGGTGGAAAAGTTTGGAAAGAGGGCAAAGGAATGTGGAAAAAGTGTGGGACTTCGCATTAATCCCCAGTGCTCTACACAGGAGGGACATGCCATCTATGATCCCTGCGCTCCCGGTTCCCGTTTGGGAGTGACGAAGGAAAATCTTGTACAGGGACTTGCGGCGCAACCCGAACTTTTCTCCTACATAGATGGACTGCATTTCCACACTCTCTGCGAGCAGGATGCAGATGCCCTGGAGGTGACTCTTGCAGCGGTGGAAGAAGCATTCGGTGAATATTTGCCCCGAATGAAGTGGATAAATTTTGGAGGAGGTCACCATATCACCAGAGAGGGCTACGATATGGAACGGCTGGAGCACTGTATCAGAAGAATGCAGGAAAAGTATGGTTTAATTGTGTATCTTGAACCGGGTGAGGCAGTGGCGCTGAATGCGGGATATCTGGTAACGACTGTGCTGGAGACGTTACACAATGATATGGAGATTGCCATTTTAGACACATCGGCATCCTGCCATATGCCGGATGTACTGGAGATGCCCTACAGACCGCCGCTTAAGGATAGCGGTGAGGCAGGAGAAAAACCTTACACCTATCGGTTGGGTGGTCCCACCTGTCTTGCCGGGGATATTATCGGAGACTATTCCTTTGACAGTCCTCTTAAGGAAGGAGATAGGTTATATTTTCAGGACATGGCTATTTATTCCATGGTAAAAAATAATACCTTTAACGGTATGCCCCTTCCGTCCATAGCGTTACTTAAAAAGGACGGACGCTGTGAGCTTGTAAAGCAGTTTGGGTATGAGGATTTTAAGAGACGATTGTGATAAGGAGTGGATGCAGAATGCAGATAATCAAGGATTCAACGCCTAAGAAAGACGGGTTTTATATGCCGGCAGAATTTGCACCCCATGAGGGATGTATCATGATTTTCCCGGAACGGGCGGATTCCTGGCAGTATGGAGGATACAGGGCAAGAACGGCTTTTGTGCAGGTGGCGGAAGCGATAGCACGCTCTGAGAAGGTAACCGTGTGTGCAAGTGCAAAGCAGTATGATAATGCCAGAGCCATATTACCGCCGCATATCAGGGTGATTGAGATGTCAAATGATGATGCCTGGGCAAGGGACTATTGCCCTACCTTTGTAAGAAATGATGCAGGGGAAATCCGTGGAATTGACTGGGGCTTTAATGCCTGGGGAGGGCTGCATGACGGCTTGTATTTCCCCTGGGATAATGACAATAAAATGGCGAGAAAGCTCTGTGATTTGCTGGAGAAGGATGTCTATAACAAGAGGGATTTTATCTTGGAGGGCGGTTCCATTCATGTGGACGGAGAGGGAACCTGTCTGGTGACGGAGGCATGCCTTTTGAGTAAAGGACGCAATCCCCACATGAAAAGGGAAGAAATTGAGGAAACCCTGAAGGAATACCTGAATGTGTCCACTATTATTTGGCTTCCCTGTGGAATTTATCAGGACGAGACCAACGAGCATGTGGATAACATCTGTGCCTTTACGGCACCCGGAGAAGTAGTGCTTGCTTGGACGGAGGATAAAAGTGATGTGCAGTATGCCATGTCCAAGGCGTGCCTTGAGGTACTGGAGCAGGCAACAGATGCAAAAGGACGTAAGCTAAAGGTACATAAGCTTCCTTTGCCAAAGCCGGTGACCATTACAGAAGAGGAATGCAACGGCTTGGATATTTGTCAGGATGAGCCCACCAGAATTCCCGGCGAAAGACTTGCAGCCTCCTATGTGAACTTTTACATTGCCAATAAGCATATCGTGATGCCCGGCTTTGGAGACCCTGCTGACGAACAGGCAAAGAAGATACTACAAGACCTGTTCCCTGACCGGGAAGTCATCCAAATCTACGCCCGCGATATCCTAATCGGTGGAGGAAATATTCACTGTATTACACAGCAGATACCGTGTTGATATAGTGTATTTCTCGTTGCGTCGAATGGGATACCCATGTTTTTTGCACACGCTCCCACTCTGGTTCGCAGCGCAGCGGTACTAAGCTTGAAGGCGAAAATACTTTCACCTTCGAGCTAAGGACCGGCGTGCTCACAAGGTGCTCAAAACAGGGTACCCCATCCTAGCAACGGAAGCTATACTATTTCAACATATAACATCAGAAAGGAAATCAGAGTATGACCTCAGCAAGTATAACCGTAGCCGCAGTGCAGATGTACTGCAACCGCTTTGTAGAAGAGAATATAAAAGCAGCAGACTCCTTTGTACGCTTGGCGGCAGCAGAGGGGGCGCAGGTAATTTTGCTCCCCGAGCTCTTTGAAACCCGGTATTTTTGCCAGGAGAAAAATTATGCCCTGTACGGGCTTGCTAGAACTGTGGAGGAAAACCCTGCCATCCGGCATTTTACAGAAGTTGCAAAGGAACTTCAGGTGGTGCTTCCCATCAGCTTTTTTGAAAGAGAAGGCAATGTGACTTACAATTCCGTGGCAATGATTGATGCGGACGGTATCGTTCTTGGAGTATACCGAAAGACCCATATACCGGATGACCATTTTTATCAGGAGAAATTTTATTTTACACCGGGCAATACCGGTTTTCAGGTTTGGGATACCGCATATGGTAAAATCGGTGTGGGAATCTGTTGGGACCAGTGGTTTCCGGAGGCGGCAAGATGTATGGCACTTATGGGTGCACAGCTTCTTCTGTATCCCACGGCAATCGGTTCGGAGCCTATTATTGAGTGTGACAGCATGCCTCACTGGAGGAGATGCATGCAGGGACATGCGGCAGCCAACGTGGTACCTGTGATTGCGGCAAACCGCATCGGTGAGGAGCGGGTGGAGCCTGCGCAGGACAACAATCATCAGGAATCCTCCCTTGTATTCTATGGTTCTTCCTTTATTGCGGACGAGACGGGAGAAATAGTAGAAGAGGCCGACAGAAAAAAAGAAAAGGTGTTGTTACACACCTTTGACCTTCAAGCAATAGAACAGCTGAGATTCAGTTGGGGATTATTTAGGGACAGACGTCCCGAGATGTACGAAAGATTAATCTTCTAACAGAATACCTTTATCGCGAAGCTCCTGTTTGATAAGCGTAAGTGCTTTTTCAGAGGGAGCTTTAATTGTGTGGTAATGACAGTCTTCGGTGAGAACCTTCAGCGGTTTAGAAGTACTCTGCGCCATTTTATCGCAGAACTCTTCGGCATCCTTTGCATCATTAATTACAAGGTCTGCCCGAATCTGTCCGTACAGGTCATGGTCGATAGACACATCCAGCATGGAACCGCCGTAATCTACAATGGCCAACATCTCGTCCATGGTCTGTTCTGCGGTATGCTTCACCATGATAACTGCGGTACATCCACCTCTGGCGGGCTTGGGCATAAAAAGAGCGTAGCCCTTATTGGTAGAGAGAATATCACGATTCTCCGCACGAAGAAGTGCTACGTCCTGTACAATAATCTGGCGGCTTACGTTAAAATGCTTAGCGAGTTCCGTTCCACTGACAGGAGCGGAATGTTCTGCTAAAAATGCTACAATTGCTTTTCTGCGGGCATTTCCGTCCAGATTCATCGAAGTCCTCCGTTTGCGTTTCTGAGTGAGAGACGCTGTTTCAACATAATATAGTTATCAAGACCGGCTACAGTGTTATTTAATCTGCAGCCGTAAAGGAAACGTCCTTTGGATATTTCATCCTTGCGGACTACCAGACCGTAAAGATGGAAGGTATAATTCTCCTTGGTCTCCTCCACGAAATCTTCTAAAAGAACATGGATAACCTGATTTTTTTCCAAATTAACATTGGGGGCAGCCACAACTGCAAAGCCACTGACACTGACATCCTTTAGGATGGCATCGCAGGTACCACGGTCTAATCCGCACTGCATGGTGATGGCTTTGCCGATAAAGCAACGGAAATTCTGCCTGCGGTTGATAGGTTTGCCTTCCGTGGGCGCGGACAAATTGTAGCACAAGGAACCGTCAGCCTTTTTCATCAGGGTGACAGTAATGCCCTTGAAAAGAACAGGCTGCTCCTCGCCTCTTGTAACTAGTAAATCTACCACCAAATCCTTGGTGCGGAAAGTAACCACCTTCTCATCGCGATAAACAGGGTCTGCCAGATAAAGTTTTTTCTTTGGGAAAACATCCGTAATAGTTGTCTTGAAGGATAGTTGTTCTCCGTTTAAGGTAGCCATCAGGGTAACTGACTGGCCGATTGTCACTTCATCAATTCTCATAATTGTCCCACCCATACAAAGTATTACATACCACGTATATTGTATCATATACAAATATGTCAAGTAAAGAAAAATGTCTGAAAATGTAAAGAAATAGTTACAATTGAATTGATTTGACAATATTTAAATATAAAGGGATAGTGGTAATTAATAAAGATTTATGTTATGATATTACATAAGCAGATTGATAAAGGGTGTGAAGTATATTATGAAAATTGAACGAGTAGACGACAAAACCGTAAAATGCTTCCTCTCTAATGAGGAGCTGGAAGAATATAATATTGATTATAAAGATTTTATTATGCGCAGTGAAAAGGCCAAGGAGGTTGTGCAGGAGATTATCGAGCAGGCGGAAGAAGAGGTGGGTTACAAGCCGCCCAGATTTGCTTTTGACCTGCAAATTATGATGCTTCCGGATCAGGGGCTTTTGCTGACATTTTCTGAAAAGGACCCCTTGGATTCCAAGGATGGTTCTCAGATTCTGGAGTGCTTGAAGGAAATGAAACAGGTACTGCAAAAGACAAAAGAAAAAATTGGTGAGAAGCAGTCTTCATCTCAGCAGTTGCCGGATGAAGGCACATCTGTACCGGAACAGTCCGAAGTACCAAAGCGTCCCGAAGAGGCGATGTTTGCATTCCGCAGTATCGGCAGGGTGATGGAATATGCTTCCGTATTACCGGCAAACCTGCGTGTGCACAGTGAATTGTATGTCATGGATGGACTGTATTACCTTTATATGACCAAGAATGCTGCTTCCTATGAGCGTTACAGCAGAGCATGTATTCAGGCTATGGAATTCAGTGCTACCTTTGCTGCAGACGAGGATAGGTTGCTCCATCTCAGAGAGCATGGGGAATGCCTTATCGCCGATAAAGCTTTGAAGAAGCTTCGTATCTGTTAAGCTATAAGACAAACTGCATGTCAGGCGGCAGGGAAGCCGTAAAGTTCATGGGCTTATGCGTGATGGGATGCACGAAGGAAAGCCTGTGGGAGTGAAGTGCCTGGCGGCTTATTATCTCTGTATCAGGATTATACAGATAATCTCCGATAAGAGGATATCCCAGATACTTCATATGAACACGAATCTGATGGGTGCGGCCGGTTTCCAGCGTGATGGAAAGCAGGCTGTACCCGTTTTTGTTTGATACGGTGCGATAGTGGGTGATTGCATTTTCCCCTTTTACAAAATCCACGGTTCGTTCCAGGACGGAGCCTTCCTTGCGGGCAATGGGAGCATTTATGGTTCCGGCTTCGGGATTCACCTTTCCGCGTACAATGGCAAGATACTCGCGAAGGATGGGCGTAGGGCACTGCGTGCCGGAAGGGGGAGTATCCGTTCCCTTGGCTGCAACCATAGTGGACAGTATTCCCGCGCTGACCATATGCTTTGCAATAATGGTCAGTCCGGATGTGTCCTTGTCCAGACGGTTGACACAGCGGAAGATAAATGGTTTATTCTGTTTTGCAAAATACCACGCCAGTGCATTGGCAAGGGAATTGTCGTAATGATTCATGGAAGGATGTATGGGCATACCTGCGGGTTTATTAATCACCATCAGGTCTTCATCCTCGTAAATAATATCCAGCGGAAGCTCAACGGGAACTATCTTTTCTGAACTTTCTTCTTCACATATGGATACCGTAAGTTCATCTCCCGGGGAGATTTTGGCATTCATATAGGCATTTTGACCGTTTAAGCGTATGCTGTCCGGAAGCTTCTTTAAATCTATTAAATTGCGGGAAGAGAATCCCTGACGCTTTAGAAAGCCTTTTACAGTCAGGGGAGTATCTGCGTTAGTGATATAATAAGTCAGGATACGTTTCATGTGGGCGGTCCTTTTGTGTATAATAATAGTTGTGCACGGCACCGATAGTGCCGTAATTATCATAACATGAATCAGCATGGGAGAAAAGAATTATGAAGAAACAAGTGCTTTTTAGGAGCTTAAAGATAGCCTTGACAGCAGTGATATCCATTCTGTTGGCTACAAAATTGGGACTTCTGTATGCGGTTTCTGCGGGAACGGTGGCTATCCTGAGCCTGCGCAGCACCAAGCGGGAAACCTTAAAAACGGTTGCAAACAGAGGTCTGGCCTTTCTATGTGCTCTCGGAATCGCCTTCCTTTTCTTTCGTGTGTTTGGTTTTACAATAGTAGCGTTTGGTATTTTTCTATTCTTCTTTGCACTTTTGTGTTTCCGGTTTGGCTGGGAGGAAGCGCTTGCTCCTGATGCGGTTTTGATTTCTCACTTTTTGATCCAAAAGTCCATGAGACCGCAGTTGCTGTTTGAAGAACTTCTGGTATTTTGCATCGGAGCGGGTATGGCAATTCTGTTTAACCTGCATCTTCATAGAAAGAGCGATCAATTTGAGCGATTGGCAGATGCAGTGGATGATGTGATAAAAGAGCTTCTGGGTGTCATTTCGGATGGGTTAATAATTCAAAAAACAGTGGTGCCGGAGGAATCCTTTGAACGATTGGAAAGAGCCTTGGATGAAGCCAGGGATTGTGCAGTTATGAACTATAATAATGCCCTCCGAAACAGAGATACTTACGAGCTTGACTATGTGAATATGCGCAGACAGCAGAAGGTGGTTTTGCGTGAAATATGCACACATATCAATCAGGTGGAATACTTCCCTGCACAGGCAATGCAGGTGGGGGAAATCGTAAAGACTATACAGCAGGATTATCATAAAACCAATACGGTGGAAGGACTGTTGGCACAGTTAGAGATGGTAATAACGGATATGAAGCAGGAAAAACTGCCGGTTTCCAGAGATGAGTTTGAGGCGAGAGCAATTTTGTTTACTGTATTATTGCAGCTAAAAAGTCTTTTACAGATAAAGAGGGAGTTTATTTGCGGTAGATAAGGATATGTGTTACAATGGTGGAAAGTGTAGCGGAGGATTCTTTGCAAATGAGTAAAAAAATGATATGTCAAAGCTGTGCCGCAGAGTTTACGGATGATTTACCCAAGTGTCCCTATTGCGGAAGCATGAATATTAAGGGCGCGGAAGCGGAGTACATGGGAAAGCTTCAGGATGTGAAGGAAGACTTAGGTGACCTTTCAGAGCTTCCGGAGCAGGCACGAAAAAAGGAATTAAAAAAACAGGTAAAGCGCTGGGGCATCGTGGCAGCAGTGATTCTGGTGCTTGCGGTGTTATTACAGGTATGGTTTCATTGGAGCAGTAACCGTTATTTTGACAGTCCTGCCAAGGAGCGCGCAGATATGCTTTGGCTGGCTGAGCGTGAGGAGGAACTTAATACACTCTATGAAAACAACGACGCAGAGGGTATTTTAGAGTACTTCTATGTGTGGTGTGAGGAAGAAAATGCATTTTCCAAGTGGGAACACTGGAATTTTGCGACTATCCTTCACAATATAAAGTGGGCAAGGGATAACATAGAGTATGAAGCGAACGGAAATGAGCTTTCCCAAGAAAGCCTGGAGGATTTGTTTTATAACCAGTGCGTACTGAAAGGTTTGACCTACAGAGACGATTTGACCGATGAAGAGAAGGAGAAGCTTCTTTTGTTGGGAGCGGATATTTTGCAGGATTATGAAACCAGATGGGGCTTTAGTCCGGAGGGGCATGCAAAGATTGAAGAACTTCTGCAGGAGTGGGGCGGTTACGTGCGCGTGATGGAGATAAGCAGTATTGTAAAGGATTGGTACGAAAGATGAAATGTGAATTTTGTAACGGAAATATGTCTTTAGAGGATTTGCACTGTCCTCATTGCGGACAGATAAACAAGCATGCGCAGCAGCATATAAAGGATATGCAGCGCTATCAGGGTGAATTTAACGAGACGAAGGAAGATGTCATTACCGTAACCAAAAAGTACAGCCAGATAACCGTGCGCTGTATCATTATTGTGGTGCTTATGATTGCGTGTATTGTACTGGCGGTAGTCGGAAGTAATGCCTATTCCATTTGCAGGGATATGAACCGTAAGAAAGCAGAGAGGAATAAAGAGGAAAATATCAGGAAGATAGAAGCGTTCATAGAGGATGAGGATTTTATGGCGCTGAACAGTTTCTTTGAAAGTACGGATTTGGCATTTTATGATGCCAGTGAAGAGTATGCAAGATACTATCCGGTACAGATGGTGGCAAGACAATATACCGGTGTCTATGGTTATATTATGAGCATTTACGAAAATCCTGAGAATATCGAGTGGAGTCTTGATAATCTTTCTCAGGAGCTGACCTATTTTTACAAGTATATGGATGACAGAGAGATGTATTACTTCAGAGATGTGGACCCCGTGTATTACGAGGATACCATTGAGGCGATGGATACACATATAAAGCAGCTGTTTATGACTTACTTAGGATTTACAAAAGAGGAGGCAGACGGACTGCGGGAACTGTCAGAAGCAAAGAGAATGGTACTGTTGGAGGAGAAGTTTGAGAATGCAGAATAAGATAAAACAGAAGAGACAGGATATAAAGATTATCATCTTGAATGTTGTCATTGGCGTTTTGGTGTTTTTCCTGTTGATAACAGGTGTTTATGCGCTGGAAGAATTCAGCTATGAATTTGATAACGGGTACAAGGAAGACAGTTTTCTCTATCGCATAAAGGATGAGCGTTACAATGAAATGGTTCGTATGTACCATGAAAATGAGGCATACGGTAAAGAATTTGATGAGGAAGGACAGGAATACTACGCTATAGCAAAGTATTACGAGGCAGCATCCTTCTACAAGACATTCAGTGAGGCAGGGGATACCATGCGCACGGAAAGATATCTTGAAAAAATGCAGAAGGCGGAAGAGGAAATGGGTGCCATGTCCTTTGTGAAGGATAAAATTGATGAAAAATTAGGCATACAGTAAATAGAGAGCCCATTCATTCAAGGGAGTTTGCGAATATACCCGACATGGCAGTGTTTAAATAAATTTTTTAGTAGGAGATTTATTATGAAAAAATGTCTTAGTGTAGTCCTTACATTGGTAATGCTTGTATCTGTGAGTGCTTGTGGAAATGGGAGCAAAGGCTCCGGGAAAACCTTGTATGAGCAGGGTCTTGAGGTGGCTTCCTTAATGGTTGAAGCTACCCGTACAGAGAAATACGTGGAAATCTATTCATCCTCGTCTGAACTTGGCAAAATGATCAAAGAGATAGGCGAAGGTGATTATGAGACGCTTGAAGCTGTATATGCCATCACAATCGATGACGAGAAGTTTCGGGGAATCCTGGAAGTGGACAATTATAATGAAATATCAGAGAGGTTACAGGCTGCGCTGAGGAACAGAATGTTCGGTTCTCTGATAACACAGATTAACGGCATGGGCGGTACGGAAGAATTGGCGGTATCCAGTATCTGTACGCATGGTAAAACCTTTGTTGATGACAGTATTACGGATAATACGATTTATCTGTATGTCTATGAGGATGCATTGCCGATAGCGGTAACCTTTACCGTAGGGGAAGGCGGCGCCGTTTCGGCATCAGGTACATTTATCATGTATGACGGATTCTCCTGTGGTTCTGTGGAAGAAGTTGAAGAATCCTTCAGAGCCTTTGATGTTGAGGTGAGTGAGATAGACTACAAATAATATATTACATGGTTTGTCAAGGGGATTTTCCGAAACGTCTTGACAAAACTCCTACCCATGCACTACAATCACTTACATAACAGATATGACTGTGAAAAGGATTAGTACAAAGAGTAAGCACCCCAGAGAGAGGACGTGGCAGGAGATAGTTTCCTGCGGCTGAGAGGTCCTTGTGTAGATGCTTTGGAACCTGCCTTGGAGTCCTGTGCGAAGTTTGACGAAGTACAGCGTAAGCCGGCGTTAACGGTAAAGAGTTGGATGTTTGGACATCAATTAGGGTGGTACCGCCGGAGTTCCGGTCCCTTGAAGGGGCAGGGCTTTGTGCGTTGCCACCTTTGTTTATTTTACGTGTTGTAATATGTTTGTTGTGGTAGGTCTGAGTGGGATGTACCATAGTACCGCAGGCACGCTTACGCTAAGGGCAGAGATGTAGTGTGCGTTACGGTGAATTGCGAAGCTATTCACTCAGAATCGTCGCTGCCGAGCGACGATTTAGGACCGGCGTGCTCACATTGCGCTGCTTGTACTATGGTACAACCCGCACAGACCCAATTACATCACATTCAGCAAAACGAAAAATAATTAAAAGAAGGAGAACAAAAATGGCAGACAAGAAAATGGTAGAAGCGATTACCTCCATGGACGTAGATTTCGCCCAGTGGTATACCGACGTAGTAAAGAAAGCAGAATTGATTGATTACACCAGCGTAAAGGGTTGTATGGTAATTAAGCCCGCAGGCTATGCAATTTGGGAGCTGATTCAGAGCCAGCTGGACGCAAGATTTAAGGAGACAGGTGTAGAAAACGTATACCTGCCCATGTTTATTCCCGAGTCCCTGCTTCAGAAGGAAAAGGATCATGTAGAAGGCTTTGCACCTGAGGTTGCATGGGTAACCCATGGTGGTTTGCAGCCCCTTGCAGAGAGAATGTGCGTGCGCCCTACCTCCGAGACCCTGTTCTGTGATTTTTACAAGAATGATATTCAGTCCTACAGAGATTTGCCCAAGGTGTACAATCAGTGGTGCTCTGTAGTGCGTTGGGAGAAGGAGACCAGACCTTTCCTGCGTTCCAGAGAGTTCTTATGGCAGGAGGGACATACCGCACACGCAACCGCAGAGGATGCAGAGGCAAGAACCATCCAGATGTTGAACGTATACGCTACCTTCTGCGAGGAGGTACTGGCAATCCCTGTAGTAAAGGGACAGAAGACCGAGAAGGAGAAATTTGCAGGTGCTCTTGCAACCTACACCATCGAAGCATTGATGCATGACGGTAAGGCACTGCAGTCCGGTACCAGCCACAATTTCGGCGACGGCTTTGCAAAGGCATTCGACATACAATTTACGGATAAAGACAATACCTTAAAGCATGTACATCAGACCTCTTGGGGAATGACAACCCGTCTGATTGGTGCTATCATAATGGTACACGGAGACAACGAGGGTCTGGTATTGCCTCCCAGAGTAGCACCTATTCAGGCATGCATCATCCCCATCCAGCAGAAGAAGGAGGGCGTGCTTGACAAGGCATATGAGCTTCGCGACAGATTGAAGTCCAACTTCCGCGTGAAGGTAGATGATACAGACAAGTCTCCCGGCTACAAGTTCGCTGAAGCAGAGATGAGAGGCTACCCTATCCGAATTGAAATCGGACCCAAGGATATCGAGGCAGGCAAGTGTGTAATCTGCCGCCGTGATACCAGAGAAAAGATTGAAGTTGCTCTTGATGAGCTGGAGAGCAAGGTAGGCGAAATCCTTGACATCATGCAGAAGGAAATGCTGGAGAGAGCAAGAGCCCACAGAGAGGAGCACACCTATGTGGCTACCACCATGGCAGAGTTTGAGAAGCTGTTTACTGAAAAGTCCGGCTTCGTAAAGGCTATGTGGTGCGGCGAGCAGGCATGTGAGGATACCATCAAGGAGAAGCTCAGTGTAACCAGCCGTTGTATGCCCTTCGAGCAGGAACAGCTTGCAGATACCTGCGTATGCTGTGGAAAGCCTGCAAAGAAGATGGTATACTGGGGCAAGGCATATTAATATTTGTAAAGGACGGGTAAATGAACTACATCGTACTGGATTTGGAGTGGAATCAAAGTAATAAACCGGAGGAAAGGGAAGCTTCCGGGCTTCCCTTTGAAATCATAGAAATAGGTGCCATTAAGCTTAATGACACCTTTACTATGGTGGGCGAATTCAGCGAAATTGTGAAGCCCCAGGTTTATCACGAGATGCACCACATTACCAGTAAACTGATTCATATGCAGATGCAGGAGCTTCAAAGAGGCAAGCCCTTCCCGGAGGTGGCGGACCGCTTTTTACAGTGGTGCGGCGGGGAGGAATACCTGTTTTGTACCTGGGGAAATCTGGATTTGATAGAGCTCCAGCGCAATATGAAGCATTACAATATGACACCGCTGTCAGATAAACCCATCAAATTTCTGGACGTGCAGAAGCTCTTTGGTCTTGCCTATGAGGAGCCCAAGGAAAAGCGTGCACTGGAGTATGCGATTGACTTTTTGCAGATAGAGAAGGACATTCCCTTCCACCGCGCCTTCAGTGATTCCTACTATACGGCAAAGGTGCTTAAGTGCATTGTAGAGAAAAACAGGGATGTGCTTCGCAATGTGTCCTATGATGTATTCCATCCCCCTATGCGAAGGGAGGATGAGGTGAAGGTGCAGTTTGACACCTACACCAAGTACATTTCCAGACAGTTCCGCAACAAGACGGAGGCGTTTGCAGACAGGGAGGTAAGCTCCAGCAAATGCTACCTCTGCCACTGTAACCTTCGCAAGAAAATCAAGTGGTTTACCCCCAATGGCAAGCATTATTACTGCGTAGCCCATTGTGAGAAGCACGGCTTTTTAAAGGCAAAAATCCGCATCCGCAAGGCGGAGGAAAACCGCATCTACGTGGTAAAAACCACCAAGTTTATCAGCGAAGAGGAAGTAAATTCCATTATAGAAAGAAAGGAGCATGCTGCCATGCTCCGGAAGAAGAAATGATATTGTATTTTATTTAGGAATTAGTAGTAGTAAGATACAATGTGCCGCGGTAATTAGCAGTAACCTGATTACCATCGCTATTAACAGAAAAACGGGTTAATGTACCTACATAATAAAAACCATAGATGATTTCTTGATGTTTTATTTTCTGGGGAGGAAAATAGGTGCTGTCAAATACAAAATATCGGGATACATATATACTGGGTTCAACAGAACGAGTATGGGTTTGTGTTGTTTCGGCTTCGTAAACAGTATAATGAATGCCTTCGGCAGTATAGCCCTCTCCTATTTTACGGTTTAATTCCTGTGCATTGACAGGTAAGGAACAAAATAAGCATAAAATGGTAATACATAAAGAAATAAACAAAAATTTACGCATGAGTGCATCCTCCTATTCACGGAATAGATAGACCCATTTTTTTGTGGGTTTCCAAGCTTCTGCATCCTCTACATTTTTGTAGAAGGAGAGCTTTAATACTTTTACATCCTGACGGATATCGTCATCCTGTAGCCATTCCTCACGGGCAGAATCTGTGAACAGATTAGCACGCTCCGCTGAATAAGTTCCGATGTAAATACAGGAGCGTTCATAGATTTCTTCACCGGCATACTCATCAAAAGTATATCTGGAGTCGTGATAGTAAAAGGATAAGCTTTCAGATTTCTTCTGCAAATGCAAAAAGCTTGCCACACCTACAAGGGCTATACATAATACAGCTGAGCAGATGATAATCCATTTTTTCCTTTTTCCACGACGTTTGTCGGGGATGACTTCTGAAGACTCTGAAATAGTTTCGTTTTTTAGTCGTGCGATGGTAGCTTCGGGATGATGTAAATCCTCAAGGGTCAAATCAAATTCCTGACAGATTTTTTCTTCAGATTCTCTGTTTGGCAAAGCCCTACCCAGTTCCCATTTGCTGACAGCATCAGTTGATACCAAGAGCCTTTTTGCCAAATCGGATTGTTTATAATGCTTTCGTGTTCGCAATAGCCTGATAAGTTCACCCAGGTCGTTTCTATTCATCTTTAGTTGTCCCTTTCAACATAATATATCTGCCATAATTTTACAATGGAATAGCATTAGAATCAAGTCGAATTGTATTCGAATTTCGTTCGAATGCCATTCGAATACGATTCCATTGCTATTTTCGACGAAATTTGCTATTTTCAAATTGTTGACAGGCACCGTTGACGGGTAACTAATGTTTTTTAATATGGAGGATTTAACAATGAAGAAACGAAAAGTTAATACAATAATTGCGGCAATGTTATTGGCTGGCATAACAAGTATATCAGCATTAGCTGCAAGTAATACTTGTGTGCATTCCTATCAAAATATAGGTGGTGTGCCGTTATCAAATTGGAATACATCTCACTATGTGTCAGGACCTGAAGGAGCGGAGTTGTGCAATGTTCTGCATATAGTATATCGTTATTATTTTCAATGCAATAAGTGTGGACATACTTTCACAATGGAAGATTCAAGTTATGAATCACACAGTAATACACATTGTCCTAGGAGATAGGAAACAGTAGCATTAGTGGGAGATAGGTATATGAAAAAACTATTTGTTATAGGAGCACTATTTTTATTTCTGACAGCCTGTGGAAATTCTGTGCAGCCGACGACTTCTAATGAAGCGGAAGAGTCGCAAGCTTTTGTGTTTGATTGGAAAACAGATATTTTTCAGAGAGCAGACGAGGTTTCCCAAGGTAAGCAGTATCAGATGAAAACCTACCATGAATGGGAGCATGGTGTAAGGCAGGAAGGGAATACATATTTCTTTTATTATTATTCGTGTGATACGACAAGCTTTCTTACCGGTATTAAGAAGTGTGAGTATACAGAGGATTTGTCAAAGATGCTTTCCGCGGAATATGAATTAGAGCGCATGAATCCGGAAACAGGAGAGATTACAACGACATCTATAACAGAAGAAGAATTTCATAGATATTTCGATGACCCTAAGGAGGCAGGACTTCTGCCTCCTCTGGAGCTATATACAAAACAAGATTCCCAAGCATTGGTGAGCGGTATCGCTTACAGTGATGATGGAGAGCTTGTTTATGCTGTATATAATGAGGAGAAAAATGTTCAGGAAATTAAGTGGTATAATAATGAAATAGGTATGGAAAGGGTTCTCGGTGAAGTTCCATACAGTCAGTTTGAAGAGCTTCTCGGTATGAAGGGGCAGAAACTCTTTTATTCTGTTATGAATGAATTGGTTTGTTGGAACGTGGAAACGGGAGAAAGGGAAATGTTCTTCTCGGCAACAGATAACGGTTTCAAAAAGGGATCTACTATGCAACTGTTGATTGGAGGAGATGTTATCTATTTACGTTGTATCGATACGGAAGAAGATAGTGTAATGGAACTTACACCAGAGGAGATAGACAATGGAGAGACAGTAATGATTGTGGATATATCGGGTGATAATTCCCAACGCAATATTGTAGGGGAGTCTGCGGCAGTGTTTTCAAGAAAAAATCCCGGAAGTTTTGTTGAACTCGAAGAAAACGAGACAGATGAAGAATCTTATCGTACTCGGATTATGGCAGAGGTAACAACCGGACAGGGACCGGATATCTTATTGGTAAACAGAGAGGATATGAAGCTTTTGTATGAGAAAGGATGGGCGGCAGATTTACGAGAATATTTATCTGATGATACACTGAAAGAATTGTTACCTGGTGTAATCGAGATGGGAACAGTGGAGGAAACACTGGTGGGATTGGCACCGGAAGTATCTGTAAGAGCGCTGTTTACGAAGAGAAATATCTGGGATAAGGAAAGCTGGACGGTAGCAGATGTTATTGGATTATTGCAGGAAAACTACAACCAAAAGCAATACATGGTAGATTATATAGATGATGAACTTTCGGCAGGGGTAATGTTATACAATTTTGCGTTGTGGGATTTGGAGAATTCTTTGTTTATCGACTGGGAAGAGGGAGAAAGTAACTTTGACGGAGAAGCATTCGCAAGTCTATTAGAAATGATAGAGGGTTATGAAGGAATAGAGTATACGCAAGATGAAAAGACAAAGCTTTTGCAATCAGGTGAAAGTTTAGCAATTTCTACACCTCTGATGTGGCGTTTTGATGATTTTGTGGTTTTGGCAGATATGCTGGGAGATGATTTTTATCCTATAGGTTTCCCATCTGAAGCAGGAAGTGCAAATTATCTTCAAGAAGGTAAGCTGGTTGTGGTAAATAAGAGAACCGAAAGTCCTGAGAAGGTATCAGCATTTTTGGAATATCTGGTTAGCGAGAAAGCACAGGTTAATACGTTGTATTACAGTGTCAGAAGAAACTCTGTTACGGAAGATATGCTAAGAAGGGATACGGACAGAGAAAATGAGTGGGTGTTCTCGGATGGGAAAAATGAAGGGGTGCGTATCATTCGTTCAAAATCAGACGTAATGGCATATGTAAAGCAGTACAATGAATTTTTGGAAAACTGCAAGCCGCTGCCAAAGAATCCAGAGGTATTGGAAAATATTATTTGGGATGGACTTGATGCATTTTTGGATGGAGTAAAAAGTGCCGAGGAGACAGCTGAGACTATAGATAACCGGGTACAGCTGTATCTGGACGAGCGGGGGTAAATATATGGCTCCGGCAGATTGACTGCCGGAGCCTGTTTGTAAGAAAACTGTAAGAAAGTTTAAGATAATTCAGGACAAATGGGTGATATACTTGAAACAGCAATAGCACATCAGGTTTAAGGAGAAGAAGTATATGAAGAGACTGTTATTGGGGTTAAGCATGATATGTATACTTTTGTCAGGATGCAACAGGCATGAATCTCAGATTCAAAAAGGTACTGTAGGTACGAATGTTTCCGGGGAATTTACTAATGAGGTTTCAGTTTCACAACCGGATAAGCAGGAAAAACAGGAAATAACATTGGCCTTTTTGTATGAGGATTCCCGGATGCAGGCGATAATAGAGGATTTCAATGTACAATCACAGGAATATCAGGTCAACTTTGTCACCTATGTAAAGCCCGGTGAAATGGCTTTGGGTAAAGTGGAAGAAATCGAAAGCGAGTTAAAAAAAGGCAACGGACCGGATATTTTGCACGCGGGAATGGTGGATTTGGACGCCTATGTGAAGAAAGGATACCTGCAATCACTAGACGGAGTGGTGCAGGAGGAACTGTTTTTGCAAGCGGCAGTGGAAACAGGGAAATACAAAGGCGTTATTTATGGAATTCCTTATGCTTTTACGCCCGTGACATTGATGGTATCTGAAGAATTGGCGGCAGGAAAGGATACTTGGACATTACAGGAAATGATGGAGACGATAAAGGACAGCGGCGCAAAAAAATTTATGTGCGGCTGTGATGGAGTAGCGATTATCAATTATTGTGCACTTGCCGGAAGAGGAGAGGAAGCCTTTATTAATTGGGAAGAAAATGTCTGTGATTTTGACAATAGCGATTTTTGCGAGCTGTTGGAGTTTGCCAGGGATTATGCGGATATTCATATGGCTGACCCCAACAAGGGAAATGCGATACAAAAGGGTGAGGTAGCAGCAATGTGCAGAAGAGTGCTTTCTCTTTTGGAAATGAATTATTATGATGCGGTATTTGAAAATCAAACCAACTATATTGGTTTTCCCTGTGAGCAGGGAAAGACGAATTATGTAGAAGCACAATGCCTATATATGAATGCAAATTCAACAAAAAAGGAAGGGGTAGAGGCTTTTTTGAAATTCCTGTTATCGGAGGAAACTCAAAACGAGCAGATGGATATGTTGTTAACAAGTTTTGGCGCAAGAGGTCCTTTTAGTGTGCGGTTAAGTTCGATTGATTATTATATAGAGAGTCAAAAAGCAAACCACAAGGGGGATAAAGCATGGGAGCAGGGCAGTGATGGAATTAATTTTTATTACTCTGCAATGACAGAAATTCAAGAGAAGCAGTTCCGGGAAATTTTGGAACATTGTATACCTGTGGATGAAAAGCGCAGGGATATTAACAGTATTGTGGAGGAAGTGACGGCTGCCTTTTTTGAGGGGGAGCAGTCGGCGGAGTATGTAGCAGGGAAGCTGCAAAGTGCAATACAGGAGTATTTAAATCAGTATTGACGAGGGGAAAATAGATGCGAAGATTATGGATGATAGTAATCGGATTCGTTTTATTGGTAGCGGTGTCGGGATGTGGAACAAAACGCATAAGCGAGTCCGGTAAAGAAGAAATTATTTTATTATGTGCTGATGGCGGTGGAAATCTGCAGGAAATCATAGTGGAATTCAATAAACAGAGTGACAGATATGAAGTGGTATTGGAGATGCCGCAGGTTACAGATATTGATTCTGTGAAGAGTTATGTAAATACTCGCGTTGTTTCTAAGGATGTACCGGACTTATTAATGAGTTCTTATATTTATTTTGAAAGCTTCATGGAAGATAAAATTGTAGAGGATCTATCAACCTATTTGAAGAAAAGTGATATAGTAAAGGAAGAGGATTATATCGGAGCAGTGATAGCACCTTTTAAGAAAGAACAGGCTTTATACGGGATTCCCACCAGTTTCAGTGTTACGACACTTGGGTGTCGCAGTGATAAGGTGAATGGTGATAATGGCTGGGATATGGAGGATTTCCTCACATACTTAGAGGAGTGTCCGGAGGTAGAGTTTGAATGGGACGGGAACCATTTTGGCATTTTACAACATTGCCTGAGGTATGGTGTTGAGAGTTTTGTGGATTTTGATGCTAAAAGCTGTGATTTTGATGGAGAGGAATTCAAGACACTGTTAAGACGGATAAAAGAATTAAAACGCCCGGATTATAGCTATTGTGAAAATTGGGCAGATTTGTTGCAGGAAGAAACGGATGTGATTTTTGATTATTATATCTCGGATTTTTTTGAAATACAAAGCAAGGAAGCTGCATTGGGAGAGAATATAAATATCGTGGGGTTTCCCAGTGCAGACGGAAGCAGAAAGAACCGTCTGAATCCTGAGAATATATTAGGGATAGTTAGTAAAAGTAAAAACAAAGATGGTGCATGGGCTTTTTTTGAGTTTTATATGAGTCATTTAGATTCATATTTTGATAAAATACAAGAATTTCCCGTAAATGAAAAGCTTTTTACGGATAAATTACAGACTGCGATGGAAAAGGACGAACAGCCAAAGACCTATGCCATAGCAGGAGCAGAAGTAATTCCTGTCTATGAACTGACAACAAAGCAGGCGGACAGACTGCGCAGGGTGATTGATGAATCAGAGCCTTTTCCGCAGTGGAAGAACAGATTGATATTACTGATTTTGGATGAGGCAAATTACTATTTGAGTGATTCCAAAACATTGGAGGAGGTTACAAATATCATCCAGTCCAGGGCAGAGATCTATTTGCAGGAGTATTTGTGCTATTGATGATGCAAAAGCATGATGGTATAATTGAACTGGCAATAATTAATGCTAGGGAGAGTGAACATATGAGAAGATTTCTGGATGAGCGGGGGTAAATATAATGACACTAAGAGACATGACTGAGAAATGGAAACAATTTCCCATTGCAACAGTAATAACCAGCCTAAGTGCGTTTCATATCGCTTTTTTGGCGGCGGTGATTTATTATAATGTCAGTATGCAGGCTGTCGACATTCAGAGTATTGCGGAGTTTAAGAAGTGTAATACATCATATATCATCCAAGCTGTTCTTATCGGAGTGGTTCTTTTTGTAGTGGTGATGCTTTCGGTATATGTGCTGCTCCTTTTTTGCAGCCCGAAGCAAAAAAGGATAAAGAGTACCTTTTGGCGTACTTACATAACGGAAATAGAGATAGCATATTGGAACAGTATGTTGTGGGTAAACATGATTGCTATGTATACCAGATATCAGGCCATTAACATTCGAGCAGAGAATTTGGAGGTTTACAGGCAGACCCTATCCGATATCCGAATGAAAGAAGTGATTATATGCAGTGTTGCAATGCTTGTACTTTATATTCCCAATTTAGCATGGGTAATAAAGCGAAGGAAGAATGAAAGTCTGATTGAGATATTGAGAGAAAGAAAAAGTGCATAATCATGCAGGAAGAGCCGCCAGTGATTGGCGGCTTTTTCAGTAAGTGGATAATATTGACGTTAAAACGTTTGCGAAAATACCCTTGACAAAACATTCTTCGCCTGCTACAATACAATTACATATCGGGACATTCAAGCCAATTCGGCATTACTTCCCC
>CALYZQ010000028.1 GCA_945609985.1 uncultured Lachnospiraceae bacterium | reverse complement strand
CATGATGGGAAAGGAGTGGTTACAATGTTTAATAAACATGAAATAGCGAGAAATGCATGTCAGTTATTTGGTGGACAGGCAGAATGCGGATATGACTGGTGGTGGCATTCTTTTACAGCGCACCATGAAAAGACCGGAGAAGAAAAGGCATGTTTTATAGAATACTTCTTATGCAATCCCAATAAAGGCAAAGATATCCCTGTATTTGGACAGATGGAAGAGAACAGGAAAAAAAGGGTTAAGCCATCCTATTTAATGATAAAAGCAGGTTCATGGGGAGAGGATGCGGCTCAGCTGCATCGCTTCTTTGGATGGGAAGAAACAGAAGTTTCTTTTAATGTACCGTTTTCCGTTAAAGCAAAGGATTGTTTTTGCACGGAAGATGAAATGTATGGAGAAGTAAGGATTTCCAAAGAGGAAGCAGACGCACATCCGGAATGGATGTGTCAGTCCGGTTCTATGTCTTGGAACTTGAAAATTGATAAAAAGGTTGCTTTTAACGTAGGATACGGCGCAAGCTCATTGTTTCGTAAGTTGCAGCTTTTTGAAATGTTTTGGCATGCAGAAGGCATGAAGAGTGCGTATACAGGTGAGGTAATCTGGAATGGAGAAAAATATATTCTAACACCTGAAAACTGCTATGGTTATGCAGACAAAAACTGGGGTAAGGATTTTACATCCCCTTGGGTTTGGCTTTCGTCGAATAATTTAACCGGTAAAAAGACTGGTAGAAAGCTGGAAAACAGTGTATTTGATATTGGTGGTGGATGTCCCAAGATTGGACCGATAGCATTAAAAAGAAAATTGTTGTCTGCATATTGGTATGAGGGAAAATGCTACGAATTTAACTTTTCTAAGTTCTGGACATTTACACGTACAAAGTTTGATTGTAAAGAATCGGATACACAAATCATATGGCACGTGGAACAGAAAACGTGGTTTAATCGCATGGTAACGGACATTACCTGTGAGAAAAAGGATATGTTGTTCGTTAACTATGAAGCCCCGAATGGAGCGAAGAGACATAATCGATTATGGAATGGCGGAAACGGAAAAGGAACAGTTAAGCTTTATCATTTTGGAAAATTGGTGGATGAGGTATATGCCGAAA
The DNA here is from genome assembly GCA_945609985.1 of uncultured Lachnospiraceae bacterium. Classification (GTDB taxonomy): domain Bacteria; phylum Bacillota; class Clostridia; order Lachnospirales; family Lachnospiraceae; genus Acetatifactor. The sequence continues at coordinate 26,490 of CALYZQ010000028.1, read as the reverse complement.
ATATTGGGTGTGAATATGGGGAATACGATAAGGAGATAAAAAATGACAGACAGTAATTTTAGAGGAAACATATGCATTGTCAAAGACGGCGAAATCCTATATGAAAAGGTAAGCGGGTTTGCAGATTTGGCAAATGAAATCCTGAATACCATAGAAACCAGGTTTGCAAGTGCCTCAGCGGGCAAGGTTTTTGTGGCAGTGGGCATATTACAGCTGATTGAGCAGGGGAAAATCAAATTCGAGGATACGTTGGGAAAGCTTCTGGATATGGATTTGCACAATATTGATGGTGCCGTAACAGTAGAGCAGTTGTTAACCCACACCTCGGGAGTTCCCGATTATTTTGATGAAAGTGTTATGGATGAGTATGAGGAATTGTGGGTAGATTATCCCAATTATAAAATCAGACATAACAGTGATTTGCTTCCGTTGTTTATAGACAAGCCCATGATGTATGAAAGGGGTGAGAAATTCCAGTACAACAATACGGGCTATGTATTGCTTGCCATGATTATTGAAAAAGTAACCGGAAAGTATTTTGATGAGTATCTGCAGGAAAGGGTTTTTGATGTATGTGGTATGAAGTCGACGGGTTACTATGAGTTGGACAGACTGCCTGCAAGATGTGCCAATAATTATATTTATTGCCCCGAAACAAAGGATTTCCGCACCAATATCTTTTCTGTGGACGTGAAAGGTACCGGTGCAGGCGGAGCCTTCATCACCGTAAAAGATATCATTAATTTCTGGACGAATCTGATAGATGGGAAGCTGATTTCCAAAGAATTGGTTGCAAAGATGCTTAGCAAACAAAGCGGTGACGGCATGGACTCCGAAGAAGGTTATTACGGTTACGGTGTGTGGATTATTGATAATCCAGAGGGCGAGGATTTTGTGTATTTTCAGGGCTGTGACCCGGGAGTGAGTTTTATTTCCGAATACAATCCCAATAACCATATGATTTCCGTATTGGTAAGTAATTACGGGGATAATGTATGGAAGGAAATGAGGGGAATACGGGAGAAGCTGTATAAATAGGTCTATTGACAAACTAATACCACGGTATTACAATGAATTTGAGTAATACTGTGGTATTACTTATGGAGGTGTTAATATGAAACAGGATATCATCATCTATCATGGATCGCAGCAGATTGTTGAGGAGCCGAAGTATGGGGTAGGCAAAACTTATAATGATTACGGGCAGGGCTTTTATTGTACCGAAAGTAAGGAGCTTGCCAAGGAATGGGCCTGTCCGGTAAAGAAGGATGGCTATGCAAATAAGTATGTTCTTCACGCGGACGGTTTAAATGTGATGCATTTGACGCAGGGAAAGTTCAACATTCTCAACTGGCTTGCCATCCTTTTGCAGAATCGAAAATTTGATATTAACAACAACGTGGGTGCACAGGCAAGGGAGTATTTGTTAACTCATTTTTTACCCGATGTTACAGGTGTTGATGTGATAATCGGTTACCGTGCCGACGATTCTTATTTCTCATTTGCAGAAGATTTTGTCAACAATACGATTTCCGTACGGGATTTGAATGTGGCAATGCAGCTTGGTACATTGGGTGAGCAGATTGTTTTGCTCTCGCCTCAAGCCTTCGAGCAAATAGAGTTTGTGGAATATGAGATTGCCGATTACATAGAATACTATTATAAACGTGCACAGAGAGATCAACAGGCCCGCACCGATTATCAACAGCGTAAAAAGGATCTTGCGATGCTTCGTGATGATTTGTTTGTGCTTGATATTATTAGGGAGGATATGAAAAATGACGACCCCCGCTTACAATCCCATATATTTGAGTAAAGCAGCGAAAGCTCTTGGCAATATGCTTCATTGTGCCGTGCTGGAGTTTGGCTATGATGGTGATGAGTTTTTGCGACTCTTTATTCAGTCGGAGATTGCCGGACAGATAGAGGATGGTAATCCCAAGTACATTGCCGGCAAAAGCGGACTGGAGCTTCTGACGGAGGTGGTGGAACGCACCACGGGTAAGCAGACGGAAGCGATCATGATTGAGTCCTATGACCGTTCCGATGCGTATTGGGTAGGCTGGATGCTGGCGCACTACCAATGGTACTGTGGGCGGAGCTTCCGTGATATTTTGGAAGTGATATCGTATCAGGCTTTTTTAGGGCTGTATGATACACTACATGAGGCAGATGTACGGAAGGCATACGAGGTGCTGGATGCACATTTTGACGGTGCAGAGTGCAAGCTGAAGGCTACACGCAATCGCTGCGGTATTACCCAGGAGGAGCTTGCACGCCTCTCCGGTGTATCATTAAACACCATCCGCGCTTACGAGCGAAAGAGCAAGGATATCAATAAGGCACAGACGGATATTGTCCTTCGCCTTGTTTCCGCGCTTAAATGTGACATTACGGATGTATTGGAATAATGTGATGATGGAATCTTTTGTTTACAATATTATGAGATTAAGACAAGGAGCGACAGGATAATGAAAAAGATTGGTTTGGTTGGTGGAACGGGTCCGGAATCCACCCTTATGTATTATAAAGAATTGAATTCTAAAATTGACGAGGCTACCGGAGGCAGGACTATGCCGGAATTGTCCATAGAAAGTGTGAATTTCCGCAAGGCATGGGAGATGGTTTCTGCGCAGCAATATGAAGAATTGGCGGAGTATCTGTCTGAAAAGGTAAACCATTTGGTGAAGAGTGGCGCTGATATCATAGCTTTGACAGCGGCTACCATGCACATTGTATTTGATGAGATAGAAGGCAGGACAAACGTCTCCTTGGTGAGCATTCCGAAAGCCATCTGCACTGAAGTTTTGAAAAAGGGTTTTAAAAGGGTTGGACTGCTGGGAACAATTTTCACCATGGAGAAGGATTTTATGAAAAAAGACCTGCTTAACGCCGGAATAGAAGTGATTGTTCCGGACAAGACAGACAGAGAGCTTGTTGCCAAAAGAATATTTGAGGAACTTGAAGTAGGAATTGTAAAAGAATCCACATTGCAGGAATTCAATGAGATTATCAGAAAAATGCAAAACATGTATGGTATAGAGGCGGTTGTTTTAGGGTGTACGGAATTACCGTTGATACTAAATAATGAAAATTGTTTATTGCCGTGTCTGGATAGTGTGGAGATTCATATTGAGACGCTTATGGAATTGGCGCAGTAGAGGTACGATGGAGGAATACAGATGCAAATTATAAAAGCACAAGCAGAACACTTTGAAGAGGTTAAGCTGATTACCCACAAAACAATATCAGAGATATATCCCCGTTATTATCCCAAGGGCGTCGTTGACTTTTTCCTTGCTCATCATAGTGATGAAAATATCAGGAAGGATATTGCAGCAGATATGGTTTATCTTATAGAAGACGGTGAAGAGAAAATCGGTACGGTTACCGTGAAAGAAAATGAGATAAACAGGCTGTTTGTGTTGCCACAGTATCAGCATAAGGGAGCCGGAAGGCAGCTTCTGGATTTTGCGGAGGAATTGATTGCAGAAGAGTATGTTGAAATATTTATGCATTCTTCCTTGCCCGCAAAGAGTATCTACATAAATAGAGGTTACGTGGCGGTAGAAGCGCATACAATTGTAGCAGAAAACGGGGATGTGCTTTGCTATGACCTCATGAAGAAGAACAGTAATTATCAGAACAAAAAGATAAATTACAATGGAAGAAAATTTGTTACAAAGAGCAATACTGACAATGGGGAAGTGGATGGAAAAACAGTATTTCACTATTATCAGAAGGAAAATGTCATTTGGGCAGAATATAAGGGCGGTGAGATTAAGCAGGGATTTTTAGTCGGAACTGCAGACAAAGAGGGTAATTTATCGTTTACCTATCAGCATCTCAATGAATCAGGCGAACTTAGGCTTGGAAAATGCAACAGCAGACCTGTTTTTTTGGAGAATAGTAAATTAGAGATGCATGAAGAATGGCAATGGCTGAATGGAGATAAATCAAAGGGTTTATCTGTGTTGAGTGAGATATAGAGCTTTTGAATTGGGAACCGCAGTTAAAGCGGTTCTTTTTCTTGTGGGTCAGTTAGGAAAGGAGAATTTTTGAAAGTAGAGATGGGCCTATACAGGAAAATTTCGCTCCCAGACCCACAGATAGACGATTTTGCCTTAAAATAGGCGGAAAAACACCTTTCATGGGTCTCAGTAAAAGAACACACACCTCAGACCCTCGTTATGGGGAAAGGGAGGGTCTGGGGAAAGAGAAATGCTCTTTGGTGCCCATGAGCCAACTTGGGATAAGCTATAATGTACCCCCTGTTACAAGCGTTACCAAGGCGGCAGTTGCCGGCGACTAAAACCGCCGGCTTGCTTTTTTACTCAATATATGCTACACTTGCCCTTGCATAAAAGAATAAGAAACGTTACAGGTGCCCAGTAGACTTATTGAGTTCTGACTGGGTGAAAAGGGAAGCAGGTGTAAGTCCTGCACGAACTCGTCGCTGTAAGGAAGGAGCCTTATTTCCCGCAAGCTTTGTAAGCTGCTGTGTATATGCCACGGCAGGAAAACTTTGAAAGCTGCGGTAATGTCATTGAAGAAAGGGAGACTGCCCCCTGCTTTGAGAAGACGAAATAGGGTGATGATATCCAAGTCAGAAGACCTGCCTGTATCGGTACTGTAAGACCACGAGTAAAATGGTTGGTACATATGAAAATGTGGATAAAACCCTCCACATTTCTTTTGTTGTACACAGACCTTTTATCCTCATGATAAAAGGTTTTTTTGTTCCTCTTTATGCTGAATCTTATGGAGATAATTATGTGAAGTTTTTGTGTATACACCGTTATGAGGAATCTCTGCGTCGGAGCATGGGTACCCCATAACGACAGTGCACTGTGAGCACGCCGGCACTTAGCGAGGTATTAGCCGCAAATCTTGCGGCTTCGAGCTTAGTACCGTTGCGCTGCGAACCGTAGCGGGAGCGTGCCTGTCATATGGGGTACCCTTGTGACAACGCATAGATTCCGTTTAACGACATACCTTATCTAAACCACACGTAATTATTCCCCTTCAACAACGCGAAAGAAAGAAGGAAAACAACATGACAGAAAACAAAAAACTAAACAAAAAAATCATAGGCGGAATCGTAGCCCTGGTTGCTTTAATCGCAATCTTCGTAGGACTTTTCATTGCTTTCCGTCCCAAGCCCGCAGAGGGAAGCAAGGCAATCACCATTGTGGTGGTAAATGATGCCAAGGAATCTAACACTTATGAGGTAAAGACGGATGCAGAGTATTTGAAGCAGGCAATGGAAGAGGCAGAGGGCCTTACCTTTGAATGTGACGGAACCGGTATGCTGATGACGGTAAACGGTGTAACTGCAGACTGGAACGTAAATCAGTCCTATTGGGCACTTTACGTAAATGATGACTACGGTCAGTTTGGCATTAGTGAGCAACCGATATACGACGGGGAAGCATTCCGTATTGAGTATACCGTATCTGAGTTTTAGGATATAGTTACAATAGGCAGTCAGAAAGAGTGGAACTATTATGAAAAATTCAGGAAAATTGAAAACAACAACCTTAGACATTGCGCTTATCGGCATGATGGTTGCTGTGATAGAGGTGTGCAAGGTAGCGCTCATGGGGTTGCCCAATATTGAGCTTACCACCTTTTGGATTATTATGTTTACCCTGTTCTTTGGAAGAAAAATCATATTTGTAATACCGGTGTTCATCCTGATAGAGGGCTGTATATTCGGTATGCAGATTTGGTGGGTGATGTATTTGTACGCATGGCCCCTTTTGGCGATGATTGCATGGATATTCAGAAAACAGGAATCGGTGTGGTTTTGGAGTATATTGTCTGCTATTTTCGGCTTGTTTTTTGGCTTCTTATGTGCCATTCCCTATGTGGTTATCGGTGCGGTAGACGGGGGGCTTGTGAGCGGACTGTACGCCGGCTTTACCTGGTGGATTGCAGGAATCCCTTATGATTTACTGCACTGCGTGGGCAACTTTGTGCTGATGCTGGTGTTGCACTATCCTATTAAGGGTGCCATGAAGAAGGTAAACAGGCTGCTGAAGGGATAACAAGAAACAATGTGACACAGGTGTCACGTGGAGAACGTGTTAATCTGCATGGCTTTCATTTAAAAATGACGAAGAAGAGTTACTCTTCCTCGTCATTTTTTTTGGATAGAGCCAGGGAAAAGATAAATTCGCTGCCCTCGTCCTGGGTACTGATTACGTTGATATGCTCGCCGTGGGCATTGATGATTTCTTTTACAATGGAAAGGCCCAGACCGGTGCCCTTTTTGTCCTTACCTCGGGAGGAGTCGGACTTATAAAAACGGTCCCAAATCAGCTTCAAATCCTCCTTGGGGATACCGATTCCGGTGTCCTTTACGGAGACAAACAGCTTGTTTTTCTTTTCTGCGGTTTCCAACCGTATTACAGAGTTGTGATGGCTGAACTTGATGGCATTGTCCGTCAGGTTGTACAGCACCTGCTGAATTTTACCCATATCCGCATCCACATACATCACATCACCGGTAAGCACCAATTCAATAGAAATGTTTTTGGCACGACAGGTTCCCTCAAAGGACGCCGCCGTGTTGCGGATGACCTGATTGATATCGAATTCGGCACGGTCAAGGAAAATCCCCTTGGTGTTTAAGTTATTCAGCATCAAAAGGCTGTCCGTAAGCTTCTTCAAGCGGTCGGTTTCATTTAGTACGATATTTAAATACTTTTCATACATTTCCGGTGGGATGGTGCCGTCCAGCATAGCCTCCAGATAACCGCGGATGGAGGTTAAAGGAGAGCGGAAGTCGTGGGAAACGTTTGCCACAAACTTCTTCTGGTTGTCCTCAGCACCGGCAATTTCACTGGCCATATAGTTCAGACAGGCTGCGAGGTATCCTATTTCATCATCACTGTCCACCTGAAATTCGTAGTGCATATTGCCGGAGGCGTACTGCTCCGTGGCATAGGTGATTTTTTTCAGGGGAACATACACCATATCCGTAAAGAAGATTAGGATAATGAGGGACAGCATTAACAGCACGATTAACGTAATGTAGGAAATTCGCTGCAGGCTGTCGCAGGATTCCTGAATACTCGTCATGGGACAGTGGATAACCACATATCCCTTAACCATGTAATTGGAGGTAATGGGAGCAAATGTGGTGAGCACGGCAGTGTCAAAGGTGCCGAAAAAATCGCCAACGGTATAGTATGCTCCTCCCGTACTTGTCGGGTCAAAGCCTTCAATAATGACTGATTCTTCCACGTTCAGTTCAGTGCTGGTATCCAGTACCACCAGACCGGAAGGATTGATAACGCGGATTACCGAATCCTGATAAATTGCCAGAGTATCCATCTGTGCTTTTACGGTCTCCAAACTGGTCTCACTGGTATACAGACCGCTTGCGTAGGTATTTGCAATGGCACTTGCTTCGGCGTAGAGGCTTTCTGCCTTCTCCCTTACCAAATGGTCCTTGGTCATGCCGGGAATAAGGGTGGCAACGATAATAAAGCCGAATACGCCAAATATGAAATATGCCAGTATGAATTTCAGATAGAGAGTTTTTTTCATGGCGCCTCACATTCACGCATTGTCACTGCGGACTTCAAATTTGTAACCGATGCCCCAGATAGTGGCAATTTTCCAGTTGGCGCGATCTTTGATTTTCTCACGCAAGCGCTTGATGTGAACATCTACGGTACGGGTGTCGCCTATGTATTCGTAGCCCCAAATCTGGTCCAAAAGCTGCTCTCTGGTAAATACATGGTTGGGAGAGGAAGCAAGAAAATACAAAAGCTCCAGTTCCTTGGGAGGCATATCCACGGTTTGTCCCAAATAAACTACGGAGTAGTTGGTCAAATTGATAGTCAAATCCGTGTACTCTACAGATTTATCGTTGGAGGCTTCCGTAGTGGCCGCTGCCGGTTTGTAGCGACGTAATACTGCTTTTACCCTTGCAACCAGCTCCTTGGAGTCAAAGGGCTTCTCAATATAGTCATCTGCACCCAGCTCAAGTCCAAGCACCTTGTCAAAGACTTCGCCTTTGGCGGAGAGCATAATAATGGGGACGGAATATTTGGCACGTACCTCGCGGCAGACCTGATAGCCGTCCATGCCGGGGAGCATGATGTCCAAAAGAATCAGGTTGGGTTCCTGGACCTCCATGGCGGGCATAACGGATTCCCCGTCATTTACGATAATGGTGTCGTAGCATTCCTTAGTCAGATAAAGGGAAATCAATTCTGCAATATTGTTGTCGTCGTCTACAATGAGTATTTTCTGTTTGCTTACCATGTCAGCCTCCTGTAAGTGTTTTATGTATGGTTGCAGGTTAAAGCCTGCCCTGCAACAGTTATTTAAAGGTTACAATTGTAACACCTGCATCGCCTTCGCCGTATTCGCCAAGGCGGTATTCTTTTACATATTTCAGTCGTTTCAAGTGAGAATGAACGGCACTTCTGAGTGCTCCGGTACCCTTGCCGTGTACCACACGTACACTGGGAAGGTGTGCGATATAGGCATCATCCAGATATTTATCCAGGGTGGCAATAGCCTCATCCACTGTCTTGCCAAGAAGATTAATCTCTGTGGAAACAGACATGGATTTGGACATCTTAATCTTGCCGGTACTTGAGCGCTGCAGCGTGGGAGCGCTGATGGTAGCCTCCTGTACCAGTGCCAAATCCTTGATATTGGTCTGGGTGCGCATGATGCCGCACTGTACAAAGAGGTTGCCCTTTGCATCAGGCAGAGTGTTTACGGTACCGGTTAATCCCATGGAAAGTATCTTTACGGAATCACCTTTTTTAAGCTTCTTGGGATCAAGAGCCTTGTTTTGAGGCTTTTTATCAGACGGTCCCAGAGAAAGGCGATCATTCTTTTCCTTGATTTTGTCACGTACCTTCTGGCGTTTTTTCTCCAAATCCTTGATATCGGAGCCTGCGCCCAGCTTGTTGAAGTCGCGGATGGTCTCATCGGCAACCTCTTTTGCTTCCTGCAAAATACTTCTCGCCTTCTCGTTAGCTTCCCGCAAGATGCGATCCTTCGCCTGATCTATTTTTTCGTTCTTTTGCTTCAGCTGCTCCTTGAGAGTACGGATTTCTTCTTTGTATTTGGCAATTTCCTGCTGTTCTCTTTCAATGGTAACACGGCTTGTCTCCAAATCTGCAATAACATCCTCAAAGTTTTTGTCTTCCTTGCTGATTTGTTCCTTTGCAGCATCAATAATTTCATCGGGAAGTCCAAGCTTGGAAGAAATTGCAAAAGCATTACTCTTGCCGGGGATACCGATAAGCAGTCTGTAGGTGGGCTGCAGGGTCTCCACGCTGAACTCACAGCAGGCATTCTCCACGAAGCTTGTGGAAAGTGCATAGATTTTCAACTCACTGTAGTGAGTGGTTGCCATGGTGCGGATACCTCTGTCATGGAGGTGATTCAAAATAGAAATGGCAAGTGCGGCACCCTCCGTGGGGTCGGTTCCCGCGCCCAGCTCATCAAACAGACATAGGGAATTCTCATCCGCATGCTGTAAAATGTGGACAATACTCGTCATGTGTGAGGAGAAGGTGGATAAGCTCTGCTCAATGCTCTGCTCATCACCGATATCCGCATACACCTCCGTAAAAATGGAAAGCTCGGAGCGGTCCAATGCCGGAATGTGCAGACCAGCCTGACCCATCAGGGTAAACAGTCCCACGGTTTTCAAGGAAACCGTCTTACCGCCGGTGTTGGGTCCTGTGATGATTAACAGGTCAAAATCCTTTCCCAGATGAATATCTATGGGTACCACCTTCTTTTTGTCAAGGAGCGGGTGGCGTCCCTTGCGGATATGAATATAGTGGTCCTCGTTAAAAATAGGCTCCGTAGCATTCTGGTCCAGAGCAAGCTTTGCCTTGGCAAAAATAAAGTCAAGAAGAGTCATAATCTTCTGATTGGTGGCAAGCTCCTCCGTGTGCTCCCCGGCCTGACCGCTTAAGGTGGCAAGAATGACTTCGATTTCCTTCTGCTCTTCCAGCTCCAGCTCTTTTAACTGATTGTTCAGGCTTACAACGGCAGCAGGCTCAATAAAGAAAGTAGAGCCGGTGGCGGACTGGTCGTGCACCATGCCGTTTACCTGCCCCTTGTACTCGGACTTAACAGGGATACAATAGCGGTTGTTGCGCATGGTAATCACTGCATCCTGTAAATAGTTGCGGTAGGAGCCGGTGAGCATGGAATTTAGCTGATTGTGTATCTTTTCATTGGTCAGCTGTTGATTGCGTCGGATACTCTTAAGCTTGGGGCTTGCATCATCTGCAATCTCCTCCTCGGAAAGAATGCAACGGTTGATTTCGTTTGCAAGCTGGGTCAGAGGAGTGAGCTGTTCAAAATAAGGGTCCAGACTGTCGTCGGGAGTATCCTCCCTATCCTTCTTGCCGTAAGTCTTGATGCGGCTTACATTGTCCAAGAGCTTTGCAATTTTTAAAAGCTCTGAGGTAGACAATGTGCTGCCGATTTCCAGAGATCGGATGGAAAAGCCCAGGTCGCTGTTGCTTCCAAAGGAGGTGGAACCCACCTTAAACAGACGGGTCAGGGCATCCTTCGTCTCGGACTGTGCCTGGCGGATTTCCTCTAAATCCACAGAAGGCACAAGCTCCTCGCACAGCTTCTTGCCTGGTGCGGAATCTGCTTTCTCAATTAAGAGCTGTATAATTTTGTTATATTCTAATGTTTTTAATACCTTTTGATTCATGGTAATCTCTCCTAAATTACGAAATGTGCAGTGGTGAGATTGTTCACTGCGTTGTGCTGCTGATCATGGGTGCAGTAGCAGAAATGCCCCATGTTCCTATATTACCACAAATAATGGTAGGAATGCAATCGGAAGGCTTGCGCAAGTAAATAAAGTGTGCTATATTCTTGTCCGACGTTTATTTATGGAAATTTAAGGAGACTACTTCATGCAAATACAGTTATCAGATCATTTTACCTACAAAAAACTCATCCGCTTTGTCCTACCCTCCATCATGATGATGATTTTTACCTCAATCTATGGTGTGGTGGACGGTTTGTTTGTGTCTAACTTTGTGGGAAAGACCCCCTTTGCAGCCATCAATCTGATTATGCCCTTTCTCATGATAATGGGCGGAGTGGGCTTTATGATTGGTACCGGAGGCAATGCGCTGGTGGCAAAGACCTTGGGTGAGGGCAAGAGGGAAGTTGCAAACCGATACTTTACCATGATGATTCTGTTTACGCTTCTGGTGGGAGCCGTACTTACGGTTATCGGAGTCATTTTTATCCGCCCCATTTCCGTATTTCTTGGTGCCACGGAAGGAATGCTGGAGGACTGTGTGGTTTACGGCAGAATCAATTTGTTATTCATGCCATCCTTTATGTTGCAAAATGTGTTTCAGAGCTTCCTCATAACGGCGGAGAAACCCAAGCTGGGACTGTTCTTTACGGTGGCAGCAGGCGTGACCAATATGGTGCTGGATGCAGTGCTTATTGCAGGACTTCATTGGGGTGTTGCGGGAGCAGCCATCGCTACAGGAATCAGCCAGTGTGTGGGCGGTGTATTACCGCTATTCTATTTCCTGCGCAAAAACAGCAGTCTGTTAAGGATAACGAAGACCAAGCTGGAGGGCAGGGCAATATTAAAGGCATGTACCAACGGTTCATCCGAGCTTATGAGTAATATCTCCGGTTCGCTTGTGGGTATGCTCTATAATTTCCAGCTACTAAAATATGCGGGAGAAAACGGTGTTGCGGCATACGGAGTACTTATGTATGTGCAGTTTATTTTTATTGCCATCTTTATCGGCTATGCTATCGGCAGTGCTCCTATTGTGGGTTATCATTACGGCGCAGGTAACCGTGAGGAGTTAAAGAGCATGCTGCGCAAGAGTGTGTATCTGATGAGTATTACCGGCGTTTCACTGATGATATTGGCAAAGGTGCTGGCACCGGTGCTTGCAGGAATATTTGTAGGCTATGACCCGGAGCTGTTTGAGATGACAACACACGCATTTAAAATATTTGCCTATTCCTTCCTGCTGGCAGGCTTAAATATATTTGTGTCCTCCTTTTTTACAGCATTAAACAACGGAGGGGTTTCTGCGGTGATTTCTTTTTTGAGAACTCTGGTATTCCAGATGCTTTCGGTTTTGCTGTTACCTATGTTGTTTGATATTGAGGGTATCTGGTGGGCAATAGCGGCTGCAGAGATATTTGCTTTTATTATTTCCTTTATCTTTTTAGTTGCGAAACGTAAAAAATATCATTATGCTTAAATTAGTGATAAGGAGGTAGAGGATGCGACTTTTATTGGCAGAGGATGAAGTAGATTTGTCAGAAGCATTGGTTGCGGTGTTAAGGCACAATCATTATTCTGTAGACGCAGTATATGACGGGGAGGCTGCTTTAGCATATTTGGAGGGGCAGGAATATGACGGCGTGATCCTGGATATTATGATGCCCAAGCTTGACGGAATCAGTGTGTTAAAAGCCATGAGGGCAAAAGGTATGCGCGTGCCCGTGCTTATGCTGACGGCAAAGACAACAGTGGATGACAGGGTGCTTGGATTGGACAGCGGAGCAGATGATTATTTGGGAAAGCCCTTTGCCATGAAGGAGCTTTTGGCACGTATCCGCGCCATGACCAGAAGACAGTCAGAGTTTGTGGATAATATACTTACCTGGGGTGGCATTACCTTAAATCGCACTACCTTTGAGCTGGGCTTCGGTGAAAATACGATTCGTCTTGCAAACAAGGAATTTCAGATGCTGGAAATGCTTCTGATGAATCCGGGACAGATTATTTCTACAGAACGTTTTATGGAAAAAATCTGGGGCTATGACAGTGATACGGAAATCAGCGTAGTCTGGGTATATATATCCTATTTGCGCAAAAAGCTCGCAAATATAGGAGCGGATGTGGAGATAAAAGCGGTGAGAAATCAGGGCTATTCCATGGAATTGGGAAGTAGCAGGTTAAGGTAGGTGAAAGATGTTTACACGACTTCGCAGAAACTTTATATTGGTGGCAATGTGTTCCATTTTGGCGGTACTTGCCATTATCGTGGGAACACTGAATGTAATAAGCTATAGAAATATGGTAAATCGGGCAGAAGTCATGGAGGAAATTCTTAAAGAAAATGCAGACAGATTTGTTGAGGGTGGACCGCGTCCTGAAGAGCCCTTCCGTGAGGACAACAAGGGAAAGCAGCCACCGCTTCCAAACGATCATTTTGAAAGAGAGCAGAGGGCCTTTCAGACCCTTTTGGTTACCAGTATTTCAGTGTCGGTAGTCGGATTGTTTGCGGTATTTGTTCTGGTAGTAATTTTCACGAAAAAGGTATTCCGTCCGGTTGCGGAAAGCTATGAAAAACAGAAGCGGTTTATAACGGATGCCAGCCATGAATTGAAGACCCCCCTTACCATCATATCTGCAAATGTGGAGGTGCTGGAGCTGGAGACTGGAGAAAATGCATGGACAGAAAGCATTCAAAAGCAGATTGGTCGCATGAATAAGCTGGTGGAACAGATGGTGACACTTAATCGTATGGACGAAGACAACACACTACAGGAAGTAACGCGCTTTGACCTGTCCGAGGCAGTATCGGAAACAGCAGAGCTTTATGTCCCTGTAGCTGCAAGACAGGAAAAGACCATGACCCTTCAGATAGAGGAGGAAGTAAACCTGTGCGGTGATGAGGCTGCAATCAGGCAGCTTGTTTCCCTGTTGCTTGACAATGCGCTAAAGTATTCGGACAAATCAGGTCAAATAAAAGTAACACTGAAAAAGCGGGGTAAGCATTCCGAGCTTTCCGTATGGAATTCCGTAGAGGAAATTCAAAAAGGCAATTTAGATAGGTTGTTTGAGCGTTTTTACCGCTTGGACAGCTCACGCAATTCCGGGACAGGCGGTTCCGGTATCGGTTTATCCATTGCAAAATCCATTGTGGAAGCGCATAAGGGAAAAATCAGTGCAAGAAGCACAGACGGGAGGTCTATAGAGTTTATTGTGAACTTTTTGTGATTTTAAGGTTCATTTTAGGTTGAGGATTTAGCATAGTCTCATGAACGGAGGAGAACTATGCTGAATCCTTATTTTTTTAAACGATACGAATTAAAATATCTGATTACCCAAAAGCAAAAAAGCATATTGCTTAATGCCATGGCAGCTTACATGCAGGAGGATGCATTTGGCAGGAGTACTATTTGCAATGTATATTATGACACAACGGACAGTCTGCTCATACGCCGTTCCCTGGAAAAGCCTGTCTATAAGGAAAAGCTTCGAGTGAGAAGCTATGGTACGGCAACGCCGGAAAAGGAAGTGTTTGTAGAGCTTAAGAAGAAATACAAGGGAGTAGTCTATAAAAGGAGAGTCAGTGTGAAGCAAAGCAGGGCGGAGGCTTATTTGAATCACCATGTGCCACTTCCCGTACAAAATCAGATTACAGAGGAGTTGGACTACTTTTTAGCGTTTTACAAGGAGCTTAAGCCGGCGGTATTTTTGTCCTACGAGCGCGAAGCCTTTTATGGCAGGGATGACGAGGATTTAAGAATTACATTTGATGAAAATATTCTGTGGCAGGATGAGGATATCTCCCTTTGTTCCAGACCCTACGGAACCCCTATTTTGGACAAGGATATGGTACTTATGGAGATAAAGGTTGCAAATGCCATGCCGTTGTGGCTTTCCGGTCTGTTGTCCGAGGAAGGAATTTATAAGACCTCCTTCTCCAAATACGGCCAGGCCTATTTGCAAAAAAGAGATGGGGAGGCAGCAAGCTTTATCGCATAGCCTTTACAGGAAAATAATTATAGAAAAGGAGTAAAAGGATGAATACATTATTTCAAGGAGTTTTTGATACAAGCCTGACAAGCGTTATCGGAGTGGGAGATTTTCTGCTGTGTATAGGAGTTTCGCTGATAATCGGCGTATTTCTGGCCGCGGTATATACTTACAAAAACAGGTATACACAGAGTTTTATTCTCACATTGGCATTAATCCCTGCTGTGGTATGTGTGGTGATTATGATGGTAAACGGAAATGTGGGCGCCGGTGTGGCAGTGGCAGGAGCTTTTAGTCTGGTAAGATTCCGTTCCGTACCGGGTACGGCAAAGGAAATCTGTGCAATCTTTTTGGCAATGGCAGCAGGATTGATTACAGGTATGGGATATTTGGCATTCGGCGTTTTGTTTGCGGTTATTTTAAGTGCCTTTATGATTTTATACACCAGACTGGGTATTGGCAGCAAAAACAGTATGCAATCGGACAAAACCTTACAGATTGTTATTCCGGAAAATCTGGATTACAATGGGGTGTTTGACGAGGTAATGAGTAAATATACACAAAAGGCAGAGCTTGAAATGGTAAAAACCACCAACATGGGAAGTCTTTTTAAGTTGACCTATCATGTGGTGCTTAAGGACGTGGCTCTGGAAAAGGAATTTATAGACAAGCTCCGTTGCCGCAACGGGAATCTGGAGATATCTCTTTCCAAAAGAGAAACCGTATCCATGGAGCTGTAGGAGTCAGGTGAGTTAAGAAAGAGTGAAAGGGATGAATGAAAAGATGAAAAAGGTATTGAGTATATTGATGATAAGTTTGCTGCTTACCGGCTGCGGTCAGCAGGCAGATGTGGAAAATCAGCCGGGTAAGCCGGACGAACTTCGGACTCAGATTAAAGCGGAAGATATTAGCAAACTGACAGAGACCGTAGGTGTGGTGACTACCCTCGATATTAGTGATATGTTTACGGACAGGGATAAGGAAACAGAGTACGATCCTGACTCGTGTGAAAAAATTGTCCTGCAGGAAAATGGAGGGGAAAGCACTGCGGCAAGTGTGAAAATAGAAGGCAGTACCCTAACCATAACAAAGGAGGGTTGCTATATTCTTTCCGGTAATCTTCTAAATGGAACGGTTATAGTGGATGTCGATAAGACTGAGAAGGTACAGCTGATTCTGGATGGTGCACATATTGTAAGTGACACCTGTTCGGCCATTTATGTCAGACAGGCGGATAAGGTATTTATCACCACGGCGGCAGGCAGTGAAAACAGTCTGACAAACACCGGTGAATTTGTTGCGATTGACGATAACAATATTGACGGAGCCATTTTCTCTAAGGAGGATTTGACCCTGAATGGCGGAGGAAGTTTACAGATTTCCTCAGAAAGCGGGCATGGTATTGTAGCGAAGGATGATCTGGTAATCACAGGAGGTAATATCGGGATTTCGGCGGCAGGGCATGGTTTATCCGGTAAGGACAGTGTGCGCATTGGGGGCGGTGAAATACGGATTACTGCAGGCAAGGATGGCATTAATGCAGGAAATGAGGAAGAGGAAGACAAGGGCTTTGTCTATATTGCAGGAGGCAGTCTGACTATGGATGTCAAGGACGATGGCATACACGGTGAGACTCAGGTAGTAATCGCTGATGGCAATTTACAGATTACAAACAGTTATGAAGGAATCGAGGGAAAAACCATCGAAATTACCGGCGGTACAATTTCCGTTGTTGCCGGGGATGACGGCTTAAACGCTACGGACGGTAGTGGTGACAGCTTCGGCTTCGGTATGGGAAGACCGGGAGCAGAAGGGGTGTCAGGTGATTCGGATATCTTTATTCTGATTTCAGGTGGAAAGCTTACCGTAAAGGCAGGCGGTGACGGTGTGGACTCCAATGGAGCACTTTATGTAACCGGTAGCGAAACCTATATTTCCGGACCGGAGAACAGTGGAAACGGTGCGCTGGATTATGCAAGTGAAGCCTATATTTCAGGAGGTACCTTTGTGGCGCTGGGTGCAAGCGGAATGGCGATGAATTTCGGAAGCAGCTCGACGCAGGGCTCCATGCTTGTAAATAGCACAAAAACCCAACAAAGCGGTAGTATAGTGGAATTAAAGGACAGCGAAGGAACGGTACTTGTCAGTTTTGAATCTATGGGACGGTACAGCAGCGTTGTGGTTAGCTGTCCGGAAATAAAGGTAGGAGCTTCCTACACTCTTACAATGGGTGATGAAAACAAGAAAATAACCATGTCTGAACTCCTTTACGGAAGCGGAATGGGCGGTTTCGGGGGAGACCGCGGCATGGGTGGCTTCGGAGGGGGTCGTGACAAGGGAGATTTTGGCGGAGGCCGTGATTTCCCAGGAGGGGAGCGGCCACAAGGTGAAATGCCGGAGGGAATGCCGCAGATGCCTCGCGGAGAGATGCCATCGGGCAGACCGGGAATGCCACAATAACACCCTTCTACTTTACATTTTAACCATAATCCGATATACTTAATAGCAACAAGGAGGCTGTCGGATGTCAGAATTGGAACCTCAAAAGCAAAGCGATTTTATGATAGAAAAAATCAAGGAACGCCCCATCAACAAGAAGAAGTTGTTGAGGCGTACCTTGTTGACTGCTTCTATGGCAGTTATCTTCGGACTAATTGCCTGTTTTACCTTTTTGGTTTTGGAGCCCGTCCTTAGCAATTGGCTTCATCCTGAGGAGGCACCTCAGATGGTGGTTTTCCCGGAGGATAGGGAGGAAATGTCTCCAGCGGACATGCTGGAGGACAGTATTCATCAGGAACAGGATGTACAACCCGATCAGGGAACTGTTACAATGGAAAAAGAGCAGATTGAGGCGATGCTCTCCGGTGTAAAATTTGATTTAAAGAATTACCGCCAGATGTATGAGGCCATGACGGATTATGTGGATGAACTGAAGCCATCCATGGTGACCATTACGGGAATCACCTCCAATGTGGATTGGTTTAACAATGTGCAGGAGAGTACCAAGACATCGGTGGGCGCATTGATTGCCAACAACGGAAAAGAGCTTTTGGTAGTAGCTGACTATAAACCTTTGAAGGATGCAGACAGGCTGACAGGTACTTTTTACGGAGGAACACAGTTGAGTTTGCGGCTGATGGATACTGACCCGGTAACCGAGTTGGCAGTGTTTGCGGCAAGCATGGAAAATATCAGTACGGAATACTTAAATTCAGTACTAAAAATAGCACCGCTTGGCTCTACCAATCTGAACAATATGTCCGGAACACCGGTGGTGGCAGTGGGTAGCCCTTTGGGTGTCAGTGACTCCCTTGGTTATGGTATGATATCCTCCAGCAGCAGTTATATGCAATCCATGGATGCCAATATCAAGCTATTGCAGACGGACATTGTGGGAAGCAGAAATGCAAACGGTATGTTATTTAACTTAAATGGAGAACTGCTTGGTATCATTACAAACTATCGTAAGTCTTATGATATGGAGAAAATGATAACGGCTTACGGCATCTCAAGTCTGAAAAAAAGAATTGAGAAAATATCCAACGGGGAGAAGCTTCCATATCTTGGTATAAGCGGGATTAATGTTACAAGACAGGCACATGATGAACTGAATGTACCCTATGGAGCATATGTAAATGAGATAGACATTGATTCTCCCGCCATGCATGCAGGTATACAAAAGGGTGATATTATCACCAAAATAGACAACCGTTCCATCATGAGCTTTGACGAATACACATCTGTGCTCTTGCAACTGGATGCAGGCAGTGAAATTTCCCTGCTTGTTATGCGTCAGGTGCAGAATGAATATAAATCAATGGATATTGAAATTACAATAGGGGAGCTATAGTAGGAGGAAAGCATTATGAAATATGTTCGTGATTTAAAGGAAGGCGACAGAGTGTTTGACATATATCTTTGTAAACACAGACAGTCTGCGGTGACCAAAAACGGTAAGCCTTATGAGAATGTGATTTTGCAGGATAAGACAGGCACCATGGATGCAAAGGTTTGGGAGCCCAACAATCCCGGAATTGATGACTTTGATACTTTGGATTATATTGAGGTTTACGGTGAAGTGACAAACTTTCAGGGAGCACTTCAGGTCAATGTAAAGCGCATCCGCGTATGCCGCGAGGGCGAGTACAATCCCGCAGATTATCTGCCGGTAAGCTCCAAGGATATCGACACCATGTATCAGGAGCTTCTTTCACTGATTAAGAGCATTCAGAATACATATTACAAGCAGCTTTTGGAAGCATTTTTTGTGAAGGATGAGGCATTTTCAAAAGCATTCCGCAAATCCTCAGCCGCAAAAGCCGTGCATCACGGTTTTGTAGGCGGACTTTTGGAGCATACTTTGAGCGTGGCAAAGCTTTGTGACTACTACTGCACCGCGTACCCTGTGCTTAAGAGGGATTTGCTTTTGACCGCAGCAATCTGCCATGATATCGGTAAGACAAGGGAGCTTTCCGCATTCCCCGAGAACGATTATACGGATGAAGGGCAGATGCTGGGACATATCGTAATGGGCGCTCAGATGGTGGCTGATAAGGCAGCGGGTATTGCGGATTTCCCCAAGGCACTGTTAACGCAGGTGCAGCATTGCATTCTGGCCCATCACGGCAAGTACGAGTACGGCTCCCCCAAGATTCCTGCCATTATTGAGGCAGTGGCGTTAAATTATGCGGACGATACCGATGCCAAGATGGAGACGTTCAAGGAGATTCTGGACAACAATAGCGAGGTAACAGGCTGGTTTGGCTATAACAGATTGTTTGAGTCTAATCTTCGTGCATCAAAGATAGATTAGTCTGTCAGAGAAGACTTGCCGACAAGCGGACAAATGTGGACATTCAGGAGTTTTCTGCCATGGAATATAAAAAGAACGATTATGTGACGGTAAAAATAGAGGACATTGGCACGGAGGGAGAGGGCATCGGCAAGATTGACGGCTTCACCCTCTTTGTAAAGGATGCCGTAGTGGGAGATTTGGTGGAGGCCAAAATCCTAAAGCCTAAGAAGAATTACGCCTATGCGCGTCTGGAGAAGGTACTTGAGCCTTCTCCTTTTCGCGTTACTCCCAAATGCACCTTTTACAGACAGTGCGGAGGCTGCCAGCTTCAAAGCCTTTCCTACGAAAAGCAGCTGGAATTCAAGCAGCAGAAAATCCGCAATAACCTTATTCGTATCGGAGGCTTTGCCCCTGAGTATGTGGATGAACGTATGGAGCCCATTGTGAGTATGGAGGAACCATTCTACTACCGCAATAAAGCACAGTACCCGGTGGGAACTGATAAAAATGGTGAAATTATAACCGGTTTCTATGCAGGCAGAACCCATGACATTATAGCCAACACCGAATGTCATCTGGGCGTGCCGGAGAATAAAGAGATTTTAGAGATTATTCTGGATTATATGAAGCAGAGTGGTGTCACTGCCTATGACGAAGCTACCGGACAGGGTCTTGTCCGCCATGTGCTGATTCGCAAAGGCTTTACCAGCGGGGAACTGATGGTATGTCTGGTGATCAACCAGAAAGTGACAAGAGTGTCACGTGTGGACAAGGCAAGGAATGTCGGCAATGGCAGTGTAAGCGGTGCGAAAGGCAGCACCATGGGAGAATTTCTTCCCGCACAGAGTCGGTTGCTTGAGCGCCTGGCTAAGGTGGATGGAATGACAAGTGTGTCAGTTAGTATCAACACCGAAAAGACCAATGTCATTATGGGAAAGGAAATCCATACCTTGTGGGGTGAGCCCACTATTTCCGATACCATTCATGTGCGTGATATGCAAAAGGAGGGCTATCCCTTTACCGGTGATGAACTGGTGTTTAAGATTTCGCCCTTGTCCTTCTATCAGGTAAACCCGGTGCAGACCGAGAAGCTTTACAGCCTGGCTCTGGAATATGCCGGTCTGACAGGACAGGAGACTGTCTGGGATTTGTACTGCGGTATCGGTACCATCTCTCTGTTTTTGGCGAAGAAAGCCGGACAGGTTTACGGTGTGGAGATTGTCCCCCAGGCAATTGAAGACGCAAGAGAAAACGCAAAGCGTAACAATATTGATAATGCAACATTTTTTGTGGGCAAAGCCGAGGAAGTGTTGCCGGAGTTTTATGAGAAGGGTGGGGAGGACACCATGCTTCACCCGGGTGTCATCGTAGTAGACCCGCCCAGAAAGGGTTGCGATGAGGCCTGCCTCTCTACCATGCTTAAAATGCAGCCCGAGCGTATCGTGTATGTAAGCTGTGATTCCGCTACTCTGGCAAGGGATTTAAAGATTCTGAGCGAGGGCGGATATGAGGTGAAGAAGGTAAGGGGCGTGGACCAGTTCGGAATGACGGTGCATTGTGAGACGGTTGTTCTTCTTTCCCAACTCCGCCAGAAACCGGATGATTATATTGATGTGGATGTAGATGTAGCTGAATTAGGGGGGACTTCTGCTGAAACAAAGGCAACCTATGAGAAGATCAAGAAGTATGTTGCAGAGCATAATGATGGGATGAAGGTTTCAAGTCTTTATATTGCTCAGGTAAAGAGAAAATGTGGTATTGAACTGGCAGAGAACTTTAATTTGCCTAAGTCGGCGGACGCAAGACAGCCACAGTGTCCGAAGGATAAGGAAGAGGCCATTATGGAGGCTTTTAAGGCTTATAAAATGGTTTAGTTCATATATCGTATGGGCAAATAAAAAGCTCCGATAAAGATAAATTTATCTTTAACAGGAGCTTTAGTTTGTTTTGAAAAATTCATTATAATCACACTGATAAATCTCAGTAAGTTTCATTAGTAGATTAACAGATGGATTATTCAGTCCGGATTCTATTTTACAAAAAGTACCGGTTGAGATATCAATTCCAAGTAAATTGAGTTTTGCAATTACATCAATTGCCCTTAAATTTTGTTCCGTTCGAAGACGTTTTATATTGGCGCCAACAATTGGATTGTTATGTTGATTGATGCGTTCAGCCATTAAATCATCTCCTCATAATATAGGAGTATTTTATCCAAAATGGCAGTTTTGTAGTTTCCAAAATGGAGGTTATGTGGTAAAATTGAACAGGATTTTGCTTTTAATGAAGATGGGGGAGGCTGAGTATATGGCAGAGTTTCATGAGAGTAAAGATAATCCTTTACACAAGGATTTTGGAGTTCTTAGCAACACTCTTTATATTTTGAAAAAAGAGAAGCAGTATCGTCCGAGTGCGATTTGGTACAAGTTATTGGGAATCGTGTGTGGTTCAATACTGACATATTTTTGGGGCATATTTGGAAAATATGTCATTGATATTGTGGAAGCCGGCGGAACAATTGAAGAAAATTTGCAAGCATTATTTAATATTCTTTTGATTGCGGGAATTGTATTTGCAGTACTTACTTTTGGTGATGTTACTTCAAACAATAAGACATGGTTTCGATTTATTGAAATCCGCATGAAAATGATTTTGGAGCGTATCGATAAGGCACTGCGAATGAATTACCAGTTGTTGGAAAAGCCGGAGGTGTTGGACATTCATCAGAGAGCCTCCAGTGCAACCGGAGGAAACAATAATGGTGTCGAAGGAATGATGAACTTAATGACAACCCTCGGTAAGAACCTATTCACTGTTATTGTTACTTCAATTGCAGTGGTGGTTCTGGACTGGAAGTTGATTTTTGCTTTGGTAATCATTTCAGTTGCTCAGTATTTATACTTTATGAGAATCATTAAGCTTGATAAGATTAAGTATTGGAACAAGCTTGCACCGATAAATCGAGAAGTGAACTATGTGGAGAGGGTGTCTCAGGACTTTGATTATGCGAAAGATATTCGGCTTTTTGACATGAAAGAGTTTCTTTTGACAAAGCAACGTGCTGTTTTTGTAAAACGAGAGAAGTTAAATGATTATCATCTGGAAATGTGGTTTTGGCATGCCATCGTAGTAAGACTTCTTTATGTAGTGGGAAAGTCTTTAATTTATGCAGCCTTATTTATTGCTGTGTTAAAAAACGGAATGTCTATTGGTAGTTTTACGATGTTTCTTGCTCTTGCAATTTCTTTTTCGGAGAATCTGCTTTCATTTTTACAACGCTTCGGGGATTACAGAAGGGTTTCTATGGAAGTAGACGATTTCCGTTCTTTTATGGATGTGAGTGAGGATAAAGCTGAGACAAGACCTTTGCCGAAGGCGGAAAACTATGAAATTGAGTTTCATGATGTATCCTACCGTTATGCAGCGGCAACAAAGAATGCTGTCAGTCATTTGAACATAACAATCCATCCGGGAGAAAAGCTGGCAGTAGTTGGATTAAATGGGGCAGGAAAAACAACTTTTATTAAGCTGTTATGCCGTCTTTATGATCCGACTGAGGGTTATATTACACTGAATGGAGTAGATATTCGTAACTATAGCAGGGAGGATTATTATAAATTATTTTCACCTGTTTTTCAGAACATAGAAGTTTTTGCGTTCCCAATAGCAGAAAATGTTTCCATGAAGATACCGGAAATGACCGATGAAACAGAAGTTGCTTCTGCCATAAGGGAAGCAGGACTTGAAGATAAAATTTGTTCGTTGCCGGATGATATGAAAACTTATTTATTGAAGATTGTTGATGAAAACGGTGTGGATTTTTCGGGAGGTGAGAAGCAGAAACTGGCACTTGCAAGAGCACTTTATAAGAATGCTCCCATTGTAGTGCTTGATGAACCTACATCTGCCTTAGATGCGATAGCAGAACAGAATCTGTATGAGAGCTTTGACAGAATGATTGGGGATAAGAGTGCGGTGTATATTTCACACCGGCTGGCATCCACCAGATTTTGTGATAAGGTTGCGATGTTTGAGGGAGGAAATTTGATAGAATTTGGTTCTCATGATGAATTGATGGAAAAAGATGGCGCCTATGCACATATGTTCCATGTTCAGGCACAGTACTATCAGGAGAATGATGGCGAGGAGGTGGAAAGCAATGGCTGATCATAAGAAAGAAAAAGCTATGAATATAATATGGCCGGTTATAAAAGTGTTGTTTTCCACCGCAGGTAAAAAATATCCGGCGTTCTTCTGGCTGGAAGCATTCAAGACATTAGTTGAGATTTTGCAGCCGTTCCTTGGTATTATAATAAGTCCGCTTCTAGTGGATGAGTTGTGTACTACAAGAAATGTAAAAACTCTGGTTATCTACGCAGCGATATTGATTCTTGGTGAATGCGTACTTCTTCTTTTGGTGGAAAGGTGTAATATGACACTGCAGAAGTATCAGCAAAGATTGGACAATTATTTTTCCATGCTTCTTGGGGAGAGAGCCATGGGGCTTGATTTTCAGCTTACGGAAGATAAAGCAGCATTGGATCAGCTGGAAAAGGCAAAGACCGGAATGACATGGTATTCCGGTGGCGCTTATGGAGTGGGGGAACAGGTATTTAAGTTTATAGGTAACGTAATAAAAATTGGTGGTTTTGTCACCTTGATTACCATGTATGCACCCTGGTTGCTTCTTGTCATCGCAGTACATATTGGAATAACAAGTTATATTTTTTCAAAACGAAATATCTATGAACTGGAAGCATATAAAAGGTTGTCAAAAACCAATCGTTTGTTTGGCTATTTTGGATGGAATATTGTTGATTTCAGATACGGCAAAGATATCCGGTTATATGATGCTGCCGATATGATGACAGCACGTTGGGAAAAAAACACTGAAGAAAGTATTGACGCCTGGAAGTGGCAGGCTGACAAAAACTATGCTTGCAGTTTGGTTTCGGCAACCATTGCACTGATGAAAACAATTTTTACTTATTATTACGTTGGAAGGCTGGCAATTCTTAGGGTGTTCTCCGTCGGCGTCTTCACACAGATGATTTCCACGGCAGAGGCATTGGATTCTACCCTGGGAGGGCTGGTTTGGAATGTTATGGATTTATTGAAGAGATGTAATTACGCATATGAATACGTTCTCTTCATGAACTATCCGGAAGCTTTACCGAAAGGAGATAAAAAGGTAAAGAATGGTGAGCACAGAATAGAATTTAAAGATGTTTCCTTTGCGTATCCGAGCACTGAAAAATTGATATTAGATCATATTAATATCATAATCGAGCCGGGTGAGCATCTTTCAATCGTGGGATTAAATGGTGCAGGAAAGACCACCTTTATTAAACTGTTGTGCAGACTTTATGATCCGACGGAAGGGTCCATACTGCTTGATGGAATTGATATCAGGGAATATGATTACAAAGAATATATGAGTCAGTTTGCTCCTGTTTTTCAGGATTTCAAATTATTTTGTGCACCGGTAAAAGAGAACATAACATTAAAAGAAAACGATGATGCAGAGTTATCTGAACTTTGGAAATTGGTTGAACTGGAAGATTTTGTTCAGAAACTTCCAAAGGGAGAGGAAACCTGTATCTATAAGTTCTTTGATGAAGAAGGAGTTGAACCTTCCGGTGGAGAACAACAGAAGATGGCAATTGCAAGAGCTTTGTATAAAAAGGCACCGGTGGTTATTTTGGATGAACCGACTGCAGCCCTGGATCCTATTGCAGAATATGAAATCTACAGGCAGTTCCATACCCTTGTAGGTGGAAAGACCGCATTTTATATTTCTCACAGATTATCAAGCTGTAAGTTCTGCGATAAGATTGCGGTTTTTGCAGGTGGTAAAATTGCAGAGTACGGTAATCATGAGAAGCTGGTTCATATACCAAACGGAATTTATGCTAAGATGTTTGAGGCGCAGGCACAATATTATAGATGATGAGGGTATAGATGTTATAGGCAGGATTATGTTTGGAATTGAACATAGTCCTGCATTTTTATCTTTTCATTTCAGTATAAATGAGCTATTATATAAACAAACATATGTTCTGAAAGAAGGAAAGATAATGAGAAGAAGAGATATAATGACAACCTACTGTACTGTCAGCAGTTCAGATAAATTTGAATTCTTGTATGAGTATTATTACAATTACAAAAACATATTAAGCTGTGAGAGAAGCTGTGTTATTTATATGATTGAGAGCTTTATGATGAAGTATCATTGGGATGAGTATTGTAAATATTATAGTGCTCGAAATAGAAATAATATGATAACTCGAATTGCTGAATGTATGAATAAGGGAGAAGTAATAGATTTTATTCTTGAGGATGAGAAACTTCCGGATAATATTTTGTTCTCATATAAGAATTACATAGCTATGAGAATTGATTTTCGGATTTTTGCCAATGTTCTTAGTAGCATTGGGGGAAAAGATGAGGAATTGCTTCGTAGGTATGTAATGAGGGAAATTGACCTACAGGGAATTGCTGCGGAACAGACAATTGCGTATGAAACTGCAAAAGGAAAAATCAGAGATCTAAAGAAGCTTTTGAAAGAAAGAACTATGAGTTTTTTGGAAGAAGGGAAAGTGGCATGACGGAATGATACAACACATTAATGACACATAGTCAACACCATTTGTCCCTTTTCAAAAGAAAAAAGGTGTGATATTGTTATACTCGCAAGAGATATAACTTGTAGACAAGAAGCAAACATAAAGCAATAAATCATTACCGTGCACAATAATGATTTATTGCTTTTTTTGCGCGAATAGCGATGAAAATGCCATGCTTGCATGAGCATTTGAGGAGCATCGCGACAATCAGATGAATTCGTGCAATGAATTTATCTGATTGGTGTTGAGCGTGGTGCAGGAGCAAGACTCCGCCAGGATGCAAGGGCAGAGCCTTTGCCTGG
>CALYZQ010000027.1 GCA_945609985.1 uncultured Lachnospiraceae bacterium | reverse complement strand
ATGGGAAATCAGGTAACCTATACGATTGAACAGTTGTATCTTGTCCCGGAGGTAGCGATTTGGGACAAGGCTGGTAATCCGGTTTCTTTCGGAATCCGAAACGGTAAGATACTGGCAGAGTATTATGATTATTCACTGACCCTTCCTTCTGCACTTTTAGTGGAGGTCGACGGAGTTCTTTTAGATGGTGAGAAGCTGACCGGAAACCGTATTGCGTATAATATCAATACGCTAAAAAAGCCGGTTGTACGTCTTTTGGATGATTACGGAAATGAATTAATTTATGATGGCGGAAATGAGATCCCATTAACGGTTCTTTCCCTAAAAGCTGATAGTCGATATAGTGTAACGGTGGAGGGCAAAGAAGTTCCTCAAAAAGCAATCTCAAAAACCAAAAATCCGGAGTATGAGCTTCTCGATAATTATGCAGGGGAACTCCCTTCGATTATGAATTATGACATTGCAGTTTTAAAAAAGGATGCGGTTGTTTCTGTTACGGATGAAAATGGTGAGGCCGTAGCATTTGATAAAAACAGTCAGTCTCTGGATCTTACCGGCGCGGCATCGGTGTTTGATGAGGTTCCAGACGATGTGGCGGGGGAAGTTGATGTACTTGACATGGCACAGAACTGGAGTCTGTTTATGTCGGCGGACTTAAAGCTTTCAGAGATTTCATCTGCCCTGATAAAGGATTCTTATCAATACAAGGTGGCAGTGCAGTATGCAAACAGCGAGGACATTAAGTTTACCAGTGAACATGTGCTTTTGGACCCTGCATTTACAGAGAATAAAGTAGAGCGTTTTGCATGGATAACGGACAATTGTTTTAGTGTGGATATCAGTTTTGTTAAGCATATGAGATTGCGCACGGGCAAAATTGTGGATGACCCTATGAATGACAGATTCTATTTCGTAAAATATGATGATACGGATGACGGTAAGGATAATCCTGTATGGAAGATTGCAGGTATGAAGGAGATTGTAAACAATGACTGACAATAATGAAGGAATAAAGCGTAAATGGTATAAGACGCTTGCGACAGGATTCCTTAAGGGAAGTGCCTTTGTCCTGACGCTTGTGGGTGCACTGTGTCTGATACTGTTTCTTACATTAAAGCTGATGTGTTCCGATTCCTATCCCAATGTACAGCAGACCTTTGTTACCACCATATTGGAAACGGGACAGTTGAAATTTCTGGCATCATGGTTTTTGTCACCGGAAGAGATTCAGGAAATTGTAGACCAGAATTCCATGAAGGAATTCAATGTGGAGGTAAATACGGATCTGATTCAGCCGGGAAGTTTTGGTAATGTGGAGATAGCAGGCGGAAGTACCGTGGAAGAAGAAATGCAGGACATTGAGATTATCGAGGTCGCAAAAGCCACCTTTACAGGTACCATGATGATTGTGAAGGACCCTTCCAGAATCAGCCTGGCCACTATTTATCCATGGCGTGAAAAGGGGGATACCTTGGATCAGCTTGTAAATGATAACGGTGCTATCGGTGGAATCAACGGAGGTCTTTATAATTCCAAAAACAATTCTGGAGGAAGTCCTTACGGCGTACTGGTGTCAAACGGTGAGATTTTACATAACAAACCCCAGGAATACAGGGGACTTGTGCTGATTGGATTTACGGAGGACCATATTTTGCAGATTATTGATCTCTCTAAAATGAATGAGGCAGATGTGGTAGCTATGGTGGAAGAGATGAAAATCAGGGATGCCGTAACCTTTCAGGAAGAGGCAAGTGATGCCAACAATCACTTTGTACAGCTGATAATTAATGGTGAGTCCAGAGAAATGAACGGTAGGGGAAGCGGTTTGAATCCCAGAACGGCTATCGGTCAGAGGGCTGATGGATCGGTGCTGATGTTTGTAACGGACGGCAGGGGTAAATCAGGTCATCTGGGTGCTTCCTGTGCTGATTTGATTGCCGTAATGGAAGAATTCGGAGCAGTGAATGCTGCCAATTTGGACGGAGGAAGCTCCTCCTGTATGTACTATGAGGGAGAATATCTTATGTCCAGTGTAACCTTTTATTATACCAACAGCTCCTGGAGATTACCGGCAGCATTTATCATCAAGTAGGAAAGATTGGAAGAAAAAGGATGAAAAGACAAAAGATACATAAGAGTATGATATGGTGTTTGTGCATGGTCATGACTCTCTTCGTGCTTTCCGGCTGCGGAGATGAGGAGTATCAGCCTGTAACCAATGAAACTGTACAGCAGGAAGAGGCGGAGGAAACATCTGACGTGTCAACTGTGGAAGCGATTCCTGTCGCAACACCCACACCGGAGCCCACGCCGACGCCGGAGCCTGTATTTGAGGAATATGATATTTCCCTGATGGCAATTGGTGATAATCTGCTTCACATGGGGATTGTCAATACCGGAAGAAACAGTGACGGAACCTATGAATATCCGTTTTTATTTGAAGGGATTTCAGAGTTTTTGCAGGCGGCAGATATCAAAGTTATCAATCAGGAGACAATTCTTGGGGGAAATGAGCTGGGATTTTCGGGGTATCCTCGTTTTAACTCACCGACTGAGATAGGCGATGCCATAGCAGCGGCAGGATTTAATGTGGTTCTTCATGCTTCCAATCATTCCGGAGATAAAGGAATTGAGGGTTTGCAGAGTTGTGCAAAGTTCTGGGAAACTTATCCGGAGGTTTTGATGGTGGGAATACACCATGACAAGGTGGAGGAGCATGAGATACCGCTTCTTACCATTGATGATGTGACCTTTGCAATACTGAATTATACTTACTCAGCAAATATGGCAGCTCTTCCCAAGGAGCTTTGGGGGCATCTGGATATGCTTTGTAATTATGACGCCAAATCAGGACAGATGGATTATACCACCATTCATCCGGGCGTACTTGAGGATATCGCAAAAGCGCAGGAGCTTGCAGATGTAGTGATTGTATTTCCCCATTGGGGAAATGAATATCAGACAAAGCCTTCCAAGTATCAGGTGAAATTTGCGCAGCAGATGACTGAAGCCGGAGCGGATTTGATTATCGGAACGCACCCTCATGTGGTTCAGCCCGTGGAGTGGGTGGAGGCTGAGAACGGTAATAAAGCGCTGTGTTATTATTCGTTGGGAAATTATGTATCTACCCAGAAAAACGGTTTGAGCATGCTGGAAGGAATGGCATGGGTTACCTTTAGGGTAAAGGAAGACGGTATAGTTCTTAAGGAAGAAGACACCGGTATTTTGCCGATGGTATGTCAGTATAAGAGTGGACCGGTAAGATTTCAGAATGTGTATCTCTTGGAGAATTATACGGAGGAGCTTGCAGCCGCTCACGGTATTTACGGATATGGTGGTGTGACGCTGACCTTAAGTGATTTGCAGACCTGGAGCGATGAGATTCTGGGAGACTGGGTGCTGCCCATAGGGCAGGTACTGAAGTAGCTATCTTGCTACCAGTACCCAGCTTTCAAACCATCTAAGCCATTTGTCCACAAAGCCGACCTCAACGGGCTGACCGGACAAAACAGGGTAGAACAATAAAAACAGTACAAAGACAGATGCGGTGTAGAGCACTGTGATAAGCAGGAAGCAGCGGCCGGAAAGCCTTTTCTTCAGCTGCAGCAGACTGTAAACTATCATTAATACCACGAAAATCACACTGGGGAAGTAGTGGTAAATAAAGGTAAGTCGGCTTACGAAGAACCAGGGCAGATATTGCGCCAAGTAACCAATGGTGAAAAAGGCAGCGTATCTGTCCTTTTTGCGTACTGCAAGATACAGGACATAAAGGAATGCGGGGATTCCTACCCACCATACCAGGGGATTGCCGAAGGAACTGATGCCTTCCCTTACGGTATCACTTATCACACCGGAGTAATACCAGATAGGGCGCGCCATAACAGGCCATTTGTAAAAGGGCGAGGAGAAGGCATGCTCTGCCACAAGGTCGCTGTGATATCCGAACATGGTGGCCTGATTTTGCAGCAGGCGGGCAATCAGACCGGTATTCCTATTATCCCTAAACGGAATGTAGGACAGGACATAAATCAGTACCGGTACAAGAACAAAGGCTCCCACGCAGAAGAGTATAATCTTGCGCGTATGGGGGACAAAGCTTTTGATGATGTGGGCATGTGCAATGTCTCCCGTGGATTTCTTGGGAGTTGTACATGCAAATTTATATTCTTTGTAGCGTCTTAACAGGGTGGCAAAGAAGATAACCGCAAGTCCGGCACCTGCGTAGGCTCCGGTCCATTTGCAGGCAAAGCCAAGCCCCATGCATAAACCGCAAAGTCCCAAGGGGATAAACGTCTTTTTAAGAGGCGTATCATAAAAGCTCATGGTAGCGTAGCGGAACATAAAATAGTACATTAATATGACAAAAAAGGTGATGTACACATCTATGGTAGCAATTCTGGTTTGGGCAAAGTGCATGAAGTCAAAGGTGAACAGTATGCAGGTAAGCACTGCTCCAACCGTTTCTTTGAAAATACGTTTGCCAAGTACATAGGTGATGGGAACCATCAGAATGCCAAAGAGGGTACCGATGATTCGCCAGCCGAAAGGATTCATGCCAAACAGAGCCACGCCTATGGAAATAAAAATTTTGCCAAGGGGCGGATGTGTATTTTCATAGCTGTACATGCCGTTTAAATATTCGTATGCCGTGCGGGCATGATAAATTTCATCAAAATACATGCTGTTTCTAAAGCTGGCACGCTCGGGGAACAAATGGGTTTCGTCAAACAATGCAGGGTAATCAGATGCATTTTCCGGTATCAGGAGATTGCCGGAGGCATCCCTAAATACCAACTCAAACAGTATGGCCTTGGGACTTTTTAGTGTCAGGCGCAACTTGGAAGAAGACTCTGAAAGGGAAAGCTCTTTCCAGGTAAATACCGTGGAAAGTGTAAGGTCTCCCAAGGAGTCCCAGGTATCGGATTCGGTATTTAAAGTTTCCAGAGTATACTGTCTCTTCTCGGAAGGTCCCATGTAATAGGACAGTGAGGCAGGGGTATTGTCTTCCCCAAAATCAAGTGTGATGCTGTCGGAAGCCTTGAGTGTCATGGAACTTTCGGGGGCAGTGGTATCACCCAGGTCATAAAGGGCAATCGCACTGTAAAGAAGGGTGATTCCGAGTATCCATGCAAAATCCCACTTGTGTAAATGTAGCTTTCCTTCGCTTGCAAGGGGAGCGCAGGTTTCGGCTTTTTTTACAGACTTGTATGGTGCGGTATGTACCGTAACAGATGCTTCGGGATTGCGGTAAAGTACATAGTAAAAATAACATGCACAAAGCACCATGCCTGCGGAGATGAGCAGGATGGCGGGTGCTTTTCTGTCATAGTTTGAAGGGTCATAAAAGAACATGACATGGGTTGTGTTGTAAAAGTGCAACACCGTGAATGCTCCGTAACAGAAGTAAAGCTGCTTGGCAGGTCTGTGAAGATAGGCAAACAAAAGCAGAATGAGTGCGGGATACAGGTAGCGCTCATGCATGCGGACGGAGAAGACAAACATGGTGACAATAATAAATGCACCTGTCAGAAAATAGCAGGTATTGTCTTCCTTGCTTTTTACTCCGATAATAAAAGAAATCAGCACAATCAAAAGAATCACGATAATGCCCCAGGTTTTACAGCTTAAGAAAAGGAACGGTGTGTCCTGCGATGTCCAGCTTAAGCCCAAAAGTCCCCAGAAATTGTAGCCGTTTACGGTGGCATAAGGGTAGGAAGCCAGCGTGGAAGCATACTGCGCGATTACCTTGGAAATATCAAAGGGGGCACAGACAAGTACCATGCCAAGAAGGGTAAGAGCACCCTGTAAAAGATTGTGCAGAAGCTTCTTTGCGGAAAAATCCCTTAAGAATACGTTGCGCAGAATACCTACCAGCAAAACCGGAGCAAAGATAAACATCTGAGGCTTTAACAGAATACCGATACCAAAGCTTATGTACGCGTAGAGAAGCTTCTGCTCGCAGAGGGTCAGAGAGATGATTAGTAATGCCAGGGTATATACGGTATCCTCCTGCCCCCACATGGCTGAGTTTATAAACACAGCCGGATTGAACAGATACATCAGTGAAAGCAAAAGTGCACCGGTGTCCGGCAGTTTCTTTTTGGCGGTTTTATATAAAAGGATACCTGCTGCCATATCGCAAAGAATGGCAGGGGTTTTCAGTAAAAGCAGGTGAAGGCCTGACAAATACGGGATGTCAAAGATGCGGGTGATGGCACCCACAAGGTACAAAACATACATATATCCCGGAGGATAGTCGGTAAAAACATCCGGGTCATAAAAGCCTGCCGGTCCCACTTCACAGATGCGGTGAGCCCATGCTCCAAAGCAGGAAATGTCTGCGTCAAAGCCGTGATAGAGGCAGGCGAACAGTATTCTGAAAAGTAGGGCACATGAAAAGGCGATAATCAGACTGTTTTTAGGTAATTTGAACTGAATATCATGCATGTGGCAGTAACAGAAGAAAAAAGCAGCTATGCAGCTAATGGCAATTATATGTATAGCAATCATGCAAAAAAACCTCCTAAGAAACTCTATTAAAATTATAGCAAAACCTAAAATATATGCAATGATTAAATATTTGTTGTGATTTGTAAAAAAAAGATGAAAAACAGATATAGGGAGTGGAAGTTAAGGACAGATATGATATAATGAAATTCTAAGCTGTAAGTGAAGTTCAAGATGAGAAGATGGAGGAAAACCATGAGTGCCTTTGTTGCATTTAAGAATGTAAAAAAAGTATATAAAACAGGTGAAGTGACCATATCCGCATTGCAGGATGTGAATTTCGAGATAGAACAGGGAGAATTTTGCGTGATTGTGGGAGCTTCCGGTGCCGGAAAAACCACGATTTTAAATATTTTGGGAGGTATGGACAGCCTGACGGAGGGAAGTGTCTTTCTGGACGGAGAAGAGATTTCCAAATACGGTAAGAAACAGCTGACTGCCTACAGGCGTTTTGATGTGGGATTTGTATTTCAGTTTTACAATCTGGTGCAGAATCTGACGGCTCTTGAGAATGTGGAGCTTGCGGCACAGATTTGTAGGGATCCCCTTCCTGCTGATGAGGTGCTTGATGAAGTGGGACTTGCAGAAAGAAAGAGCAACTTTCCTGCACAGCTTTCCGGTGGAGAGCAGCAAAGAGTGGCAATTGCAAGAGCTCTTGCAAAGAATCCCAAGCTTTTACTCTGTGATGAGCCTACGGGAGCGCTTGATTACAATACAGGTAAAGCTGTTTTAAAGCTTTTGCAGGATACCTGCAGGGAAAAAGGAAAGACCGTTGTGGTGATTACCCATAATCAGGCTCTAACCGCCATGGCAGACCGAGTGATTACCGTAAAGAACGGTACCGTGGTCAGCGTGGTAAAGAATGAGCAGATTAAGGACATTTCTGAGATTGAATGGTAATGGAAAGGATTTGAGGGCATGAAAACAACGTCCATCAGTAAATCTACATTTCGTGAAATAAAACAAAGCTTCGGGCGTTTTGCTGCTATTTTAGCCATTGTGGCATTGGGTGTGGGACTGTTTGCGGGGCTTAAAATAACGAAGCATTCCATGATTCTGACTACGGGAAAGTATATGGAGGAAACTAAGTTTTTTGATTACAGACTGCTTTCTACCTTAGGGTTTGAGGAGCAGGACCTTGAAGTATGGAAGGATGCGGAGGGGATAGCGGCTGTAGAGGGAGCATATACCTACGATATTCTCTATGAAAGTGAAAGCGGCAGAGACGGTGTTTTAAAGGCACACAGTATTACGGACAATATCAATCAGCTTGTGGCGGTGTCGGGCCGTTTGCCAAAGAAGGCAGACGAATGTGTTGTGGATGTGAATCTGTTTCCGGCGGAAGTTGTGGGGAAGAAGCTTGTATTGTCAAGAAACAATGGGTCTGAAGACACAGAGCATTTTGCATATGGGGAGTATACCATTGTGGGAACAGTACAGTCTCCCTATTACATCCAATTTGAGAGAGGCAATACTGCACTTGGTACCGGTAGGATTGATGGGTTTGTATATCTGCTTCCGGAGGGATTTGCAGAAGAGATATATACGGAAGTTTATGTGAAACTGTCTGAGGATTATCCGTTATACAGTTCAGAGTATAAGGACTATATAGAGAGTAATGATGTGCGGATAGAGGAGCTTACGGTGCAGTCCGCCATGGGACGTTATGACAGGATAGTTGCAGAAGCGCAAAGCGAAATCAATGATGCCCGTGAGGAACTTTCAGACAAGAGGGCAGAGGGTGAAGCAGAGCTTTCCGATGCATGGGCAGAGCTTGAAAAGGCAAAGAAAGAACTTGACGATGGAAAACAGGCATTAATTGATGCCGAAGCAGAACTTTTGGATGCGGAAGTCGTCATTAAGGATAAGGAGAAAGAACTTTCCGACGGAAAACAGACTCTTGTAGAAAAGGAAGCGGAGCTTTTAAATGCTGAAAATGAGATTGCGAATGGTTGGTTACAGTGGCAACAGGGAAATGAAGAATGCAATAAAGCAGAAGCTGAACTGAATGCCATGCAGGGGCAACTGAACAATAAAAAAGCACAGTTGAAGGAGCAGATTCCGCTTTTATCCATGTCAGAGGAAGGAAAAGCCATACTTGCACAGGCCCAGGCGGAACTTGCAATTTATGAAATTCAGTTAAATGAAGGAAGAACACAGCTTGCAAACGGAAGAGGCGCTCTTTATAATACCTATCTGCAACTTGAAGAAGCACAGAAAGAAGTTTACGCAGGTGCAGAAGAAATAAAGAAAGCGAAGGCAGAAATTGCGTCAGGAGAAAAACAGTTAAAAAGTGCCAAAGCAGAACTTGAAGAGGGGAAAGCGACCCTTGTTGAGAAAAACAAGGAATATGAAGAAGGCCTTTTAGAGTATGAGGACGGCATCTCGGAATATGAGGTTGCATATGCTGAATTTACGGAGAAAATAGCGGAAGCGGAGGCGGAAATTGCAGACGCAGAAGCAGAAATTGCAAAGCTTGAAAAGCCGGAAACCTATGTGCTTTCCAGAGACACTAATGTGGGATATGTCTGCTTTGAAAGTGATTCCGCTATTGTGGAAGGAATTGCTAATGTATTTCCCGTGTTTTTCTTTTTGGTGGCGGCACTGGTGTGTATGACTACCATGAACCGTATGGTGGAGGAGCAAAGAACACAGATAGGAGTACTGAAGGCTCTGGGCTACAGTAACGGACGGATTATGTCCAAATATATGATATATTCAGGATTTGCGGCTACGATTGGTGCGCTTATCGGTTATTTTGGCGGTACATGGCTGTTTCCCAGAGTGTTGTGGGTGGTTTATGGCATTATGTATCGGGTGGATGATAAGCTTTTGTATGTGTTTTCACCGGCACTGGCTTTGATTTCCCTGGCGGTATCCCTGCTTTGTTCCGTGGGAACCACATGGTTTTCCTGCAGGGTGGAGCTTAAAGAAGTAGCAGCACAGCTGATGCGCCCTAAAGCACCCAAGGCAGGAAAAAGAGTATTCTTAGAATATGTACCTTTTTTGTGGAAGAGACTGGGATTTCTGAAAAAAGTATCCCTGCGCAATGTATTTCGCTATAAGAAGCGTCTGTTTATGATGGTGCTCGGTATCAGCGGATGTACGGCACTTCTGATTACGGGATTTGGTATTAAGGATTCCATTGCAAATGTGGCGAACCAGCAGTTTGAAGAGATACAGATTTATGATATCGGTGTGAATTTTACAGAAGAGCCGGATACAGATGTACGAAAGGAATTGGGAGAGCATATCCTGATTTCCGAGAGCACATGGGATATTGTGGCAGATGAGAAACAAAAGGCAATCAGTCTGATTGTGGCTGACAGAGAAAATAATATTTCTGATTATCTGGATTTGCATACCCAGAAAAAAGAGAAGATTTCGTTTCCCAAGGAGGGGGAAGCGGTTGTTACGCATAAGGTGGCGGCAGAGCTTGGGATCAATGTGGGAGACCGACTGATGCTGCGCAATGAATCCATGCAGACCATGGAGTTTACAGTTGCCGCCATCAATGAAAATTTCCTGTATAACTATGTATATATTGACAGCAGTTCCTACAAAAATCAGATTGGGGAAGCTGCAGAGTGCAAAACGGCATATGTCAATGTGCCGGACGGACAGGAGGTATATGAGCTTTCGGCAGGTTTTATGAAGCTTGAAGGAGTGACGGGAGTGAGTGTCAATGCGGACACCATGAGCCGTATTACCAATATGTTAGACAGTCTGAATCTGATAGTGATAGTAATTATTATCTGTGCAGCCGGACTTGCCTTTATCGTACTTTATAATCTTACCAATATTAATATTACGGAGCGCATCAGGGAAATTGCCACCATTAAGGTGCTTGGTTTTTATAAACGGGAGACCTCCAAATATGTGTTTAGGGAAAATCTGATTCTGACATTCTTTGGTGTGATTCTGGGTATGTTTTTGGGAAAGGCACTTCATATTTTTGTAATGAATGAGATAAATGTGGACATGATTGCTTTTGACATTCATATTTTGCCTGTGAGTTATGCCTACAGCGTGCTTCTGACCTTTGTGTTTGCAATCGGTGTTAATGCTTTTATGGGAAGAAAGCTGGAGAAAATCAGTATGACGGAGTCTTTAAAAAGTGTTGACTAATTCTTACAAAAAACGTAAGAATTGTAAAGAATTGTTCATAAAAACTTAAGGTGATTTTTGCGTGGATTATGCTATAATATAAATTGTACATAATTTACACAAAATAAAAGGCATAAGGGAAAGAAAGATGATGGGAAAAAAATTACATGATTTTTGGAAGAGAACCGCTATGGTTTCTCTGTCCGTAGCATTACTTACTTTGACTGCCGGCTGCGGCGAAAAGAAAGAAGAAGCAGATGCGATACTTCCGGAGTACAGCTATGTTCCGGAGTACATAGAACTTGACGAGGGACAAAATTATTATCAGTCTGTTATCGTAGGAAACAATTTATACAATCAGGTGTATGAATTTGATGAAAAGACAATGACTGCTACTCAGCGCATTGTAAAATATGCAATAGAGGATGGC
This sequence comes from uncultured Lachnospiraceae bacterium, assembly GCA_945609985.1. Taxonomy (GTDB): domain Bacteria; phylum Bacillota; class Clostridia; order Lachnospirales; family Lachnospiraceae; genus Acetatifactor. The sequence goes on along the minus strand of CALYZQ010000027.1, from coordinate 16,695 downwards.
AAGTTGGGGGAGGAAACGACAATATTAACCTTTTCCCAAAATGATGGTGTACAAAACTTTGTGGTGGATGATGCAGGAAATCTGTACTGTGTGATGGAACGCTACCCGGAAATGCCGGAGGAGGAAGCGTGGACGGAGGATTATTATAACAACAGGCAGACTCTTCTGTGCAAATATGATGTACAGGGAAATGCAGTTTATGAGCAGGAGATTACAAAGCTTCTGGCCGTAGAAGGTGATATGTACGGAGGCTATGTTGAAAATCTTGCCGTGGATAAGGAAGGCAGAGTGTATGTCAGCTGCAATAGCGAGTTGAAGCTGTTTGATGAAAAAGGCAAGCATGCGGGTGATATGCAGGTGGAGGGCGGTCATGTCGGCTCCATGGGCTGTGGTAAGGACGGTAAGGTTTATGTTACTTATTTTGATGAAATGTCCGAATACGGCGGTTATGTCTTAGGAGAAGTGGATTTTGCCGGCAAAAAGGTTGCAAAGTCTTACAAGAATTTTAACGGGAACTACGGAAACAGTCTGCTCCCCGGAATCGAAAAGGACTTTTTGACGCAGGACGGCTCCAATGTATACGAATACGATATGGAAAGCCAGACATCAGAACTGTTATTTAGCTGGGTAGACTGCGATATCAACGGAAGCTATGTGGACAATATGGCTGTAACGGAGGATGGCAGAATAGTTGTTATTACCAATGACTGGAATACCGGAGTCGGCGAAATGGCTGTTTTGACAAAAACCAAAACAAGCGAACTGGTACCAAAAGAAATTCTTACACTTGGAGCACTATATGATAATCAGTCAACCCAGGCAGCGGTAGTGGCATTTAATAAGGCAAGTGATAAATACCGTATTAGGATAAAGACATATCATGACGTGAATGAATGGTCGGAGACATCTTACAGCGATGCGGTTTCCAGATTGAATAATGATATTATTTCAGGTAAGAATTGTCCGGATATCCTGGATGTGTCCTCTTTAAATGTGACACAGCTTGCAGCAAAGGGCGTCTTTGAAAACTTGACACCTTATCTTGATAATAGTATGCTGTTAGATAAGGATGATTATCTGGAAAGTGTTTTAGAGGGATTTACCTATAAGGATACACTGATTTCTATTCCCTATTCCTTCAATCTGGAAACAGTAATGGGCAAAACAGCCGACGTGGGAAGTGATATGGGATGGAGTCTGGATGAAATGATGAGCTTTTGTGAAAAGCATCCGGGCGTACAGCTTTTTGATTATGCGACCAAAGAGACGATTATGTACTATTGCCTATTGTATAATGAGTCTGCATTTATAGATTGGGAAAAGAGTACCTGTAACTTTGATTCGGAAGAATTTAAGAAGCTGCTTACCTTTGTAAACAGCTTCCCGGATGACATTGATTGGGAATCGGATACCCGCTCCACACCGGAGAAAATTGCAGCGGGGGATGTACTTTTAAATATGTCCTATGTTAGCAGTTACGATGAAATACAGTATAATATCGCCCAGTTTGGCGGTGAGGAGGTAACCTGTATCGGTTACCCGGATATGGCAGGCGGAAGCGGTTGTATTATGACCGTGGAAGATACCTATGCAATTTCTTCAAAGTCCAAGAATAAGGAAGCTGCATGGGAATTTATTGAAAGTAAGCTTGCACAGGAAAGAGATATGCGCGGGCATTCCTGGGGCTTTTCCACCAGAAAATCTGAGCTTGCAAAGCAGCGTGAGGAGGCCGTAAAGGTGGAATACTTAACGAATGAAAACGGTGAACTTGTGCTGGACGAAATGGGAGTTCCCATTGAGCTTGGCGGTGGAGGCGGCTCCGTTATGATAGGGGACGGAAGCTGGTCCTACAGCTATCATAAGACTACCGAAGAAGAAGCAGACATGGTGGATGAACTGATTGCAAATGCAAAGCCTGTTTTCTTCAATACAAATGAACAGATACATTTAATTATATCGGAAGCGGCAGAAGCTTACTATAAGGGGCAAAAAACGGTTGACGATGTGGCTAAAGTGATTCAGAGCCGTGTCAAACTGTTTTTGGAAGAGAATCAATAGGGGTGGAATAGTTGAAGACAAAGGAGTTTAGAAAGCGCAACAGAATATCTAAGAGTACGCGTAAGATTAAAAGAAGCTCGGGGCTTTATATAGCCCCCAGCTTAATTGGTGTACTCTTATTTTTTATTATACCGTTTATTGTGGTAATCTATTATTCGTTGGTGGATAATCCCATCAGCGCCAATTTCGTGTTTTTGGATAATTACAAAAGTGTAATTGCAAACGGTGCCTTTAAGACGGCGGTGCGGAATACCTTTGCTTTTTCTGTGGTGGCGGTACCGCTGGCGGTAGTATTGTCCCTGCTTTTAGCAATTGTATTGGAAGCAAAGCTGCCCTTTAGGAGTCAGTTCCGTACCTTCTTCTTAAGTCCGCTTATGGTGCCGGTGGCATCCATAGTACTTATCTGGCAGGTATTGTTCCATTATAACGGAGCCGTAAACGAACTGTTGCAGAAATTCGGCGGTCCCAAGATTGACTGGATGAATTCCGAATATTTTATTGTGGTTATCGTGATTCTGTTTTTGTGGAAGAACTTAGGCTACAACATGATTTTGTTTATGGCGGCACTTGCGAGTATTCCCAAAGATATATTGGAGGTTGCGAAGCTGGAGAGTGCCTCTGCCTTTAAAACCTTCTTTTACATAAAAATCCGGTATCTGTCTTCCACCATATTGTTTGTAACGATTATGTCCTTAATCAGTTCCTTTAAGATATTCCGTGAGATTTATCTGCTCACAACGGATTATCCCTATGATTCGGCGTATATGTTGCAGCATTTTATGAATAACAAATTCAGAAATCTGGATTATCAGACATTGTCAGCGGCGGCAATTTTAATGTCGTTAGTTATGATTGTTATTATAGGAATCCTGTTTATCGTGGAAAACAGGTTCGGAAAGGATGTGGAAGGCTGATGAAAAAGAAAAACACATCCGGTTTAAACGGACTGACACAGGAGAAAATCGCATCACAGGCAAAACGCAGAAAATTTTTTAAGATGTTCCGTCTTGTGGTTGCAACCATGATAGCAGCGGTGTTTGCGGTATTGTTTCTTATGCCGATTGTGCTGACGATTACCAATTCCTTTATGGCAAGCTCGGAGATAAGCGCCAATTACGGTTCCGTATTTGCCACTACCCAGACTGGTGGAAAGGTTTATATTGCAGAGAAGGTTAATTTGAAATTCATACCGGATATGGTATCCTTCAGTCAGTATATTACTGTATTGTTCAAGAGTCCGGAATACCTTTTGAAATTTTGGAATTCCGTGATTTTGGTGGGGCCCATTGTATTGTTCCAGCTTATCATAGCGACGCTGGCATCCTACGGATTTTCCAGATACAGCGGTAAACTGAGGTCCATCATTTTCTTTGCATACATCATATTGATGCTGATGCCGTATCAGGTTACACTGGTACCCAATTATCTGGTCAGCGACTGGCTGAACATATTAGACAGCTATTGGTCCATCTGGCTGCCGGGTATTTTCTCACCATTTGCGGTGTATCTGCTCACAAAGTATATGAGGCGAATACCGACGTCGGTGATAGAAGCGGCGCAAATTGACGGAGCAGGTGAATGGCAGATTTACAGACGTATTTGCATGCCTCTTTGTAAGGGAGCTATCTGCTCGGCTGCCATATTGGTATTTATTGACTATTGGAATATGGTGGAACAACCTTTAATATTATTATCAGACGCAGAAACACATCCCCTGTCGGTATTTTTGAGTAAGATTAACCAGGGAGAAATCGGTCTTGCGTTTGCTGTGGCAACCATATATATGGTGCCCAGCCTGTTGGTATTTTTGTACGGAGAAGAGTATCTGGTTGACGGTATTACCTACCAGGGTGGTATAAAAGGATAGAGGAGAGGAAAAATGGACGAGAAGAAGACAAAAAGAAGAGAATGGGTGAAAACGGCAGCGATTATCTTTCTTTCGGTAATGCTGGTGCTGACCTTTTTTTCACAGACAATTATGAACTATTCCCTGCCTGAGGTGGCAGCTCAGTATGTGCAGAGCGGTACCATCACCGCGAAAATACGTGGCATGGGTATGATAGAGAGCGGAGACCCTTACAATGTCATGGTGAAGGAGACCAGAAAGGTTTCCAGCGTGGCAGTGCGCGTGGGAGATAAGGTGCAGAAGGGCGATGTTCTTTTATATCTGGCAGAGGAAGACAGTGATGAGCTGGAAATGGCCAAAAATGAATTGAAGATGGCACAGGAAGCCTATGATAAAGCTCTTTTGACAGAGGGAATCACCGCTTCCGATATCAATGCGGCAGATAAAAATATTTCCGCAGATAGCTACCGCAAAAAGATTACCAATTTGCAGGCTGCCATCAAAGAGGAGGAGAAGGCTATTGAGCCACTGGATAAAAAAGTAAAAGAGTTAGAGCAATGGATTGCAGATTTGAACCAGCAGATTTCTTATGAACAGAATTTGAATGGAATTGCCAATGAAAGAATACCGGCGGCAGAAAACGCGTTACAAAAGGCAGAAAGAGAGAAGAACTCTGCATACAGTGCGCTGACAAGTGCTACAGCAAACAGGGATAATATCAAAAGTCAGTTGGATGCGGCTTCCGTATCCGGCGGTGACGCATCGCAGGTTGCGCCCCTGACAGAGAAACTTAAAAACGCGGAAGCAGCTGTGACATCAGCACAGCAGGTTTACAATACGGCAGTGGCAAATTATAACACTGCAAGTGCAGAATACAATACCGTTGTGGCAAATGCGGAAGAAAGAGGCGCGAGTCAGACAATTGTGAATCTGAGAAATCAGGTGGCTACTGCTGAAATTAATCTGTATGCGGCAAGAAAAGAACTGACAACGGCGCAGGAGGCAAAAGCAGAGAAGGAAGCCCAGATGACAGAGCTGCTCTCTCAAATTACGAATGTGACAACACTGGAGGGATATCTGACAGCTATCGAAGATGCAAAGAAGCGTGTTGAAGAGCTGGAGGCGGATGCACTCGGCGGCACTGTAAATGCTGATATTGCAGGTACCGTAACAGCTATCTATGCAAGTGCGGGAAAAGAGATTTCAGCAGCTAAGGAGGTTGTGGTTATCCAGCCTGAGGGTCAGGGATATACCTTAAGCTTCTCGGTTACCAATGAGCAGGCAAGCAGACTTTCCGTGGGAGACAGGGCAGATCTTATCAACTCATGGCGTTATGATGATGTGGATGTGGTCCTTGCAAAGATTCAACCAGATAAGAATGACCCGGGTAAAAAGAAGCTCCTTACTTTTAATGTGACGGGAGAAGTTACTGCGGGACAGACTTTAAATGTATCCGTGGGTCAGAAGAGTGCAAATTATGACCTGATTGTACCAAACAGTGCAATCCGCGAGGATAACAACGGTAAATTCGTACTCACCGTGGAATCCAAGAGCAGTCCTTTAGGAAACCGCTACATAGCAACTCGTGTGGATGTAGAAGTGCTTGCAAGTGATGACACCCAGTCTGCAATCAGCGGCGGTCTGTATGGTTATGAGTTTATTATTACCACCTCTACAAAACCTGTGGAGGCAGGAAAACAGGTAAGATTGGCAGAATAATAAGGAGAAGATAGTGAGAAAAGTACATTTTTCCGTGAAGAAAATAATACTGTGCATAGTTGCGGTGCTATCCTTCCTTCTTTTCCTGGTTCTGTCGGCAGTTATAAGACATCTGGCAGGTGCTCAGGAGGCACAGCAGATGGCAGCACGTTGGAGTGAGAAAAAGAATGTGGCACAAATCAGCTGCTTTTTCTCCCCGACTGCTTATGTGACAGAGGATTCCATTAAGGAGTTTGAACATACGCTGGATCGGGTTTTGGAGGAGGCCTCCATTATTTCCGAATCTGAAAATCCCGGTGCAAGACTGTGGGCTGATGCCTATAGTGCAGGCGGAGAGATTATGATTTCCAGCGACAGAACCATGCTGATGGCGGATGCCATTGGTATCGGGGGAGATTTCTTTTTGTTTCATCCTCTGAAACTGCTTAGTGGTTCTTACTTTTCAGGAAATGATTTAATGCAGGACTACTGTATTATTGATGAAGATGCAGCATGGCAGCTGTTTGGCTCCAATGACGTGGCAGGCATGATGGTTACAATCAATCAGGTTCCTCATATGGTAGCAGGTGTGGTGGAGCGCCCCAAGGGAAGACTGGTGGAAGCCGCAGGGCTTGAGGATACGCTTGTCTATGTTTCCTATGAAACCCTGCAGCGGATAAATCCGGGCTGTAACATTAATCATTATGAGATTGTAATGCCTAATCCGGTAAGCGATTTTGCGCGTCAGAAGGTGCAGGAGAATTTTTTTGTGGATGAAAAGGAAGTGGAGATTATTGAAAATACCTCCAGATATTCCCTTGCATCCGGTTTAAAACTGCTTTTGGAATTCGGCACCCGTTCCATGAACGGCAAAGCCATTATTTATCCTTATTGGGAGAATGTGGCAAGAGGATATGAGGACATCATTTCCCTATTGACACTTTTTATGCTGTTGTTTTTGGCTTTCCCGGTGATATATGTTTTAATTTGCTTTGTAAAGTGGTGGAGACATAAGGGATGGACCTTAAAGGACATATGGCATACCTGTAAAGATAAGACAGAGCGTTTCTTTGAGAAGAGACGTATAAGAAAATTGCGTAAGAGAAAAGCAAAAAAGGGAATAGAAGAAGGAGAATGGATGGAATGGCTCTAAAGAAATTATGGAAGAAAACGGCGAGTATACTGCTGGTAGCGACAATGGTACTTGGTCTGTGTGCCTGCGGAGAAAACAAAACGGATGATGACGGCAAAGGCGGAAAAGACTCTAAAGGTATAAATTCCGAGCTTGCAAAGCAATTTGTATATAAGGAAGAAGCACTTGATTTATCTGCATTGGGTTCAGAGAATGATTATTATATTGCCAAGATGCAGAAAATAGGTGATGTTCTGTATGTATTGGCAAGCTATAATCAGTATAAAATGGACGGAACCTCTTTAAATTATTTCAAACTGTTGTCCATGAACACAGATGGCAGTAATTCCAAGGTAATAGATTTGTTATTGCCGGGACAGGTAATAGAGGACATTCCGGAGGAAGAGATTACAGGCGCGGGTGCAGGTGATGCGGTAGTACTTCCCATGCCAAGGGCAGAGGTGTCTTCAAAGGTGATGGTTGAGACTGAAGTTGCCGTAGAGGATGTGGTGACAGAAGATATTGTCGTAGAAGATGCGGTTATTGATATGCCGGAGGATGGTTTTTATGAACCATCTACCTCCTATGAATACAGTGACTATGGAAATAGTGTTATTTCCGGGGAGGGAATGGTTTATGCAGTCAGAAATCATACGATAGAGGACTGGTCAGATCCGGAGAATTACATTTCCAAGTCAGATACCACCATTTGCTGCTGGGATAAGGACGGTAATTTTGTGTGGGAAGCACCCATAGAAGGATTGCAGACGGAAGAGCATTGGTATTATGTGCAGAATATGGTGCCTCAGAAGGAGGGTGGTGTCACACTTTTATTAAGCGGTGATAAGGTTTGCAAAATTGACGTAGATAAAACGGGTAAGGCATCGGAGATGAAGCCGCTTTCCGAGGATTTGAACAGTACCTTTAACAATGCTCAGAACATTATGATAGGAAATGACGGAAAGATTGTGTTTACCTATTATGATCAGGAATGGACCAATATGTATATGGCAACCTATGATCCCACAACGGGAGCTGTAAGTGAAGGTGTGAAGCTTCCTTCTGCCATGCAAATGATGGGCTACAGCAATATGGCAACGGGAGAGAATGGGGAACTGATTTATTCCAACAGCAGCGGTGTGTTTAAGTTTACGCCCGGTCAGGAAGAAGCTACCCAGATTATGAGCTATATCAATTCAGATCTGAATGTGAGTGATATCAATCAGATGGTGTATCTGGATGAGAGCCATATGATTCTTACCTATTATGATAATTATGAATATAAGATGCATTGCGGTTACTTTACCAAGGTAGAACCCAAGGACATTCCGGATAAAGATGTCATTGTGCTTGCAGGTAACTGGATAGATTACAATTTGAAGAATCGTGTGATAGAGTACAATAAGGCAAGCGAGAAGTACCGTATCGTTGTCAAGGAATATCAGATGTATAGTACTAATGAGGATTACATGGCGGGTTATACAAGGCTGAACAATGATATTATTGCAGGCAATATTCCGGATATTATGATTGCTGATGGTAATCTTCCGGTTGAAAATTATGTTTCTAAGGGAATTTTGGCAGATGTGGGTAAATTGATTGCCGAGGACGAAGAACTGTCAAAATCAGAATTTATGGAAAATGTGTTTGAAGCCTATAAGATTGACGGCAAGCTTTATCAGGTAATTCCCAGCTTCTATGTACAGACCGTTATCGGTAAGAAATCCAACATCGGTGACAGAAAATCATGGACCATGAAGGAAATGCGTGATGTTGTAGAAGGTTTTGGAGAGGGTACACAGGCCTTTGGAGAAATGACCAGAGACAGCTTTATGTACTATGTGATGAATTTCGGAAGCAGTGATTTTGTGGATGTGGCAAACGGTAAATGTAATTTCAATTCCCAGCAGTTTATTGATGTGTTGGAGTATGCAAAGACACTGCCGGAGGAGCTTGGTGAGGACTATTATGATGATGAAAATTGGTGGATGACCTATCAGTCCCAGTACAGAGACAACAGAACACTTTTAATGTATCTGTACATCAGTGACTTCCAGAGCATGAAGTATCAGATAAACGGTTACATGGGTGATGATGTCAGCTATGTAGGCTTCCCTACCGATACAGGAAACGGTTCTGTTTTGGGCGCAGATACCAGCTATGTGATTTCTGCAAAGTCAAAGTGTCTGGACGGAGCATGGGAATTTGTACGTTATTACCTGACAGACGAATATCAGATTGGAGACAGTCAGAATGTGTCTTACTGGGGACTTCCGGTTTCTAAGAAAGCATTCTTTGAGAAGGCAAAGGATGTAACCTGTAAATCCTATTGGGTTGATGAGGAAGGCAAGAAGCAGGAGTATGATGATTACTTCAGTATCAATGGAGAAGAAATCGTTATTGAGCCTCTCAGCCAGGCACAGTATGATGAAATGGTAAACTTTATCCAGTCTGTGACCAAGAGAAGCTATTATAACGAAGAGCTTCAAAAGATTGTGACGGAAGGTGTAGAACCTTTCTTTGCAGGACAGAAGAGCGCTGCAGATGTTGCAAAGGTTATTCAGAGCCGTGCACAGGTTTATGTGAATGAAAATATGTAAAAGATAAGCAAAAGGCCGGGAACTATCCCGGTCTTTTGCTTGATTTTAGAAATTAGAAAGTGTGTAGGGTTTCGGTGCCTGCGATAACAGATACCGTAACACTGCACGATTTCTAATTTCTACAGCCGCCCCTGCTTATATAAATGTTGCTCTATGGATAGCTCCATGCCGTGCTCGCGCAGCCAGGTTTTGTACTGCTTGTAGTCAGGCATGACAGAAGCGACCAGATTCCAAAAATCTTTGGAATGGTTCATATATGTTAGGTGGCACAGTTCATGTACCACTACATAGTCAAGCACGCCTGCGGGAGCAAAAATCAGCCGGTAATTAAAGGAGAGTGTACCACGGGAGGAACAGCTTCCCCAACGGCTCTTTTGGTCACGGATGGTGATGGAGGTGAAAGTTCCTCCGGTAAACTGATGGTAATATGTAACCCTATTGGTGAAAACCTCACGTGCCAGATTGCGATAGCGGCGTTCAAGGACTTCGAGACGCTTCCTGTCAGCGGGAGATAATAATTTATAGGGGTAAGTTTGATAATCAGTCATATTAGTTGCGCAAAAGCGCAGTCTCCCTTCTTTGAGTATAAACAGCGTAAGATTTTAGCACGTTTAACCATATCATACGTTTTTTTTAGGAAAATGTAAATAGAGTGGGAGTGACTTTTGCTTACTGTTGTGATATGATGAATTTTGTGAAGAAATAGGGAACGGAAAAGAGGTAAATAATGCAGGGAAAATGTATCATCATAGGAGCAGGGGATTTGACTATTGGGGAAATCCCTGTAAAAGAAGAGGATTTTGTTATCGCGGTAGACGGAGGCCTTGGTTACTGCGGTATTTTAAATGTGGAGCCGGACATCATCATCGGGGATTTTGATTCCGTAAGTGATGGGGAGAGAGAAGCAATTGCCACCTTGGAACAGGAAATTCCGGAGCGGATTATCCGCCTAAAACCCGAGAAGGATGATACGGATATGTTGGCAACGTTAAAGTTTGCACTTGAGAAGGGGTATACCGAGTTTCGTATCTATGCGGGCACAGGTGGGCGTTTTGACCACACGCTGGCCAATATACAATGCCTTTTGTATCTGAAAAATCACGGGGCAACAGGATATCTTATAGATGGCGCAGGCATGATTTTAGTACTTCAGAATGAAGCGGTACATTTCAATAAAAATCTGGAGGGCTATCTGTCATTGTTTGCTTTAGGGAAGGAGGCAAAGGGTGTCACCATGCAGGGTATGAAGTACACACTTGACAATTACACCATGAAAAATGATTTCCCTATAGGCATCAGCAATGAATTTATCGGTGAGGAGTCCGTAATCAGTGTAGAGGACGGGGAATTGGTATGTATGCTTTCTTATGTGGTAGATTGAACACGTGGAAAGAATGCGCGAACTGTGATAAATTGGTCTTGCGTAGGTATGGTTTTTTGTGTATAATTTGCAATTGGGTGAATACTGCCGCAAACGGCAGATATGAATAAATGATTAAGAGGACTGCAGTAGCAGTCAGAATGGAGGAATATATGAGCAAGAAACCGGTTGTATTAATGATTTTAGACGGCTATGGCTTAAACGGTAAGAGTGAGGGCAATGCAGTTGCATTGGCTAAGACACCCGTTGTAGACAGCCTGATGAAGGAGTATCCCTTTGTAAAGGGTAATGCCAGCGGTATGGCAGTAGGTCTTCCCGACGGACAGATGGGTAACTCTGAGGTAGGTCATTTGAATATGGGTGCAGGCCGTATTGTATATCAGGAGCTTACCAGAATTACCAAGGAAATTATGGATGGCACCTTCTTTGAGAATCCTGCTCTGTTAAAGGCAGTGGAGAATTGCAAGAAGAATAACAGTGCGTTGCACTTCATGGGTCTTTTGTCCGATGGTGGTGTACACAGCCACAACACTCATTATACGGACTTCTTGAACTGGCTAAGAGAAACGGTCTTGAGAAGGTATATGTACATTGCTTCTTAGACGGACGTGATACCCCTCCTGCAAGTGGTAAGGAGTATGCAGAGCAGCTTCGTGACAAGATGGAGGAAATCGGCGTTGGTAAGATTGCATCCGTAATGGGACGTTACTACGCAATGGACAGAGATAACAATTATGACCGTGTGAAGCTGGCATATGATGCCATGACAAAGGGTGAAGGTCTTACAGCTCCCTGCGGTATCTGCGGCATTCAGGCTTCCTACGATAGAGATGAGACTGACGAGTTTGTAAAGCCCACCGTAGCAGTAGAGGACGGCAAGCCTGTTGCAGTGATTGAGGATGGAGACAGCGTGGTATTCTTTAACTTCCGTCCCGACAGAGCAAGACAGATTACCAGAGCCTTCTGTGATGATGATTTCAAGGGCTTTGACAGAGGTGCAAGAAAGGATATTACCTTTGCATGCTTCTCTGACTATGATCCTACCATTCCCAACAAGGATGTTGCGTTCCACAAGGTAGCAGTAACCAATACCTTTGGTGAGTGGCTTGCAGCAAACAACATGACACAGGCACGTATCGCTGAGACTGAGAAATATGCTCATGTAACCTTCTTCTTTAACGGTGGCGTGGAGGAGCCCAACGCAGGCGAGGACAGAATTCTTGTAAATTCTCCCAAGGTTGCAACCTATGACTTAAAGCCTGAAATGAGTGCTTATGAGGTTTGTGATAAGCTGACAGAGGCAATTCGTTCCGATAAGTATGACGTGATTATCATCAACTTTGCAAACCCTGACATGGTTGGACACACCGGTGTGCTGGAAGCGGCAGTAAAGGCAGTAGAGGCTGTTGATGAGTGTGTAGGCAAGACTGTGGAAGCCATCAAAGAGGTTGACGGCGTTCTGTTTATCTGTGCAGACCATGGTAACGCAGAGCAGCTTGTGGATTATGACAACGGCGAGCCCTTCACCGCACATACCACCAATGAAGTACCTTTCATTCTGGTAAATTATGACGATGCGTACACCTTGAGAGAGGGTGGCTGTCTGGCTGACATTATTCCTACCCTGATTGAAATTATGGGCAAGGAGCAGCCTGTAGAGATGACAGGTAAGTCTCTGTTAATCAAAAAGTAATTTAAGAGAAGTATAAGGACCTCCTTTTCGGGAATATTATGAAATAGTTAATAACCCGGAAGGAGGTTTTTTTATGCTTAATTACTTAGAAATCAAAGCGGTACATGCCAGAGAGATTTTGGATTCCAGAGGAAATCCTACGGTGGAGGCGGAGGTGACCGTATACAATGATGAGAAAAACAGATATTTTACGGGACGGGCGGCAGTGCCGTCAGGTGCAAGCACGGGACGATTTGAAGCGGTGGAACTTAGAGATGGTGAAACCAGATATTTCGGACTTGGTGTACAGCATGCCGTAAAAAATGTGAACGAGAAGATTGCAAGCGTGCTTATGGGGCAGAATGCGCTGAAGCAGATTAAAATTGACAGAATGTTAATTGAGGCAGACGGAACAGAGAATAAAGGGAACTTAGGAGCCAATGCCATGCTCTCCGTATCCATGGCAGTGGCAAAGGCTGCGGCAGAGGCTTTATCCCTGCCCTTATACCGTTATCTTGGGGGCATTTCTCCCAGACTGCTTCCTGTTCCCATGATGAATATTTTAAACGGTGGAAAGCATGCGGATAACACCGTAGATTTTCAGGAGTTTATGATTATGCCGGTGCAGGCGGAAACCTTTGCCCATGGCCTTAGAATCTGTGCGGAAATCTATCACAACCTAAAAAAGATTTTGGAAAAGAGAGGACTTTCCACAGGTGTGGGTGACGAGGGTGGCTTCGCCCCAGACATTGCGGACGCAGAAGGGGTATTGGAACTGATTGTAGAGGCAATAGAGGCTGCCGGTTACACTCCCGGACAGGACATTAAAATTGCCATGGATGCGGCAAGCAGTGAGCTGTACAACGAAAAGACAGGTATGTATCATTTCCCCGGCGAGAGCAGTCTGAAGGGCGAAGAGGTTGTGAGAGATACAGCGGAAATGATTGCCTACTATGAAGAACTGGTTGACAAATTTCCTATTATCTCTATTGAGGACGGGCTTGCAGAGGATGATTGGGATGGCTGGCAGGAGCTTACAAAACGTCTGGGAGATAGTGTGCAGCTGGTAGGAGATGATTTGTTTGTGACCAATACAAAGAGACTGGATGCAGGCATTAAGCTTAAGGTTGCCAATGCTATTTTGGTAAAGGTAAATCAAATTGGTACTCTGACGGAAGCTTTTGAAGCAGTGGAAATGGCACACAAGAACGGTTACAAGGCAGTGATTTCCCACCGTTCCGGTGAGACGGAGGATACTACCATTGCTGATATTGCGGTGGCTTTAAACAGCGGTCAGATTAAGACCGGTGCACCCTGCAGAAGTGACCGTGTGGCAAAATACAACCGCCTTCTTCGCATCGAGGAGGAACTTTCCACAGCTGCTGCGTATATGGAGCCTTTCAAGAAAATATAGCTTTTTTAATAAAAGTAGTTGAAATTGTGTGAATGTTATGGTATGATAACCTTTGCGTGACATTAGGAGGTGCGAAATGGGAGCGTTAAAGACAGTTATTGCGATAATATTCATAATAGTATGTATTTTACTTGTAGTGTTGGTATTGATGCAGGAAGGTAAGTCTGCAGGTCTTGGTTCTATCAGCGGCGCGGCAGAGACCTACTGGGGTAAAAATAAAGGACGTTCCATGGAAGGTCTGCTGGTTAAGTTGACAAAGATAATGGCGGTAGCATTTATTCTGCTGGCTGTTTTGTTGAATCTTAACATATTTTAATTGATTGACTGAAAACACTCTTGAAATACAGAGTGTTTTTTTTGTGATGATGAGGCAAGTGTAGAAAATGGAAGAAGTAAAGGAAGTAGCAGATAAGCGTAAAAAAGTGATATGTGACCTGATGGAAGATGAGCTTTACGTGCCTATGAAGGAGAAAGAGCTTGCCATGTTTTTGCAGGTGGCAAAGGAGGAACGGGAAGAGCTTCGCAGAATCTTAAATGAGCTTGTGAGTGAAGGAAAGCTCATGGTCACCGCAAAAGGGAAATATAAGAAGGCAGAGGGCAATCTTCTCATAGGAACCTTTATCAGCAACAGCAAGGGTTTTGGCTTTGTGGAGATAGAGGGGCAGGAAGAGGATTATTATATCCCCGAGGATAAGACAAACGGAGCTTTTCATAAGGATACGGTACAGATAGCCCTGCTTCCCGGAAAATCAGGCGGAAAGCGTAAGGAAGCACAGGTTGTCCGTATCATTGAAAGAGGCATTACACAGATAGTGGGAACCTATGAAAGCTCCCGCAAACAAAGCTTTGGCTTTGTCATACCGGACAATGCGAAGCTTTCACAGGATATTTTTATTTCCAAGGAACGTTCTAAAGGAGCCATGACCGGGCATAAAGTAGTAGTGGAGATTACCGACTATGGTCATGACAGAAAGAGCCCCGAGGGAAAAGTAGTAGAAATACTGGGACATGTAAATGATCCGGGTGTGGACATTATGTCCATTGTACGGGCGTACGAGCTTCCCGTAGAGTTTAGTGAGAAAATCATGAACCAGGTGGAGCGGGTATCTCAGGAGGTGTCCGAGGCAGACAGAGCCGGAAGAAGAGACCTGCGGGAGTTGGTAATGGTGACCATTGACGGCGAGGATGCCAAGGATTTGGATGATGCAGTCAGCGTTACCTTTGACGGTGAAAAGTATCAGCTGGGCGTGCACATTGCGGATGTAACCAATTATGTACAGGAAAATTCTGCCTTAGACAGAGAGGCATTAAAGCGCGGTACCAGCGTGTATCTGGTGGACAGGGTGATTCCCATGCTGCCGCACGCACTGTCCAACGGTATCTGCTCTTTAAATGAAGGAGTGGACAGGCTTGCCTTAAGTTGCATTATGACCGTGGACAAAAAGGGTGAGATTACTGATTATGAAATTTGTGAATCTGTGATTCGGGTAAACAATCGTATGTCCTATACGCAGGTAAAGGCAATTCTAGAGGATGAAACTCTTGTGGAGAAGGAGGCGGACTATCAGAAGTATGCCTATTTGGTCTCCATGTTTCAAAGGATGGAGGCGCTTGCGGCAATCCTTAGAGAAAAGAGAAGAAAACGTGGTTCCATAGACTTTGACTTCCCGGAATGCAAAATTTATCTGGATAAAGAGGGACATCCCACGGATATTAAACCCTATGAGAGAAATGTAGCCACCCGAATTATAGAGGATTTCATGCTGGCGGCAAATGAGACAGTGGCGCAGCATTTTTACTGGCAGGAGCTTTCCTTTGTCTACCGTGTGCATGGTGTACCGGATGCTGACAGAATCCAACAGCTTGCTACCTTTATCAATAATTTCGGTTACTATATGAAGACTATGGACAGAAAGGGCAGCAAGGTGGGAAGTGAAGAAATTCACCCCAAGGAGATTCAGAAGCTTTTGGATAAGATTGCAGGAACGCCTGAGGAGGCTATGATTAGCAGACTGACTCTTAGAAGCATGAAGCAGGCGAAATATAGTGTGGAGAGTAGCGGACACTTTGGTCTGGCTTGTCAGTTTTACTGTCATTTCACCTCGCCGATTCGCCGATATCCTGATTTGCAGATTCACCGTATAATCAAGGAGCAATTGCGTGGCAGACTTAAGGAAGAAAGAGTGCATCACTATAGGGAGATTCTGCCTGAGGTTGCCAAGCATTCTTCAGAGATGGAACGCAGAGCCGATGAGGCGGAGCGCGAGACCGATAAGCTCAAGAAAGTAGAATATATGGAAACACGCATCGGTGAAGAATACGATGGCGTGGTATCAGGTGTCACCGGCTGGGGTATTTATGTGGAACTGCCTAATACCGTTGAAGGAATGGTGCACGTGTCCAAACTGCCGGGAGACTACTATTATTACAACGAAACCACCTATGAGATGGTTGGAGATGTCACGGGAAGAGCTTTTAAATTGGGCATGCCTGTGCGTGTGAGAGTGGAGGATTGTGACCGCATGATGAGAACCATTGATTTTTCACTGGTGGTGTCGTAAAATAAGGAAGCAGACGAGAAAACTGCGGATTGGAGAGCAAGATGGGGAAAAAGGAGACACAAAAGCTGATTGCCAACAACAAAAAGGCATATCACGATTTCTTTATAGATGAGACTTATGAGGCAGGCATTGCCCTTCACGGCACGGAGGTAAAATCCATGCGTATGGGCAAATGCAGCATTAAGGAAAGCTTTATCCGTATTGAAAACGGAGAGGTCTTTGTATACGGTATGCATATAAGCCCCTATGAAAAGGGCAACATCTTCAACAAAGACCCTATTCGTGTGAAAAAGCTTTTGCTTCACAAGTATGAAATCAACAAGCTTCTGGGCA
>CALYZQ010000026.1 GCA_945609985.1 uncultured Lachnospiraceae bacterium | reverse complement strand
CTCAACAAGTTTACCGTTTTCACGCTTTGCATTAACTAAGGTAACATAGCCTTCATCAACCTCTTCCTTCTCATCCATAAGGTCAAACACACGCTTTGCACCGGCAAGTGCCATAACGATACTGTTGAACTGGTTGCTCACCTGGCTGATTGGCATGTTAAAGCTTCTGTTGAAAGATAAGAAGCTGGCAAGGGCACCTACGGTAAATCCACCGATATTATTCAGTGCCAATGCACCACCCACGCAGGCACAGAGCACATAACTCAAATGACCAAGCTGACCATTGATGGGTCCCATAATATTGGCAAACTTGTTTGCATTATAAGCACTGTCAAACAGATTATTATTCATCTCGGTAAACTCTGCGAGGCTCTGCTTTTCATGACAGAATACCTTAACTACCTTCTGGCCTTCCATCATTTCTTCGATATATCCGTTTACCATACCTAAGTTTCTCTGCTGTGCAATAAAGTTCTTGCCTGAAAGACCGGTAAGCTTCTTTGCCGCAAACAGCATTACCCCAACCATAACCAGCGTAAGCAGTGTCAGCGGAATATTCAAAAGTACCATACTGGTAAATACGCTGACTACCGTAATGACACTGTTTACCATCTGCGGAATACTCTGGCTTACCATTTGGCGCAGAGTATCAATATCGTTGGTGTACAAAGACATGATATCGCCGTGTGCATGGGTATCAAAGTATTTGATGGGCAGCTTCTGCATATGCGCAAACATCTGATTCCTGAGACGTTTCATAACGCCCTGTGCTATATACATCATGATAATACTCTGTGTGAGACCTGCTACAATACCAAGTCCATAAAAGCATGCCACTCTGATGATAGCATTAAGTAATCCTGAAAAATCCGGATTCTCCTGGGTTAACAGGGGGGTAATATAACCGTCAATCAGGGTTCTTGTAAATAATGTACCCTGAATACTTGCAAATACACTAACAAAAATACATAGGATAACGGCAATATATGCCACGCCGTAATGCTTCATAACAAAGCCAAGAAGTCTCATAAAGATCTTACCGGCGTTTTCAATTTTGGGAGCTTTCATCATTCCACGCATAGGACCTCTGGGGCCGCCTCCCATGGGACCTCTAGGTCCACCGCCCATAGGGCCTCTAGGTGCTGGTGTCTGTGCCATTATGCCTCACCTCCGTTTTCATCAAAGTCACCGTTTCCTCCGGTCTGAGCCTCGTAAACCTCACGATAAATTTCATTGCTTTCAAGAAGCTCCTCATGAGTACCGATGGCATCCACACGTCCGTCATTCATTACCAGAATGCGGTCTGCATGCTGGATACTGGAAATACGCTGTGCGATAATCAGCTTTGTGGTATTGGGAATCTCTTCCGCAAATGCCTTTCTGATTTTAGCATCCGTAGCAGTATCCACTGCACTGGTGCTGTCATCCAGGATAAGTACCTTAGGTTTCTTAAGCAGTGCTCTCGCAATACACAGACGCTGCTTCTGTCCACCGGAAACATTGGTTCCTCCCTGCTCTATGTAGGTATCATATTTCTCGGGCATCTTCTCAATAAATTCATCCGCACAGGCCAGACGGCATGCACGCTTACAGTCTTCCTCAGTCGCATTGGGATCACCCCAATGAAGGTTATCCATAACGGTTCCGCTGAACAACACGTTCTTCTGAAGCACTACGGAAACATCATTACGAAGTGTCTCCAAATCGTAGCTTCTTACATCCTTGCCGCCCACATATACCGCACCGTCCGACACATCATACAGACGGCTGATTAAGTTGACCAAGCTGGTCTTGGAGCTACCCGTACCACCCAAGATACCGATGGTTTCTCCGGAAGCAATCTCTAGATTAATACAGTCCAAAACAGGTCTTTCACTGTTCTGATTATATCTGAAGGTGACGTTCTCGAAGCGAATGCTTCCATCCGCAACCTGAAATTCCGGGTTTTCAGGATTGCAGATGTCAGACTCTTCGTTTAGTACTTCACAGATACGTCTGCCACTGGCAGCACTCATTGTCAGCATGACAAAGATCATGGAGAGCATCATCAGACTCATCAGGATATTCATACAATAAGTCAAAAGGCTCATCAGCTCACCTGTTGTAAGCTCACTGTTTACAATCATCTTTGCACCAACCCAGCTGATTAATAAGATACATGTATTTACGGTAATCTGCATGATGGGAGAGTTTAAAATGGTAATTCTCTCCGCACGGATGGACATATCATACAGATTGCCCGTTGCCTTCATAAATTTATCTGTCTCAAACTTTTCACGCACAAATGCTTTTACCACACGTGTTGCAGATACATTCTCCTGTACGCTGGCATTTAAATCATCATACTTATCAAACATCTGGGTAAAGTATTTCATGGACTTCTTCATGATAAAGAATAAAGCAAATCCCAAAACAATAACTGCAACCACATAAATGCAGGAGATTTTAGCATTGATGGAAAACGCCATGCACATAGCAATAATCAAACTAAAAGGTGCTCTGATACAAATGCGCAAAATCATCTGATAGGAGTTCTGTACATTGGATACGTCCGTTGTCATACGGGTGATAAGTCCTGCTGTAGAAAACTTATCGATATTGGCAAAGGAAAAGGTCTGAACCTTGTCAAACATTGCCTGACGCAAATTTCTGGCAAAGCCGGTGGAAGCCTTTGCTCCGCATCGTCCACCCATAATACCGGCAAACAATGCAATTAACGCCATACCAATCATGACGATACCCATCTTGTAGATATGGGGCATGTTGCCGGCGTATACACCTTTGTCGATAATGGAAGCCATCATAAGAGGTATCAGCATCTCCATCAACACTTCCAAAATCATAAAACAAGGTGTTAATAGGGAATCTTTTTTAAATTCCTTGACTTGTTTTAATAATGTCTTAATCATACTGTCATATCCTTTCTAACTTTATATCTTGGTGAGATTCTCCCGTATCTTATCCAATATACGCGAAAACTCTTCCTTTTCTTCCTCGGTAATCCCCTGCTCCAGTTCCTTGTGGAACTCATCAATCTGTTCCCGGATACGCAGGCTGTACTGCTCCGCCTTCTCCGTGACCATGATTTTTTTAAGCCTTGCATCATGCTCCACCGCCTGTCTGGTGATAAAGCCCTTCAACTCCAGATTCTGCAGCATCACCGTGGCTGTGGAACGACGGATATTAAATACCTTCTCGATATCCTTCTGAAAAATATCCTGTTTCTTACAGTTGTCATATATGTAGCCAACCATGGGGCCCTGCATGCCGCTAAGTTCTCCCAATCCCTGTTCGGAAAACCTGACATCCATCCGCCGTCGGATTAAATTATTGATAAACTTCAACTGAAAACCTATCTGTGGTCTTTCGCCATTCATCACATCTGCTCCTCTCTGCAATATACGCAAATGATAAGTACCTGTTCCCAAGAAAAGAAAAATGTTAGTTAACTAACATAACTGTTAGCTAACTAACATTATATACTGATTTTATAAAAAAGCAATACCTTTTTTGAAAATAATTACAAAATCAGGAATGGCATTAAATCATAGATACATACATAGGGAACTCTCTCACAGAGAAGCTGCCAGTTTATGATACATACATTTTGGTCAATGGCCTCCAGCTGCGCTTTTGTTTTTCCGTGATTAACCGTAGGACAGGACCAGCCGCTCTTTAACATGAAATAGCACCAGCGTCTGTGCTCCAGCATCGCCATTTCCTTCACGAAAGGAATACTGTTTATCTGCTCCACATTCCTTTCACTGTCAAACCGGTAAACATTTCCCTCTTTGGTGAGGAAGCCTTCTTCTCCCACAAAATAGCGTTCCATCACATACTGTATGCTCTTTTGCGCCAACTCTCCCGGGATCGCACTTTCTGCATATGCCGCAAATTCCTCCTTGGAAATCACTCCGTCCTCATATGCCTTACAGATGCAAAGCATCTGCTTTGCGTCATTGTGATAGCAAAGATAGCGGTTGGACTCCTTTTTTAAGAAGGACAGCGCATTCCACAGCTCCTCCGAGGTCTTATTCTTCTCTGAAGTCTCGGCCTTTTTATTTGTATCCATAAGCGCAATTTCATTGTATTTCACATTGAAAGCCATTGCAGCTTCAGTATCCCTGTCGCTGCTTAAGTTATCGAAGGTAAGCATCCTGCGTTTTGACGTAATGGAAAATACATTGCGGTAAATGGTCTTGTTTCCGTTTAGGTATTCCAGCAGCTGGCTTCCCATTTCCATGCGAAGGGCGATTGGCATGGTGTCCTCTTTCAGATTCAGGTGCTTTTCTACTTCAAGCAGGGCGTGGATGCTCACATCCGCCTCCTTGGTACAAATAGCACCGTAAGTGAATGGATACTCCTTTGAAAGCTCTTTTAACAGTACCGGAAATCTCTGTTCAAACACATCCACCTGATGAAACCTGATTTCCAGAAGTCCATCTGCCACATCTCCGGATATTTTGATGGTATTATCATCAATGTATACCTGGTCACTCCGATAAGCATTGGCAAGTATTTTCTCCAGATTTTTACTGTTCTTATCCATAATATCAATGATAATATGACTGTCAGCCCCAAGAACACTGTTATTCAATGCTTCGTTTAAAACCTGTTTTCCGATTCTGCCAAGTCCCACAAGCAGCATATGGACATCCAGACCGGCCTTAGGATTCTCCAGCTTTTCCCTTAAATTGTACTCATAAATCGGATGTTCCTTAAACATACTGCCAATCTGTAATCTTGCAGCATCAAACACGGTCAGGTCCAATTTATCTTCCTGCTCGTCATGATAATTGATCAGAAGCTTTCTGATTTCCTCATTCTCACAGCTACAGTGGACAATACAATCCTCCCGCAAGGATGCTTTATTCTCTGTCAGTAGGATATATAATGAAAAATTATCCGCCGCATGCTCCATGAGATAAATGTGCTTAACTCTTTCACTTTGAATCTTCTGAAAGAACTTCTGTATTTTCTTTTGGTCTGTATCCTTATAGGACAATACGTTCTCTCTATATACCACGGTTCGGCATTTCATCAATGCCAGCTCCTCGCTTTTAGAAAACTCCTTATTGGTGATCAGATGAACGACTCTGTCCTCCTTTGCACCTTTCATACTGTTTTGCAAAAGTACTTCCACGTCTTCATTATAACCGAAAACAACATAATGCTCTTTGGAGAACCGTCTTTGGATACGATTTCTTAAATGCAGCAGGACATTCAATACCTTCAGTATTGTAGTCACCGTACATAAGGGAGCCAGGAAAATGACTACCATATAGGTATGTGCCACAATTGTCTGTACAGTGGTCAATCCGCCTGCATTAATGATACCTAAAATCGTTTCAAGAGATATCTTGGGCATAAAGAAGAAGGTCTTGATACCATTTTGCATCACCAGTAAAAATTGCCAAAAGGGGAAGGCACTGTACTTTGCATAAAAGTAATAGCCTTCCCAAATGGCAATTATGAAAGATGCAATCGCAATGACCAAAAGCAGTTTATTTTGCTTTTGTCTTTTCATGCATATCCTCCAATATTATTCTGTAATAAACTCAAATGACTTCAAGCTTGTGTTTCCGCCGCCGGTGTAGGTTAAGTAAATAGAATGTACTCCGTCAGGGATTTCTGCCATAATGTCATAGGATTCCCAAACATTGACGTAAGGAATCTGCACGCTTCCAAGCACAGGACCATCCCATGCGGTTCTAAGCTCCATAGTACCGCCTGCATAACCTCTACAGGTTACACGGATACCCTTTACGCCCTTGCAGTCAAAATACTTAAAGCCTGCGGTTGCGGAATTGGTCATGTTACCTACATAGCCAAGCTCCTCATCACCGTCACGGCCATCCTGCATAATCTTGGGAGCACCGGGATTACCAACATAAGGTGAAGGCTTGTCGGTAAACAGATGACATGCCAGATAAGCAGCATACTCGCCCTTGCCCTCCAAAGGTCCACCGTTCAAACCACAGGAGGTAATCTCTACCTGAGGGATGCTGCCGTCAGGCATAACGGTAAGCTTCTCAGCACAGCCCTGTCTGCTATACCAGGTTCCGTTGGTCTGACGATGATAGAAGATATACCAGTCATCACCAATCTGTACCATACTGCCATGATTGTTTGCACCGTATGCCATAGGCTGATTAGCGGGCTTGTAGGTATCAATATGCATATCACAGTTACTTACAAGTACACCACCATATACAAAATTCTTGGTAGGCTCCTTGCTGGTAGCATAGCAAAGCTCATGCATTACCTCTGAGGAGTAAATGAAATAATAGGTATCGTCAATCTTACGGATGGAAGGAGCTTCGAAGAATGCATGATGCTCAAACATGGTATCCTTGCTATACTCATAACCGGGAACTACAAATACGGGATCCTCTACGATGGTAAGCATATCGGAAGCAAGAACAGTAGCCATTGCACCATGTCTGCTCTTGTCACCTCTTCCGCAGAAGCCGGTGTAAAGGTATGTAGTATCACCCTCGGTAAGTACGCCGGGGTCAAACTGAGGCTCATCGCCCTCTCTCTCTCCCAGTCTGGTGCCGTCAGCATAATGTACATAGCCGTAGAACTCGTACTTGCCTGCAGGAGTATCACAAACTGCTACGGATACAACAGAAACCTTATCCAGTACATAGTACAGATAATATCTGCCGTCAGGACCTACGGTAACGTCAGGTGCATACAGACACATCTTACCTTCGGGATTCAGAGGGTCAGAAATCTTGGGATAAATAACACCCTCATATCTCCAGTTACCCAAATCATCAATGGGTGCTGACCAGCACACATAATCTCCCATACAGAACACATAACCGTTGTAATAGTCATGAGAACCGTACACATATACTCTGTCGCCAAATACATAAGGCTCACCGTCGGGAATATATTCCCATGACGGCAAATAAGGATTAAAAGCTTGTTTTGTTTTCATGTAAACCCTCCATATTAATATAATTTATTCGTAACGCCAAAAGCGAATTACGGTCTGATAATTTGTATCTTGCTGCTTTCCATGATTACTTCTGATTTTGTACCTGTAGCAGCCGAATTGTCGTGCACACATACTGCAGTAAGCACACCGGTCTCTTCCTTCCAGTCAAGTCTGGTGGTACGGTACTCACCCTGCTCATAGCCGTATCCGTCACCGGCATCCTCGTACAAAAGGTAACTGCAATCACCGCCTGCATATACACGATAGGTAACCTTGGTTTCATCCAGATAACCGCTGCCCACACATCCTGCTGCCTGAGTTACCGGAAGAATACTTCCTGCCTTCACAAAGAGTGGTATCTTCTCCAAAGGTGCTTCCACACAAATCCACTGACCACCTTCATAATATGCATTGGTATGGTAGTCATACCAGCCGCATCCCTTAGGCAGATATACCTTTCTTTGCTTGCAGGTATCCTTAAGAGGTACACTACCCGCCTCATAATACATGGGCTCCGTAACCGGGCAAACCATGATGCTCTCACCAAACAGATACTGGTCCTTTATATTCAGAGCCTGCTCATCCTCCGAGAAATCAAATGCCAGCATTTTCATCATGGATACATCCTCAAGCCACACTCTTCCTGCCTGAGAATAGATGTAAGGCATTAATGTATAACGCAGCTTATTGGTCTCAACCATGGCATCATAGAACATTTCGCCCTTATCACCAAACTGCCACAATTCTCTTCTGCAATCCGTACCATGGCCTCTAAACACGGGTAAGAAGCATGCCCACTGATACCATCTGGTAAACAGCTCGCGGTAGCCCAAATCCTGCGTTGCTGTAGGGTAATCTCCCTTCCAGTACCACTGAACACCGCGCTTTACAAAGAACGCTCCGATATCCACAGTCCAGTAGGGAAGACCGCTTGCGCAGAAATTAAGTCCTGTTGCAATCTGCTTTTTGTAGGTATCCCAGGAAGCATCAATATCTCCTGACCATAATATTGTACCATATCTCTGCTGTCCGGTATAGCTGCTTCTGGTAAGATTTACCACTCGCTTCTCTTTGGGCAATTCTCTCTGAGCCCCCCTCTGACCTTCATACAGAGCTTGTGCATGATACAGTGCATACGCATTGGTTGCCCACGCAGGCAAGTGATTCTGCACCATCTGGCAATACTCTGCAAAGAGAAGTCCCGGTTCCGGTTTCTCCTTGTGATTCCAATCCGGTGTATAGGGCTCACTGGAATCACACCACCAGGAATCTACGCCGTGAGTAAACAGTCCTTCATTTACCTGCTTCCAATAAAGCTTCCTACCCTCCTTTGACAACGCATTGTATACGTTGCTGCTGGGTAAAAACAGATTATTCTCTTTAAATTCCCTGTAATTATCACTCTTCTCATCCATGGTGGGCCACAGGGAAATCATGAAATGCACATTCATGTCATGGAGCGTATTCATAAGCTCTGTAGGATCAGGAAAACGATTCTTATCGAAGGTCTTCTGACCCCAGAGATTGTCCGGCCAGCTCATCCAGTCAAGAACGATACAGTCAAGACCGATGCCCCGTTCACGATACTCCTTCGACACATTGATAAGCTCCTCGGCAGTCTCAAAACGTTCCTGGGACTGAATATATCCGAATGCCCACTTGGGAAGCATGGCTGCCTTACCGGTAAGGAAACGGTATTCCTTTACCACGCCCTCCATACTGCCGCCGTTCACAAAATAGAAGTCAATCTCGTCGTCAGCTTCCGTGTACAGATAAGAGCCGTACACCGTATCACTGAAAATCATGGGGCTGTAGGTATCCATCAAAATACCATAGCCTAAGCTTGACACCAGCATGGGAACGGCAATCTTTTTGTTTGCCTGATGTATGTATACGGTCTGACCACGCAGGTTCATAAAGCCTTCTTCGTGCTGACCAAGTCCGTACAATGCTTCCTTTTCCTGCCACTTTAAATACAGTCTGGTGTGATAAAACTTTTCATCGGGAACCTTTGCCGCATCCCTGACAATTTCTTTTACACCGTCTGCCGTCTGAATCTTTTCAACCTTTGCCTCTACACCTTCTGCAAGCTTGTAGCTCTGAAACTCTTCCAGGGTTTTGCTTTCTCTTTCCTTCTCCTGCAGTAAAAGCTTCCCTTCACTGTCATAGTAGGTGTAGGATGCACTCTGCCTGTCAATTAGGATTTTCAAGGCAGGCATACTTAAGGTGATGTACTTCTCATCCTCTGTATACTGCCAGTTGCCTGCGGCTTGCTTTGCCACAACGCCGGGCTTTTCACGGCTTGAAAAGTCCTCTCTCTCCGTATAGGTAATGCGTACGGATTTATCGCTCATAGGCGCAAGTCTGTGCAAACCTCTGTCAGAATACAAATACAGACAATCGTCCTTTCGCTCTACCCTTGCAATACTGCAATCTTTCATTAAAAATGGCCACAACATACTCTTTGTCCTCCCAAAGCATTCTATGTTCACAATACATCCATTATAAGCCATCCGTCAAAACAGGGTATTGACATATCCTATAGAAAAATTGATGTATCACACTAAACAAACAGCTTCGGCAAAAAGTCGATTGCGCAATAACGCCAGAAGGTCCAATCATGGAAACCGTAATGCTCATAAGTTACAATAGGTACATTGTGTGCAAGCACTTCCTTCTCCTTAGCTACTGTATCCTGATAGAAGCCTTCCTCGGTTCCGCAAGCCACATACAGAAGTTTAAATCTCTTTGCAAACTCCTCAGGGTTGAATAAAATATTGCTATAGTCATCCTCTTCGTTCTTGATTACAAGACCGCCGGAGAAAATACCTGCCCATGCAAACAATTCCGGATGATGGAATGCTATCTTCTGGGTCTGCATACCACCCATGGAAAGTCCTGCAAGCGCACGGTGCTTATTATCTGCAATTGTTCTGTAGTTCTTATCAATAAAGGGTACACAGCACTCAGGAAGTTCCTGTAAAAAGGCACTCATAGAAGGATGATGGGGCTTATCCTCCGGGAAACCATAGCCTGTTGTCATTACAATAATCATTTCCTGCATTTTTCCCTGTGCCAGCAAATTGTCTGCAATATTGGCAATCTTGCCCTGCCAAATCCAGCCCACCTCGTTCTCACCGCCACCATGCTGTAAGTACAATACCGGATAACGCTTGTCAGGCTCCTCCTCATAGGTGGGGGGAGTATACACATAGCAGAGCTTGGTTCTTCCGGTCTGGTTGGACTCGTAGTAATTCATATGGATGGTTCCGTGAGGCACCTGATCCATTCTCTGCACATCAACATCCGTCTGAGGCATATCAAAATAGTTGATTGCCTGGAATCCGCCGTAACCAATCTGTGCATTCATATTCACCGTCATGGTGTCATTTACAAAATAGGTATAATAGTGAAAGCCCTGAGGAATATCGGAAACGGTTGCAGTCCACAGACCTTCCTCTCCTTCGCCTGTTGCAGGAGAAAGAGGGAATTTGCCAACACCCCAGATGTCTACCTCTACTTTCTTGGCTCCTGCTGCCTCCAGCCAGAAATTGGCAACACCGTCGCTTACAATCTCTACACCGGGATGAATATCTTTGTATTTTCCTGCCGGTCTGCCCTGCTCATCCACAAGGAAAATCAGTCCCTTGTAAATCGGGTCAAACATCAGCATATGCTCTTCTTTACTCTGCTTATACAGTCTCTCCTCTGAAATGGAGGTCTCCATATACTCAAAGGCTTCTTCGCCGTCATCACCGCAATCCTCCAAGAACAAAAGCTGTGCGTAATCTCTTAAGCTCTCTCTCCACACATGCCACTCATGGAAACCGTCATAGTGGCGGTGACCGCCTGCGATGCCAAGCTCTGCAATTTTGCTTTCATAAGCACTCTGTCCCTGCACAAGACCGGTTTCACCCACGCCGCAGGTCAACAGAATAGCCTCCATGGGATACTCCTCATTCTGCTCCAAAACGCGATCCAGCACATCATTGCGAACCCCTGAGAAGGAGCCCAGATAGGCAAACAGATCCTGATGCTTGGATACCGTAAGGGTTGCCTGCGCAGAGCCTAAGGAAAGACCTGCCATTGCACGATTCTTACGTCCCTTCTTTACCGCAAAACGGCTCTCAATGTAAGGAATACAATCGCTTGTAAGCTCTCTGTCAAAATCGCCGGGATAGAATACGGGGTCCTCTCCCTCACAGAAGGCATAACCGCTGCACATTACCACGATCATTTCCTTTGCCTTACCTTCTGCAATCAGATTATCCATGACAAAATTCAGCTTTCCATTCCAAATCCAGCCGGTCTCGTCCTCGCCAACACCGTGCTGAATATACATAACAGGGTATTTCTTTCCTTCTTCCTTACCGTAGGAAGGGGGAGTATATACCCAGCATTTCTTTACATGTTCATTCACGGATGAGGTATAGGTATGTATCTGCACATCACCGTGAGGCACATCCTTTAAGAACCAGAAGTCCTGACCCGGTGCCGGAATCTCAAAGAAGTTGGTAGCACCAAAACATCCGTATGCAAACGGAGCATTGGGGTTGGTCATCTTCACCCCGTCCACAAACCAATTATGATAGTGGAAGCCCGGTGCAATGCCGGAAACTGTCTTTGTAAAATAGCCTTCCTCATCCTTTGTTAGAGAAATTTTGTTGTTGGTCATGCTGCCGCCCACGCCTGCAACCTCAACGGTCTGTGCCTGCGGTGCATGCATACAAAAGGTAACATCGCCGTTTTCCAACAGCTGTACACCCCATCTGTCGTCCTTGTAATACATGGACATCTTTCCATCCACGTTGCCGAATTGAACCTTTTTGTAAATCGGATCAAAGAACAACGGATACATTGTAATTGCCTGATTTTGCTTGCTTTGCATAATAACCCTCCTTAAAATGAAATACCTTTATCTTTACTTCTTAAGCAGCTTTGCTCTCTTGAGAAGAAATTACCTTAATCCACTTTCCGCTCTTTAGACGGAACACACACCATACAGCCTTGATAACCTGGTCAACCTTTAACAGGAAATAAATCCAGAACGCATTCAGATGCCACACAAGTCCTGCCAACGCTCCGAAGGGAACCGACACAATCCATAAGAACAGAATATCCGCCACCATCAAAAACTTGGTGTCACCGCCCCCGCGAAGCACACCCTTAGTCAAAATACTGTTCACTGCCTGGAACACTACTATCAATGCAATGGAATTCATAAGCTGCTGTGCTATCATTCTGGTTTCTTCGGTAATATTGTACATACCGATAACCGGCTTACTAATAACCAGAATGATACCGCCTGCCACTGCACCGATTACCACACCCAAACTAAAGAAGGTCCAAGCCTGTTCCTGAGCTTTTTCCTTATCACCTTCACCCAGAGTATGACCGGTCATGATACATCCTGCATGACAGATTCCCTGAATCAATACGGTACTTAACTGCTGGGTAACCACTGTGATAGAGTTGGCAGATACAAATTGTTTTCCGATTTCTCCCATAACCATCGCCACTGCAGAGTTACCAAGCGCAAGCAAGGTATCTGAAACAAATACTGGAAGACTGATGGTTATGTAATCATGCAGCAAATCCCTGCACTTCATGGTGATATCCTTTATACGGTAACAAATCTTTTTGTCAATGATAAAGAAATAACCGCAGATAAAGGCAAACTCAAAAAATCTCGCTATCAAGGTACCGATACCGGCACCTTCAATCCCCATCTCAGGGAATCCAAGCTTACCGAAAATAAATACATAGTTAAAGAAAATATTTACAAAAAATGCACCGATGGAGCTGTAAAGCGGTATCTTTACCTGTCCGACACTTCGCAGCACAATCGTACAGGTTAGCGATAGCCCTTGCAACAAATAGCAGGGAATCATCCATTTATAATACAGAACACCTTCTGCAATAACTGCCGCATCCCTTGTATAAATTTTCATCAGAAATTCCGGAGCAAATATGGTGGGAAGCATAAATACAATGGTTGCAAGTCCGATACACAACCGAAGCATCAGGGTTATGGTCTTCTTTAAAGACTGAATATCCTTCATACCCCAGAATCTTGCTGTAAGTACACTGGCTCCCATACCGATACCCATACAGCAGATATGAAAAATATTTACAAACTGATTGGCAAGGGCCGTAGCCGACAGGGTATTTTCCCCCATAGCTCCCACCATGACCGTATCGGCAAGGTTTACACCAATGGTAATCACGGACTGTAAAGAGATGGGAATAGCTATGACTGCCGCTCTTTTGTAAAATGCTGAATCTTTTACAAATAATTTCACTTTTTCTACCTTCTTTCAAACATTCCTATAAAATTGCATACATATTCAGTATATAAGTTTAACGTTTAACTGTCAATCCCCAAGGTCTCACATAAGCCCCATCTGCTTCCCGACAAAATAGATGATTCCCAACACCCAGCTGGACAAAATCCCATATAAAATCACCGGTCCCGCTATGGTAAATATCTTACAGCCCACGCCGAAGACCCAGCCTTCCTTCTTAAACTCAATGGCAGGCGCTGCCACGGAATTGGCAAAGCCGGTGATAGGTACCAAGGCTCCTGCTCCGCCCCATTTTACAATGCGGGGAAAAATATTAAGCCCTGTCAGAATTACGGATAACAGTACCAGAATCAGAGAACACCAGCTTCCCGCTGTCTGCTTATCCATTCCCAAGGTATTTGTGGTGTAATTTAAAATGAATTGACCGATAGTACAGATAATACCACCTGTGATAAAAGCCTTAACCATCTGCAAACCCAGATTATGCGTGGGAGTTACCTCCTTCACATATTTTTCATATTGTTGTTTTTTCTGCTCGTCCATATTTCTATTCCCTTCTACTACACTTCGACTCCGTCGTCTTTTACTGTTAATATCTTTTAAACCCTATTATCCCTAAGCAACTAATTTTTATTCCTATCCGGACATTCTGTTCATTCCATTACCTTGTAAAGTTCACTGTAAAAATATAAAAGCGAACCGCACAGCTTGCCGATAGCCACTCCCAATATGGCAAACCCAAGTCCATGGCGAAAGGAAATCCTTCGTGCAAAAATAGGGATACTGTCCAGCATCTCCGCAATGGCAAGTGCAAGACATCCCACAAACATCCCGCAAAACAATCCGAATATCAGCTGCACAACGGTACCCAACCACAACCACAGCCTGAGATTTTCCGGAAATGTCTGCTGCAAATACGCTCCGACACCACTGTACCGTGAAAACACACTGACAAAGCCTCCTACCAGAGTTCCGAACACAACCATTTCCTCATACACCAGAATATATTTTGCAGTGTGGGTTTTTCCGACAAACCGTGGCACCAGCCCTACTGCCACAAACACGGTAAATACACCTGCTGCCGAAAGCAAACCGTAGCTTGAACCGATTAATATCAGTAACAGTTCTTTCCCTATCATACCTCTTCTTCTCTGCCCTCCCGCCCAACAGTCTCAATCAGCGCCTCATCCACATCCTTCTCATAATTGCGCATTGCCACTTCAATAGGCGTAGGGTCCTTTGTCAGTCTCCTGCCTCCGATGTGATTGAAAAACACAATGATTCCCAGTGCAAGCCCCACAGAATAGGAAACCTCCAACACATTTACTCCCTTGGGCTCCCTGTTCATCACCATCATATACACCTGGGTAAACACATCATTGATGCCCACATCATTGTGATATGCCATAATGGTAAATGCCGTGCCGAAAAAGCTTACCAGACACACTACCGCCGCTTTAATAAGTTGTACCGGTCCCTTATGCTTATCCACCTGTATCCATTCCACCAAAACATCGGTTTCCCCCAGCACCTGTACCATGATATTGGGGCAGACCGCCTCCATCATCTCCACCAGCTTCAGCGTACTGATTACACATCTTTTTGCCTCACTTCCCGCAAAATGGTGCACTTTAAGAGCCTTAAGTTTTGCGCTGACTGTATCATCCGCACACCTAAGGCTCCCTAAATCTTTCAAAAACACATCCGCAGACTGTACTTCCACATTGCGGTCGCATTTTAAATATACAATTGCATTCGCCATAACAAACGCCTCCATACAAAGCCCATTCTTACGGCTTAGTATGTCCCGCAAATGCCGGTCCTATTCCCAGATAGGACCAAAGCTGATATTCAAATCCACCTCTCCATTGATGCCGTTTATTCTTCCCTTGTCGCTGTACTGCCACATCTTGTACTCATATGGATAATAAAAATCTTTGTTGTAATAAGCAAACCACTTGTCGTACTGCTCAAGCTCATCCAGATTCAAAAGCAGCGCGCCCATCTCCATATTGTGGTAAATCATGGGCTTGTAGCCTGCCTTTTCTATGGTTTCACAAAACAGTCTGGTAAACTCGGTGCGCTCCTCAACTGAAATTTCGTTCATACGCCCCTTGTCCCCGCTTACCTTCTCCACATCAAATACAACCGGGCACTCCACCTTATAGGGTGCTATCAAATCTAGCACAAGCTGTGCTTCCTCCAAAAGCTCCTCTCTGGTAATTGCCTGGGAATACAGATACACGCCTACCTTGATACCTGCCGCCAAGGCACCCTTGATATTCTGCTCAAATTTCTCATCAGTGTTCAGCTTTCCGGCCTCTCCGTAACCGCGGTATGCCACTCTCAAAATGGCAAACTCCACACCGTCCGCCGCTACCTTCTGCCAGTCAATATCTCCCTGATGCTTTGACACATCGATTCCCTTGTGAGTAATGACCTGTCCATCCTGCAAATACTGCAGTTCTCCGTTTTCCAAAATCTGTAAGTTCTCCGGCACAAAAGAATTATGCTTCAAATCATCCCTTATAGGAATAAAATGATACTTTCCTCCGCTGACGATAACAATATCATCCTTATACACTCTTCTGAAAGATTCCACGACGGAGCTGCCTCCTGCAAGATATGCCTTAATATCAGAGAGTACATCCCCTCGCAGTGCAATCTCCTTTTCCACCGCACTTTCCAGTTCCCTGGCAAACAGCTCGTCCACCTGCTCTTTGGTATATAACACTTCCACATTTTCACTTAAGGCCGGAACATCCCTTTCCCCGTCCTCATCCTCTTTCAGCTTGGAATATAAAAGCAGACCACCCAATACCAGCACGGAAAGCAACAAAAGAATAATAAGCAGTATCAAAAAGAATCTGCCTCCGCTCTTCTTTGGTGCTTTATTTTCCTGTACCTGTGTTTCCTGCTCCAAATCCTCCATCAAAAAAATATCATCATAACTGTTTTTCATTCGTACCACCTCTTTTACCAATCATCCCTTATGCATCATCTTTATTATAACGGATTTCATGTAGTAAAAAAAGTGGTAATTTTTTTATCCTGCTCTTTCTCTCATACGGAGCAGGATTTTTTTCTCCATGCGGCTCACCTGCACCTGGCTGACTCCCAGAATACCCGCGATTTCCACCTGGGTTTTATTCTGAAAATAACGCATGCTGATAAGCTCTCTCTCTTTTGTCTCCAGCCCGTCAAGAAGCTGTTTTAACAGCATGTGGTCAAGCAGCTTATCCTTTTCACTGTCACCATGTAATGCCGATGCTCCCTGTCCAAAATTGACACCAACACCACTGTCCGATGCCACCACCTTGTCCACCAGATAGGTCTCACTGCCATCCTCCTGATATACCGCACTATATATGGATTCCACCTCCACGGCAGCTTCCATGGCAAGAACAATTTCTTCCTCCGTTAGTGCGGAGTGTGCCGCAATCTCCGAAAGAGTTGGTTCTCTTTTTAATTTCGCCTGTAGCTGCTGTCTGGAAACCCTGACCTTCATACCGTTTTCTTTTATGGTACGTGAAACCTTCACAAGCCCGTCATCCCTGAGGAACCGTTTTATTTCACCGGAAATCATGGGAACCGCATAGGTAGAAAATTTTACTCCCACGGTAAGGTCAAATTTATCGATTGCCTTCATCAGACCAATGGTTCCAATCTGAAACAAATCCTCCAAATCATAGCCTCTGCCGATAAACCTTTTCACAATATGGTGCACCAGCCCTAAATTTTTTTCTATCAGTACCTCTCTCGCTCCTTTATCTCCTTCCTGTGACTTGGCAATCAGCACTGACACTTCATCCATAGGCTATTCCTCACTGCCAATCCAGGCCCCTGTGCCAATCTTCTTTTTCATGCGGACTGTCGTTCCTTTTCCGGGAGCACTCTCCACCTCCAATTCATCCATAAAGGCTTCCATAAAGGCAAATCCCATACCGGAACGGTTTAACTGCGGCTTGGTGGTATAAAGGGGTTCCATTGCCTGCGCAATATCCTCTATCCCTTTTCCCTCATCCTTTACTTCAATATGTAACACTCCTTCACATAAAAGACAGTTTAGCTGCACCTTCCCCTGATTTACCGGCCAAAAGCAGGGGCGCACTTCACCGTATTTTCCATATCCGCAGATATTTTCATAACCGTGAATGATGGCGTTGGTCACTGCCTCCGACACCGCTGTCTTGATGTCCGCCAGCTCCTCCAATGTGGGATTTAGCGTGGAAACAAAGGCTGCCACCGCCATTCTGGCAAAGCTCTCGTTATTAGAAATTGCATCAAATGTAAGCTCCATCTCATTTTTCATGTATCCTTATCCTCCTACGCCAGCACTTCCACAATCTTGGTAAGCCCGGATATTGTCAATATTCTCTGAATCTGTCTGTCTGCATGAATGGCATATACCTTGCCACCGAAACAGGCAATCTTTTTATACCTGCCCATGATAATACCTATCCCGGAAGAATCCATGAAGCGGGTATCCTCAAAATCAAATACCACATGCTCCACATTTTCCTCCAAAAGATACTTGTCCGCCCTTTCACAAATGTAGGACGCCCTGTGATGATCCACCTCCACCGGGAGCTTCACCATCAGACAGTTGTCGATAATTTGAAAATCCTCCATTGTTTTTCCTCCTTTTACATTTGAAACATGCGTTTATGCGCACAAAAAAGAACCTGCAATCTCTTAACTGCAAGTTCTTTTCTTTCGTAACTTAACTTATTAATCTGATGTATTTAGTTGCTTCCCCCTGCCAAATCGTCCCTATAGCGCTTTGATTTACGCGCCCAATCCGTATCGGGGAAAAGCTCAATTACTTTGTCATACGTAATAATCGCATTTGCGCTGTCCTCGCTCCTGCGGTAAGTATTACCCAGCTCATATAAGGCATCTGCATTGGCTGCATCATAATACACTGCCTTAAGGTAATTTTCGATAGCCGTCGCATAATCCTCCGTCCTAAAGGCCTCAGCTCCCGTCCTAAAATATGTCTGGGAAAGCTCCGGTCCGATACTGCCAAGCAAGGTATTATACAGCTTCTGAAAAGCCTCTGAAGTGGCATCTATATTAATGTTTTGGGCAATCACTTCCAATTTTTCTGCCGCCTTGTAGATATCTCCTGACTCAATGTAATCAGCAGCTACAACAAGCAACGTATCAATGGTACTAAGCGTACCGTCCGTTCCTACATATCCCTGCAGTTCACTGTTTAGGTTTTCATTCTGGGTCTGAAGCTTTGCAATCTGTGTCTCCAGTTCCTTGATATTTGCCGTCTTGACATCTAATTGATTTCCAAGCTCAATTAACGGCTTCTTTGCTTCATTTGCCGCTGCATCCTCCGCGGCAGGAACTGCCAAAAAGTACATTGCAACCAAACCGATAATCAGACCAAGTCCGATATTCAAAAGAGTGGACACCGCACTGTTTTTATTTTCACGCACGCTCAGGGGCTGAATAATCACTTCGTTATCGCTCTGGTAGCGTACTGTATCCTCTTTCTTGCGTTTACCGGGCTGTCTGACTGCCTCCTCCGGTGCAAGCATCTGCTCAACCTCCTGCAGATAACGAAGGGTCTGGGTATTATTACAATCAATATTTTTACACTTGGTAAGCTCTCTCTCTGCTTTTTCCCACTGCTCACTGTCCATATACAAAAGTGCCAGAAGCTGGTGGGCACGCACAAATTTGGGATTTAAGGACAATACCTTTTTGAGCTGAATTACCGCAAGATCCCTGCTGTCCTGATTGCAATATAAAAGTGCCTGATTGTATTTTTTGATGGTCTGGTTGATGGAATCCAAGCGGGAAGCATTGGACTGAATCATATTGATATAATCATCTGCAATGTTCTTTTCTGCACGCAGATTCTTACTGATAACCCACTCGCTGAGAGCGGCCACAACCTCACCCATCTCAAAATAGACGAGTCCCAAAAGGTTTCTCGCCTCAATATTATTCTTGTTAAATTTCAAGCTCTGCCGTAAGCTGTTGATTGCACCGGTCAGGTCGCGCACGCCTGCCTTCTCCAAACCTTCGTTGTAAAACATGTTGGATATGTGCATAATCTTTTTGTAGAGAGACACGTCTACTCCACAGGCAGTACAAAAATCATGTTCTGATAAATGACAACCGCAGTTATAACAAAACATGCCCTTCCTCCTATTACTGCTCCGATTTCTCTTCGGATTCCTTTATTGTCTTCACCAGTAAATCTGCCATATCCGTCAAATCCTGATTGTAAATTGCTTCTTCAGCATCCTCCACCTCAAGGCTGGGATGAAATTTCTTTAATTCTTCTTCAAAATTAATCATTGTTCAAAAACTCCTTAATCTCACCAACCAGATACAGGCTTCCGGCAATATATAGCCGTTCTTCCTGCTCTTTCTCCTCCACAAGGGTTTTGAAAGCTTCCTTCACATTGTCAAACTGTAAAATGTCAATCCGACTGCCGCCATCATGAACAATATTTTGCTCAAACTGCTCTTTAATACGCAAAAGGTCTGCTGCCCTACCGGTCTGCATATGCGCTATGGCTATCTTGGAAAACAGCTTTGAAGTTGCCAGTTTTTCAATCATATGGCGGTAATCCTTATCCTCCACCACACTGAAAAGCAGGGTACGGCTGCCGTTTGCCGGCTCTATACCATCCTCTTTTACCGTCTCCAAAAAAGCTCTGATACCATCTTCATTATGAGCTCCGTCTACAAACACATCCGGAATAATTTCTTCCATTCTGCCCTGCCAGAAACATCTGCTGACACCCGCTTTAATGTGCTCCTCGCTGATGGTACAGCCTTCATCCAATGCCTCTATGGCACGCACTGCCAGGGAAGCATTTTCCATCTGATACCTCGCCAAGGTATGCAGAGTAAGCCTAATATAACCATAATACCGAGTATGCAAAGAAAAATCAATGTTTTTATTCTTAAAATTTAAGAAAGCGTAGTCATTTTTCGACACCGGATATAAAGGTACGTCAAGCTCTCTTGCTTTTAGGGTAAACACCTTTGTAACCTCAAGGTCTGCATCCGTAAATGCCAGGGGGACTCCGTCACGCATAATGCCCGCCTTCTCTCCGGCAATTTCAGGCAATGTGTTCCCCAGATATTCCACATGGTCAAGACCGATACGGGTGATTACCGTAAGGGCTTTTTTAGTTACGGCATTAGTGGCATCCAATCTGCCTCCAAGCCCGGTCTCCAATATACAATAATCCGGCTTCTCCTTAGGGAAAATCAGCATTGCCATAAAAAACAGGTACTCAAAGAAGGTGGGATGATATCCTTTTCCCTGTGCAAGTTTTTCCCAATCCAAGGATTCGTAAATCTGTAAAAAGGCTTCCAAAAAAGCTTCTTTACTTATCATTTCCCCCGCCACAATAAAGCGCTCTCTCACATCCACCAGATGAGGAGAAGTAAATACGGCTACTTTGTAGCCTGCTTCCTCTAAGATACAACGCAGATAGGCACAAACGGAGCCTTTTCCGTTGGTGCCTGCCACATGAATAATCTTTAAATTTTTGTCGGGGTTTCCAAGGCTTTGCAAATAGGCCTTTGTGTCCTCCATGGTATTCTTTGAGGTAAACCGTGGCACTGCATACAGATACTCCACGGCCTCCTCAAAGGTTGTAATCTTTTTTTTCTCAATCATAATTATTTAAGCTGTGCCAATCTTGTGGTTACCTGCTCCATCATCTGGGTATACTTCGCCAGCTTTTCCTTTTCCTCTGCAATCTTTGCTTCAGGTGCCTTGGAAATAAAGCGCTCGTTACTTAGCATGCCGTTTACGCGGGCAAGCTCACCCTCAAGGCGCTTCTGCTCCTTTGTAAGACGATCAATCTCCGCACTGATATCCACAAGCTCTGCAAAAGGAATGTAGAGGGTTGCACCGGGAATCACAACGGATACCGCATCCTGTGCAATACCGGTCTTATCCTTCTGCATAATAACCTCGTTTGCATAAGCTAAGGATGCAAAGAACAGCTTGCCTTCCGTGAAGGTATCAAGGATTGCCTGCTCCTCACTTACCACGTAAACGCTTGCCTTACGACTGGGTGCCACATTCATCTCTGTACGCACGTTACGGATACCGCGAACCGCCTCCTTGATAGTCTCAATATCCTTCTCTTCCTTAACAAAGCTTCTCTCCTGCGTGAATACGGGCCATTTGCTAATCATAATGGACTCCTCTTCACTCTGCAAGGTACAGAAGATTTCCTCGGTGATAAAGGGCATATAAGGATGAAGCATCTTAAGTGCATCAATGAGTACGGTCTTTAAGGTCCAAAGTGCCGCATTCTGACTTACCGCATCATCGGAATTGTACAGTCTGGGTTTTACCATCTCAATGTACCAGTCACAGAATTCATCCCAGATAAAGTCGTATACCTTCTGTACCGCAATACCAAGCTCAAAGTGCTCCATATTGTCGGTAACATCCTTTGCAAGGGTGTTAAGCTTTGAAAGAATCCACTTGTCAACGGGCTCAAGTTCGGTCGCAGCGGGAGTGTTAATTCCCTTTCCGGACTTTTCAAGTGCCTGCTCCATATTCATCATAATGAAACGGGAAGCGTTCCATACTTTATTTGCAAAGTTACGGCTGTTCTCCACACGCTCATAATAGAAGCGCATATCGTTTCCGGGTGCATTTCCGGTAATCAGAGTAAGGCGCAGTGCGTCTGCACCATACTGGTCTATAATCTCAAGAGGGTCAATACCATTTCCTAAAGACTTGGACATCTTGCGTCCCTGGCTGTCTCTTACCAGACCGTGGAACAATACGGTCTTGAAGGGCTTTTCTCCCATCTGCTCAAAGCCGGAGAAAATCATACGGATTACCCAGAAGAAAATAATATCATAGCCTGTTACCAGTACATCTGTAGGATAGAAATATTTCAAATCCTCAGTCATCTCAGGCCAGCCCAAGGTCTCAAAAGGCCAGAGTGCAGAAGAAAACCAGGTATCCAATGTGTCAGGGTCCTGTGTAAAGTGTGTGCAGCCGCACTTAGGGCATACAGCAGGCTCTTCCTTGGCAACTACCACCTCCTTACACTTATCACAGTAATATGCAGGGATTCTGTGTCCCCACCAGAGCTGACGGCTGATACACCAGTCACGGATATTGTCCGTCCAGTTGAAGTAATTCTTCTCCATACGCTCGGGAATCAGCTTGATTTCGCCGTTCTTTACAGCTTCTCTTGCAGGCTTAATCAGTTCGTCCATCTTTACAAACCACTGCTCCTTTACCAGAGGCTCAATGGTGGTCTTACAACGGTCATGGGTTCCCACATTGTGAGTATGATCCTCAATCTTAACGAGCAGACCCATGCTGTCAAGCTCCTCTACGATTTGCTTGCGGGCTTCGTAGCGGTCCATACCTGCATATTTTCCACCGTTTTCATTGATGGTGGCATCATCATTCATCACATTGATGATAAGTAAGTCATGACGCTTTCCAACCTCAAAGTCGTTAGGGTCATGGGCAGGAGTAATCTTTACGACACCGGTACCGAACTCTCTGTCAACGTAGGTATCAGTAACAATGGGAATCACACGATTCATAAGGGGCAGCATTACCTTCTTGCCGATTAAATGCTGATAGCGCTCATCCTCGGGATGAATTGCCACAGCGGTATCGCCCAGCATGGTTTCCGGACGTGTGGTAGCAAAGGTCAAAAAGTCGGTATCACTGGGAGTACCATCCTCATTCATGATGGGGTACTTAATGTGCCAGAAATGACCTGCCTGCTCCTGATACTCAACCTCAGCATCGGAAATGGAGGTATTACAAACAGGACACCAGTTAATCATTCTTGCGCCCTTGTAGATATATCCTTTTTCATGCATCTTCACAAAAACTTCGGTAACTGCCCTGTTGCAGCCCTCGTCCATAGTGAAGCGCTCTCTGTCCCAGTCACAGGAGGAGCCCAATTTCTTAAGCTGGCTGATAATACGCCCGCCGTACTCCTTCTTCCACTCCCATGCACGCTCCAGGAATTTTTCGCGTCCAAGGTCATGCTTATCGATACCCTCTTCCTTCAGCTTCTCGATAATCTTTACCTCTGTTGCAATACTTGCATGGTCGGTTCCGGGCTGCCAAAGTGCATTGTAGCCCTGCATTCTCTTGAAACGGATGAGAATGTCCTGCATGGTATTGTCAAGTGCATGTCCCATATGAAGCTGTCCCGTAATATTTGGCGGGGGAATCACGATGGTGAAGGGAGTTTTGCTGTGATCCACTTCTGCGTGAAAATATTTGTTGTCAATCCATTTTTGGTAGAGTCTGTCCTCTAAGCCTTTGGGGTCGTATGTTTTTGCAAGTTCTTTGCTCATGTTGTCTCCTTAAAAAAGTAAAAAATAATAGTATGCATGTGCCAAAGCGCATACATACCATTACTTTATCATAGGAAAATACTAAAATGCAATAGTTAATCTTTAAAAATCATGGGCAGGAAGGAATGGATACAACGACGCCATACCGTCCAGTCATGACCGCCGGAGAAAAGTTCTCTGGTAATATTTAAAGGCTTGCCCTCCAGCATCTTGTCATCATTTAAGAAGCTCTGGAAGTGACCGTCCTCAGTACCCATCGCGCGGTAGAACACCTTGAAGCTGTCGTTAAACTTCTCCGCATCATTCAAAATATCCAGGTGGGGCTCAGGATTGCCGAAGCGTGACATA
Source organism: uncultured Lachnospiraceae bacterium (assembly GCA_945609985.1). Classification (GTDB taxonomy): domain Bacteria; phylum Bacillota; class Clostridia; order Lachnospirales; family Lachnospiraceae; genus Acetatifactor. The sequence goes on along the minus strand of CALYZQ010000026.1, from coordinate 5,237 downwards.
CTCATAAAGCCGCTGAATACACCTGCATATCCAAACAAATCAGGGTTTGACATAGTAATGATACTGGTCTGGTAGCTTCCCATGGAAAGACCTGCCATGGCACGATGCCACTTATCGGTATATACATTGTAATTTGCCTCAATAAAAGGAATCAAATCCTTCAAAAGCACATCAATAAACAGATTGAATCTTCTCTCAGGACCCTCTGCCTGAGTCATACCGTTAGCCATAACGATAATCATCTCTTCCATCTTGCCCTCATTTAAGAATTTATCTGCAATACGTGCCACATGTCCCTGATATACCCAGCCGGTCTCATTCTCACCGAAGCCGTGCTGTAAGTAAAGTACGGGATATTTCTTGTTCTGGTCAAAGTTTGCAGGGGTATAAACAAGGCAGATTTCCATCTTTCCTGTTGTAGCGGAAAGGAAATAACGTCTTGTCACACCGCCGTGAGGAATGTCGATAAGCTCGCCCCACTCGTCCTCTCCGGGTACGGGAATATCCAAAAAGTTCATGGGTCTGCAGCAGCCGTAGCCGATGGGCAGATAAGGACTCAATACATCATTGCCGTCAATCTTTAAGAAGAAATACTTAAAACCTCTACCCAAATCAACGGTACCTTCCCACATATCATCAGATACTTTCTCCAAAGGGAATTCGGAACCGAACATATCAATAACAACAGTCTTTGCAAAGGGAGCCTTTAAGCGAAGCTTCACCTTGCCGTCAGGTAAAATCTCGTATCCCTGGTCTCCGTCACGGTTCATATCACCGAAATAGGGGTCAAAGGATACCGCCGTATCAAGTGGCCATACTTTTTTCATTTTGTAACCCTCCATATATATGTATTTTCTAGATATTATTATAGGACCTGTCTTATCTGCATGTCACCGCAATAATTGTCTTTCAAATTATGGAATATTGCCATTTTCTCTTGTCTGCGCAAACTGGCATGGTGTAAAATATTATTTCTGGCTCTTTTAATCATGCCACTTTGCATATAAACTGTCCCTATCGTATACGAAACCTTAGGCTGTCACAGCCTGTATACCGCACTTTCGGCACAGGTTATGCATAATTTATTTTGAGGAGTGATTATCATGGAAAAAGTTGAAAGAAAGAAAAGCTATGGATTATTGATTGTAAGTGCTATTTTACTGGTGGGCAGCATCATATGGGCAATATTTGCATATAACACCGGCTATAAGGAATCCCTTACCTTGGGAAGCGACCTTGCGGATAAGAAGCTTGCACTGCAGCGCCCTTATTCCTACGGACTGACCGGTGTGTTTCTGGCAATACTGTTGCTTGTCAAAGGAATTTATAACGCTCTTATCGGCGCCCCCATTACTCAAGGCAAAAAGACTGCTATTATGGTGCAAGCAGGACTTTTGGCAGCACTGTGCTACATCGGCTTTGCCTTCTGCAAAATCGATATTCCCGTGGGACCGGAAAAAACCGCCTTTCACCTGGGTAATACCTTCTGCGCCCTGGCAGCCCTTTTACTTGGCGGATACTGGGGCGGACTTGCCGGAGCTGTAGGTATGACTATCGCAGACCTGACTACTGCCTATGTGACCAGTGCACCCAAGACCTTTTTATTAAAGCTTTGCATCGGTTTGATCGTGGGCTTTGTGGCACATAAAATCTTTAAAATCAGCCGCCAACATGAACAAAAATATATTACCACCGCCACGATTGTCTCCTGTGTCTGTGGCTTGGGCTTTAATGTGATTGCAGACCCGGTTGTGGGATATTTTTACAAAACCTACCTTTTGGGCGTCCCCCAGGATGCCTCAAAGATGCTTGCTAAAATGAGTGCCCTAACTACCTTTGTAAATGCCATCATTGCCATTATCGCAGCCACTATTATCTATATCGCTCTGCGCCCGGCACTTCGCAAGGCAGGACTGTTTGTACAGGTGACACCCGAAAAAATTGAGGAGAATCAGGAAAAAGATGACGAAAGCAAGTAACATGATTCCAAGGCTGGCTATGATAAACAGCTTTGCAGGCTTTGGACGCTGTTCTACAACAGTGTCCCTGCCTGTTATCAGCGCAATGGGGGTACAGGTTTGTCCTGTACCTACTTCTGTTTTGTCCAATCATCTGGCTTATCCTAAGCACTCCTTCTTGGACTTTACTCCCCATATGGACGAGTATCTAAAGGTCTGGAAGGAATTAAACTTTACATTTGACGGACTGTACTGCGGCTTTCTGGGAAATGCCACGCAAATACAGACTGTGGAGGAGTTTCTGGATACTTTTGCACCGGACTTCTTTCTACTCGACCCGGTAATGGGAGATAACGGACGCACCTACTCTTCCGTAACAAGTAATCACGTGGATGCATTGCGTAAACTTTTGCGCAAAGCTACCCTTATCACGCCCAATCTGACGGAGGCCTGTCTTTTGACAGGCACCCCTTACCATGAGGGCTTCTACAGTGAAGCCGAATTATCTGCACTCTGCGAGAAGCTTTCCTGTCTTTGTCCGGGGGACGTGGTTCTTACAGGTATTCCCGGTGAAGCTTCCGTGAAAAACATGATTTGGCAAAAGGGAACTTACACCACGCTGGAAACACCCCTTGCGGGAGGCTCACATCACGGTACGGGAGACATTTTCGCCTCCATACTGGCCGCAGATGCATTGCTCGGCCGGGAACTTGTATCCTCCGTAAAAAAAGCCGCCGACTTTATCTCCATCTGTATAGCAGGCAGTGAAGAAGCCGGCGTCCCTAAAAAAGAGGGGGTACTTTTCGAAAAGTACCTGCACTATTTGATTACTCCGTAAATTTCACGGTAATGCTGCCCATGGAGCATTCCAATTCCAAATCTTTTGCGGCGTCGTTGTCAACACTTCTCTCCTGAGCGATGCCGCTGTATTCTGACTTACCTACAGTTACGCTTCCCATTGCTCCCTCAAAGTTATAATTGAAATCCGTTTCTTTGCCTGCAAGCTTTAAGTCAATGCTTCCCATTGCACATTCCAGATTTGCATTGCTTCTGATATCTCCTGATGCCTCCAGGCCTCCCATGCCTACTTCTGCATTCAGCTTACCGGCTTCAAACTGCTTCAACACAATACTTCCCATACCTACTGACATGTCAGCATCCTCTGTCACCAGATTGGAGAAGATAATTTCTCCGGCACCAACCTCCAACGACACCATCTTTGCCTCGATGGGAATCAGCTCCAGCGCACCGGCTCCCAGCTCTACATCCAGACTGTCAAAGGTTTTATTTGCAGGCACATACAAGGTGAGTTTCGCTGCATTGAAGGAATTAAATACCCCTTTTGTTTTTAATACGGATTTTATGTACAGTGTCCCATTTTCCACATAACACTGCATTTTACCGATTTTACTGCCATCCAGATAAAAATATTCATCCTCGGACGCAAGCACCTTAAACTCGCAACCACCGGCCTCAATTTTCAGATTCTTCACATCATCACCATGGAATTTTTCATTGATATTATCTACATCAGAGAAGATGGGATACTTGTTATCAAAGTTCATATTGATATTGTCATCAATATCGTAATGGATTCCGTCTCCGATGCCTTCCACTATATCTCCGATTCCTTCTCCGATATGAATTCCAAAATCTTTAAAACCATCCAGATTGATCTGTACCTTGCCTCCGGTTACGGAGTTTACAATATCAGAAATGGTCTTTCTGCCCTGCATACTTCCTGCCACAATAGCCATAATCAGTCCTAATACCAATAATACTAACGCTGTAATACCACAGCCCTTCATAAATTTCTTCATACTGTATTTGTCCTTTCTAAATCCATTCCAAACGTCTGCTGCGGTTATGCCTTCTTGCCAAAGAGCTTACAGCAAATCCATGCGATTCCCTTACAAATAGCGGGAACTACTATACCACCCATAGCTACGGTCAACATTAAAAACAGAATACCAACCGCTGCACAAATGAGTGCTCCGCCAAACAATGCCACGCCTGCAAGGGGGGCTATAGGGATGCACATGATACCTACTACTATCAGTGCCAATGCTGCCACAAACAAGCCAAGAGTTGCACCGCCAAAACCGACAGTGATTCCAAATATGCCTGCAAACAGACCAATTATCAGACCGAACAGTCCGATTACCAGACCAATCCAAATAGGACAGGTCAATACGGCAAGCACTACAATCAGTGCAATCATGCCGCCGGAAAGTCCCTGCTTGGGCTCTGTGTAGGTGTTCTGTGCCTGTGCACCTTGGAACTGCGCGCCGTTTTGTGCTCCGGTGTAGGCTCCTTGTGCACCTGCATATTGACCTTGGGCTCCGGCATAGGCGCCCTGACCTGCATTAGCGCCCTGGGCATTCTGCGCGTTCCACTGCTGATGACTTGCCCCCTGAAAACCGGAGGCATCTACTTCTCCGTACTGTGCCACAGCTCTGGGATTTGCCTTGGTCTGCTGCCAGCCGGAAGCATCCGTGCCGTTCAAATCGTTGATAATATTCTCTGCGATGCTTGCGGGACTGCCCAGATTCTCAATGACTTCCTCTTCATTTTCCACACCTGCATCATCAAAATAATCATTATAATACTGCAATGCCTCCTGCCGTTCTGCGACAGATATATTCTGCAACAGGTTCTCTAACTGCTGCATAAAAGCTGCTCTGTTCATAAACCTCTATTCCTTATCCTTTCCCTCATATTCCACATTCTGCGCGGCAGCACCAAAATCCACTCTGCCCTCAAAAAGTCCTGTTATCTTATCCGCATACTGCCGCCATTCGCTCTCGTAAAGGCGAAGCTGCGCCCAGCCCTTGCTGGTTACCTTGTAATAGCGTCTGTTGCGCCCTGCACATTCCATGTCGTAGACCTCCAGGCACTCATCCTTCTGAAGTCTTCTTAACACCGGATAAAGTGTGGACTCCGAAAGTTCAATCACCCTGCGAACCTCCTGGGTTATCTTGTAACCATAGGTCCCCTCCGGTTCCTTCGACACAACCGCAAGCACAATCGCATCCAACAGCGCTGCACCTGTATTAAATACCATTTAATCGCTCCTTACTATGTAAATCTATAATATTATACGGCGTATAATATTGTTTGCAATTGATACTATACGACATATAATATTATATGTCAATAGGGAAATGGAAAAATTTATAAAAAAAGTCAGGGGAGGTGGTGGTATCTGTTACCACCACCTCCCCTCAGACTGTAGACAAAGCAACTCCAGGAAACGCTGATTTCCTGGAGTTATTTTTC
>CALYZQ010000025.1 GCA_945609985.1 uncultured Lachnospiraceae bacterium | reverse complement strand
AGAATTCACTTACAGGTCATCTCCACTTTCGGCGTCATCCCCTTTCCTCTCCTGTCCACTGCGCCTGTCGCATCGGGAAGAATACTGTTGAAAAACGCAACCTCTACCTTCTTATACATCGAATCATAGCATCTTCTTATTTAACTGTCAACCTCTTTCTTTACCTGTCAGGCATTTTCTTCCAAAAGCTCCTCCTCACCCAACAGTTCAAGCTTACTTACGGATACTTCAAAAGCCACTCTCTTCTCCACATGCTCTTCATCCAGCTTCTTCATATACTCACGGCTCTGGATTCTTCCCCATACAGCGCAACGTTCTCCCACTTTGAAGCCATTTGCATAACGCGCGTTTCTGCCCCAGCAGATGCAGGGAATATAGTCTGATTTTCCATACGGGCGGTTTACCGCCAGCAGAAGATCCGCAATTTCTCTACCTAACGGAGTCTTTCTGTAAATAGGCTCTTTGCAGATATAGCCGTCCAGATAAATCTGATTTGTCTTGGAGCTTTCTTCAACCTCCTCAAGAAACTCTATTTCTCTGGCAAATACGGAAAGTACCAGACGGTTTTTCCTTTCCTCATGACGATTGTAGGAACGAAATTGTCCGTTAACACAGATTAACATTCCCACATAATTCTCAGATACATCAAGCAGTCTCTCGGACACCATAACCGGAATAATGTCATGGCTCTCGCTGAGTCTTTGTACCTTTACGTCCACCATGTAAAATCCTTCCCCAAAGATTTCATGGCTATAGGAAAACTCACTTACAATTTCCCCCATAACCGTTACCTGATTGTTTTCAATTACCTTATCTGTCATTTTTGTTCTCCCTTCTTACACCTTAAGACTTTTTCCGGTAATAAACCTGTAATACAATATATTTATACTATACTTTCCACGAAAATAACACTAAAACACATCGCACATTTTCGCCAAATCGCGCGCAGAACTACCTCTTTTTCCTCACAATAGACACCTCAAACACCTATTTCCCTTGCACTTGGAAATAATAAGTGCTATACTGTAACGGTTTGAAATGAAGAAGAAAGGTCAGATTATATATGAAGCAAAAAAGAGATAATGTGAGAAATATTGCTATTATCGCACATGTTGACCACGGTAAGACCACCCTGGTTGATGTTCTGCTAAAACAAAGTGGCGTATTCCGTGAGAATCAGGAGGTTGCAGAGCGTGTCATGGACAGTAACGATATTGAACGTGAACGCGGTATTACCATCCTTTCTAAGAATACTGCCGTAATGTACAAAAATACCAAAATCAATATTATTGACACCCCGGGCCATGCTGACTTCGGTGGCGAGGTAGAACGTGTTCTTAAGATGGTAAATGGCGTTATCCTGGTAGTAGATGCCTTTGAAGGTGCCATGCCTCAGACAAAATTTGTTCTACGTAAAGCATTGGAATTAAAACTTCCGGTTATTGTATGTATCAACAAAATAGACCGTCCTGAAGCAAGACCTGACGAGGTTGTGGACGAGGTATTAGAACTATTCTTAGAGTTGGACGCAGACGATGCACAGCTTGACTGTCCTTTTATTTACGCCTCCGCCAAGGCCGGAATTGCTTCCTTGGAAGCTTCTGAACAGGGCGTGAATATGGAGCCTCTGTTTGAAACCATTTTAGATTATATACCGGCTCCCGAAGGCGACCCTGAAGCAGGCACACAGGTGCTCATCAGTACCATTGATTACAATGAGTATGTAGGACGTATCGGTGTAGGTAAAGTAGACAACGGTACTATAAAGGTTAATCAGGATGTTGTTATCTGTAACCATCATGACCCTGACAAGCAAATTAAGGTTAAGGTAAGTAAACTTTACGAATTTGACGGATTGAATAAGGTGGAAGTAAAGGAAGCCGGCATCGGTTCCATCGTTGCCATTTCCGGTATCAATGATATCAAAATCGGTGATACCCTCTGTGCTCCCGAAAATGTTACACCAATTCCTTTCCAAAAAATCAGTGAGCCTACCATTGCAATGCAATTTATGGTCAACGACTCTCCGCTTGCCGGTCTGGAAGGCAAATTTGTTACCAGCCGCCATTTACGCGACCGTCTTTTCAAGGAGCTTAACACAGATGTTTCTCTGCGCGTGGAGGAAACAGATGCTGCAGACTGCTTTAAGGTATCCGGACGTGGTGAATTACATTTATCCGTACTCATTGAAAATATGCGCCGTGAAGGCTTTGAATTTGCGGTAAGCAAGGCAGAAGTCCTCTATAAGAAAGATGAAAAGGGAAAGCTGTTAGAGCCCATGGAACTGGCCTATATAGATGTACCTAATGAGTATGCCGGCTCTGTTATTGAAAAGCTGGGACAACGCAAGGGTGAGCTTAGAAATATGGGTACCATATCCGGCGGAACCTACACCCGATTGGAATTTTCCATCCCCGCAAGAGGTCTTATCGGCTACCGCGGTGAATTTATGACGGACACCAAAGGAAACGGTATTCTAAATACAGTGTTTGACGGATATGGACCTTACAAGGGAGATATCCAATATCGTAAGCTCGGTTCCTTAATCGCTTTTGAAGCGGGAGAATCCATTACCTACGGTCTCTACAATGCTCAGGAACGCGGTATTCTCTTTATCGGTCCCGGAGAAAAGGTATACTCCGGTATGGTTGTGGGACAAACAGGACGTAGTGAGGATATTGAGATTAATGTATGTAAGAAGAAGCAGCTAACCAATACACGTTCCTCCAGTGCTGATGAAGCACTCCGCCTGACGCCGCCCAAGATTTTATCTTTGGAACAATCATTAGATTTCATTGATACCGACGAACTTTTGGAGGTTACTCCCACAAATCTGCGCATCCGCAAAAAGATTTTGGATCCTACCATGAGAAAACGTGCGGCAATGAAGAAATAATCTCCTTAAGGGGGGTTACTGCATTGTGTCAAAACACAATGTCTCTAACTCCCTTATTTTTTAATAAGTACTATTCATTCTGTTTTCAAACTCCTTTAAAGAAGAAACTTCAAGTGCAATTCTTGTCCACTCTACTACCACATCCAAGTTTTCCTGTATTACGATTTTCTTATATAGACTTTCCGGGGGCGTACCATACTGTTGTAGTATCGTAAGCAATATTTCTGCTCTTCCTTCTGCCTCGCCGATAGCCCTCCCCGCTGCCTCACCGATTACACGACCTTCTGCCAGTCCTTCCGCAATAGCCATCTCTCTGGCACACTGCTCAATCGCACGCTGGTCTCGCACATGCTTTAAATGCTCCTCATAAATCAGGCGGAGCCTGCGTGTGGGACTGATACGCTTCCATAAACGAATTGCTTCCATTATTCCCTTGTTATTTGTCTTTATTCTCATAAGCTCCTCCATATTTCTCGCATTGAACAACTTTATCCAATCATCAACTGTACACTCACCGCTTAAAGGTTTATTCAGTTCTATCACATGCACTTCCCAAAGGTCTGTATACTCGCTTCCTTCTTCATCCCGCAATCTGTATACCCTATGATATTTGGGCGAGTCATCCAAATTAATCTTACTGCCATCATCAAGTTCCAATAGTGCATCCAAAATGGCCTGTTTCTGTTTCTTATGAACTTTCTTAAGAATGGATTTCTTAGCCGTATGGATTTGATTTCCTCCACGGGAATTCCGAGCACATCGCTTACCAGATGGCGACGTATTACTTCAACAGATATCAGCTCATGAAAACCGATATCACTCTTCGGCAAAATAAATGTCATAAATACCTCCTATTGCAGGAGCATATTCTGTCAACTGAAAATCTCCTGCTTTTATCATATTTTTATTGGAATAAAAGCATAGATTTTCTGAAATAAATAGATAATAGAATATTAGTGTACAAGAAATTGTTATGCTTTGTATTGATGATAGCACATAAACGCAGAAACGTCAAAACCATTTTAAAAATAACTTATGTAAATTTTAAAAATAACGTATGTAAATGTCATAGCATCTACATACGTTATCATTTTTTACCTTCTCTATATTCCTTTCATAATCTCCTCATAAAAGGTATCTGCATATGTATTCATTTCTTCACAAAGCGGAATCATCTCCGGTTCTTCACTTCGCTGGTATTCTCATGCAATCTTCACAATTGCCTCAATCTCATCCTCTGTCTGCGCAAAAATCATCCATGTTATACAGTCCGCACTGCTGCTTTACCGTCCATTTTGCCACCTCGATGGCACCATCTGCAAACGCTTCTCTGGAGGATACCTGATGCTTATAGGTAGTTACCTCATCCTTGCAATTGGCAAAAATGACTTCATGCTCTCCGAATATATTACCGCCACGGACAGAAGATATGTTTATCATGTCTTCCGTTATCCTATGGTTTGCTTTAACCAATGCATCCCTTATCATCAGTGCAGTTCCACTTGGTGCGTCCAATTTCAAATTATGATGATATTCCACAATCTGAATATCCGTATCTTCACTGATTCTACCGACTGCAAACTTTAACGTATCAATAAAATCATGTAACGCAACACTAAAGTTACCTTCCATAAATACGGGCAACTGCTCTGCTAAATCCTTGATCTTTTCTAAGTCTTGCGCAGAAAATGCAGTGGTTGCAATCACTACCGGTTTATTCATTTGCTTATACTTCGGTAAGCTGTCACGCATAAAGGTCTCTGCATTTGTGCAATCAATAAATACATCACACTCCACAGCTTTGCAAATATCGTCAATGATTTCTAACTGACAATTTCCGCCTGCCACAGATGACATACTCTGTCCCACATACTGATTACCTCTTCTCGCAATCGCATATTGCAGAGATACATCATCCCTCCTCATAACATTTTTGATAATATTGCTACCTAATCTACCAGTACAGCCTACAATTGCTATTTTCATTCTTCAGCTCCACGCCTTTCCATTCGCGCTGCCGCCTGAGCTGCAGTCTTCTTCCATCTACCGATTTTATAGCAAACCATGGTCAGAATTGCACCCATAATCCAGGTAATCAACAGTGAAACCTGAATACACTCACTGCGTCCGTAAGGAAGCTCCGGTGTTCTTGTGAAATAAGAAATACCGTAAGCAAGCGGTACTCTGAGAAGCACCGTGGTACAAAGTGACATCCACATAGGCGTAAGCGTATCACCTGCTCCACGCATTACACCCGAGAAATTCTGGGTAATTGCCATTGCAATATATCCTACCGCCAAAATTCTCATCATATATACACTTCTGTCAATCAAGGATGCCGTATCGGTAAAGAGTGCCATCAAGTATTTACCAAAGATTAAGATAACTCCGGTAATCACCACTGCGCAGGATACGGAAATAATTGCTCCCTGCTTTGCTCCCTTATGTACACGGTCGAACTTGCCGGCACCTACATTTTGTCCTGTAAAAGTTGTTAATGCCATACCAAAGGAGAAATTAGGCATCATGGCAAAACCGTCCACACGCATTACGATTACATTTGCCGCCATAAATTCTTTGCCAAAGCTGTTGGTTAAAGACTGTACCACAATCATGGCAGAAGAAAAGATTGCCTGAGTTAATCCGGAAGGAAGACCCAGCTTTACAATCTGCATCACATAACGCTTGGTAAGCTTAAACTGCTTTTTGCCAAGGTCAAACACGTCTCTCATATGTAATAACTTCCACAAGCAAAATGCTGATGAAATCGCCTGGGCAATTACAGTTGCCAATGCTACACCTGCTACTCCCATGTGGAATTGTGCCACAAACCAAACATCCAGCACAATGTTAATAACCGTCGCAATCAACAGATATATAAGCGCGGATACAGAATCTCCCATTCCTCTTAAAATACCACTAAAAATATTATAGAATGCCATACCTGCAATACCCAAAATGGAGATTGTCAGATAATTAGCACATCCGTTATAGATATCACCTGCAGGGGTATTTAACAAATCCAACAGGAAATGTATAAACTGAGGGACTGCAGCCACCATTAAAACAACAGACACCAAAGCAGTCAATACAATACTGGTCCCGATGGTATTGGACAAATCCTCCCGTGCCTTAGCTCCAAAATACTGGGATACCATAATGCCAACACCAGATGATATTCCTACAAACAAAACCAATAAAAGATTAATAATCGGCAAAACACTTCCTACGGAAGCCAACGCATCGTCACCCACATAATGACCAACTACAACACTATCAACAGTACTGTACAACTGCTGTGCAATGTTTCCAATCAACAGCGGTATTGAAAACATCAATATGTTTTTCCAAGGTTCGCCTACAGTCATATCCTGTGGTTCAAATAATTTCTTTAACTTTGTAAACATCTTTTTCTTCCTCTCTGCTTAATTTACCATAGCATTATAACATCCTGCATTTTATATTACAAACAAAATCTTATATTCAGCAATTTGTGCATATAACACGCAATGAATTGACACAAATCAATCACACTACTATAATATTGCTAAATTGGAAAAAACATGGAGAAGCATATGAATAACCCGATTGAAATTACTGATTTGAATAAGTCCGAACTTGGTGTTTACGCACAGCTTTCCGAAGTACAGCTTTTGCGTTACCATGAGCCTATGCCCGGACTTTTTATCGCTGAAAGCCCCAAAGTCATTGAACGTGCTTTGGATGCAGGATATGAACCCGTTTCTTTCTTACTGGAAACAGGAAGTAAAAATGACCATACGGGAAAAATATTGGAACGTTGTTGCGATGTCCCGGTATATGCCGCTACTGCTGAAATCTTAAAGGGACTGACCGGTTATCAGCTTACCAGAGGACTTCTCTGTGCCATGAAACGCACCGCTTTACCCACTGTTTCCGAGGTTTGTAAAAATGCACACCGCATCGCTGTATTGGAGGATGTTATGAATCCTACCAATGTGGGAGCCATCTTCCGCTCTGCCGCTGCCTTAAATATGGATGCCGTGCTTCTCACAGGCGGATGCAGTGACCCCCTTTACCGCAGAGCAATCCGTGTCAGTATGGGTACCGTATTTCAGGTGCCATGGACAATTATCCCTAACTCGCTTGGCACCGATAACCCATCTTACATAAATGAACTTCACTCTTTAGGATATAAAACCGCAGCTATGGCGCTCAGTGATAACTCCTTATGCATCGCAGACCCCTGTCTTCAAAATATTGATAAGCTGGCGATTATTCTTGGAACTGAGGGAGAAGGTTTACGGAAGTCCACCATTACAGAATGTGATTATACCGTAAAAATTCCCATGTCCCATGGCGTGGATTCTCTGAATGTGGCAGCCGCAAGTGCCGTGGCGTTCTGGGAGTTGGGGAGGAAATAGTAATATATTCAAAAATATATTTATGTGTCAACCGACGGGGAAGCTTGTCTGTGTCTCAAATGCGCCAAACACTGCGCGAAACCTCAAAGCATAGAAAAAACAGGAAGGTGAGTCTTCCTGTTTTTTCATGAGTTTCCTCTCCGTGGCGCATAAATCGCACAGACAATGCTCCTCCGTCGTTCGACACTATATATCAATTTCGTTTCCTACTGTTTCCAACGTTTTTCTACGGAATCTACCACCACATCATAATGACGAATTCTCTCATAACCGGAAAGTTCTGTGTTTACCTCTTCAAAGAATACAGCCCAGTCCCTATCTTCAGGCTTCATAAGGTATAAGTGACATCCCAGTTTACCTTCATGGATAAATAAAAGGGCTTTGTTGATATTGGCATTCTTTTCACAAATCAGTTTTTCAATATGGGTAGGCTCTATATTCTCTCCGTTTTCTCCGATTAATACTTTTTTCTTTCTGCCGGTGATATACAGTTTAAAGCCGCCGTGCTCTTCGTCCGGTAAAAGATAACCTAAATCTCCTGTCTTAAAGAAACCATCCTCCGTAAAGACACTGTCCGTAAGAGCTTTATCTTTTGCATAGCCTAAAAAGACATTATCGCCCTTTACTACAATTTCTCCTACGCCATCTTCATCTGCTTCAATCACCTTAACTTCAATATCCTCCGCCACAGTTCCCACCGTTTTTACATCCGAATCATAGGGATACTGGATGGCAAAGGTGGATGCTGTCTCAGACAGGGCATAGGCCTCCATAATGTTCAGACCGCTGTCCTTATATGCCTTTCGGATATCTTCTTCAAAATGTGCTCCACCACAGAACAGATATTGTATGCGGTTACCAAATGCTACATGCAGATTGCTCCCGTATGCTTCGTAAAGCCTCCGATAAATAACAGGCACACCACAAAACAGGGTAGGATTAATCTCCCTCAGTTCTCCTGCAAGTTCATTGATACCGGAACACAAATAGATGCTGAAGCCAAAAACCAGAGAATACAAAAAGTTATAGATTCCAGCATAGGTATGGCTTAAAGGTAAAAACAGATAATCCACATCTCCTTCATGAAAGGGACATCTCTTGTACAAAGAAGAAAGCCCTGCAAACAGGTTCTTCTTAGAAAGCATCACTGCCTTTGGCATGGCCGTAGTACCACTTGAGAATACTATTTTACAATATTCTTCCTCTCCTCTGGGCACACACTGCTTTGTAGCCCTATAATCTGCTACAGAGCTCATGGGAATGCATAAAAGGTCCGGAACTTCTGCTAAAATACAATCAATCACCTCCTGCTTTTCTTCCCCATAAATAATACAGGAGATATCAAGCATCCTGACTGCCCTTATTACTTCTACTGCCTTCCATTCATTGGAGACACAGACACTGACACCCACATAATGAAGCACCGCCAAATCCGCCATCATATATTTACTACTGTTTTCACCATACAGCATAATAGATTTATCAGCTAATCCCAAGGATAGCAAATGCTCCGCAAATCCCCTGGTTCTATCTAAAAATTCCCCATAGGTAATCCCCTGATAACCGCCATCCTTCTTCTCGAAAATATGTCCTTTGTCTCTCCATTTCAAGTAATTTTCATCCAGGGTCTGTTCAAAATCTATCATGTTAAAATTCCTTTCCGAGCAACACATATTCATAACAATGTTCTACGTGATTTTCGCCGTATTTCTGGGTAATTTTACCGTCTCTTGCCAATGCTCCTATGCTGGGCAGACCGCTCCTCCTAAGCTCCTCCATGATACTTCCAACCAATGCTTTCCCCAGACCATGATGGTCATTATGTACTCCCATATACAGCATGACATAACGATGCGGCTTTTTCTTTATCCGAAATACCCGACACAGGTTTTTCAAGTTTCTCAAGTGATATACGGTATTGCCAAAGTCCGGTACACTGACAAAAAAGCCCACCGGCTGCTCCTTGTAGTACGCCATCTTCACCATATCCATATTGAGGATGTATCGGTAATCCGAAAACACCTTTGAAAACTCCTCATAACCCACATTCTTATACACCGGAAAATCACTGTAAAGCTCTGTAAGAAGTTCATAAAGCTGACCGATTACCTTATCAAAATCTTCTTTTGCCGGGCTGATAATTCTATAGCCCTTGTCCAAAAATGTCTTTAATCTGTCATCATACAGAGGATCCTTATCCTCTTTTTTTAGTGCTTCAAAAATGTTGGAGGTGTAATGCTCACAAACCGCAAAACCATTCTCCTCAAACAGTTTCAGATAATACTCCTTATTATAAGGCTCTCCGGTATATGGCAGTCTGTCAAACAGATTGATTTTCAACCGATACTTATTCCAGAAGGAGGCATCCACCGGTCCCAGCATTCTGTGATACCCCAATTTCTTAGCATACTCGCACGCTTTCTCAAACAGACACCTTGCCGCATCCGAGTCCTCCACGCATTCAAAAAATCCTATATATGCCGTCTCATCCTCCGGATAAGTGGTAATCACAAATCTTCCCACTGCTTTGCCCTCATCGTACACCAGAAATTTGTGCAGTGTAAAATAAGCACTTAAGGGATGCGTTCCTCTTAAAAAACGCTCTGTTTCCTTTGGATTTTCCATATTGGTATCCTTGCTGTAAAGCCGCTTGGGTAAACTCAAAAAATCCTTTATGTACTTCTCTTCTTCCTCAAATCTGATACATTCCAATCTTTTTTACCTCTTCACTATAGTGATTTCTCCCGTGTTACCATCCATCTTTAGAATATCATCCGTTTTCACAGTGCTAAGAAGCCCCTCCACACCTACTATGGACGGTACCTTAAGCTCCCTTGAAATAATAGCGGTATGGGATAACAGGGAACCTTTTTCGGAAATAACGCCCTTGGCTTTCACCAGTAAAAATACCCAGCCCGGATCCGTCATCTTCGTCACCAGTATCTTGTCCTTCGCATTGCCCACCTTTGTCACATCAGTAACCACTAAGGCTTCTCCTTCCACGATACCGTCAGAGCAGGGAATACCATGAAGCTTATCATTAGAAAGCTGTATCTTGTGGGCGTTTACGCTTGTATGTCTCTTGTCAAATTCTTTATCCGCAAATATCAAACGTTGGTATGCCGGCAGACAGGCATATAATTCATAGGCCTTTTTACGCTCTTCTACCACTGCCTGCATAGTTATCTTTTCCTCTGCAAGTCTGAAAGCTTCTTCCACAGTCAACCAGAAGATATCCCGCGTTTCGTTAATCAAACCCTCTTCTGTATACACTTCACCAAGTCTTGTGAAAATCAAACGCACAATTCCAAAAATCCGGCTTCTGTTTAATCGGGAAAGCTCCCTGTTTGCAATACCCTTTTCCGCATGACGCACCAAAAATCCATTGATGCCTTTTAACTTTACACTCTTCTCCGGTTCCCTATGAAGCTTGCTGTACATATCCGCAAGCTTCTCATAGTCCTCATTGTATTGGGTGATTTTCTCCTCCAACAATGCAGGATTACTGCGAAATGTCTCACTTTCCAGCTTCAGCTCCTCAAGATTGCGGTCTCCGTACAAGCTGATATATTCCAAAGCCCTCTCTTCGTACTGTTCACGTGTCAGGCTCCTTTTATCATACGCCAGACGCACCATCTCTTTTATGGGCTTCAAGCTCTCAATATTGGAAATACCGGAGATTACCCTGTTGCTCTCCTCACCAAGGCGCTTTTTTACAAGCCCCGTAAATAGAAATGCATACACATCATTTAAAAGCGTCACATCCCAGCAGTACAACAGCACGTCATGCAGCTCATTGTACAGTCCAATCAGCTCTGCCGGGGTAATATCCTTGTGATACCTTTTATAGAATCCTTCATTGATTCGTTTGAAATCCTCATTTAGCTTTTGCATATTTTTCGGCACATGAAGCATCTCCGATATTACATTAAAGTACGTTTTTGCACGCACAAGCTTAGGAAGCTTCACCGCTTCCTTATCATAGCTTTTATTTTTGACTCCCATCATATCCTGCCAGATGGGAATGATTTTCTGATTCATGGGCAGAAACTTGATAATGGTGTACCAGTTACTGATTTTGTAATACATTCTGCCGTTTGCACAGCCTACCATGTTTTCAAATACATGGTCGTATTTTGCAAGCTCCTTTTCATTATGTAACACACGCCTGCTGATACTTCTGAAAATCCCGCTGTAAACAATCTGAACAAAGGATGCTGTTAACGGCAGACTTAAACCGGGATAACTTTCCACGATATTACTATTGTCCAGAATCAACGGATTTTGATTGTCAATCGTTGTAATGGCTCTCGCCTGCAATATATAAATCCGCCCCTTAGCAATCGCAAACTCGATGTCAAGAAGTTCGCCCAGCAGTGGTTGCATATCTGTAGCCAGCTCTATCAGAGCTTCCACTGTCTCGGCCGGCAAATTATCCTCTTTACCTTCATAGTAATAGTTTTTGTCCGTCACATTGTAGTAATAGCTTGTGGTCTCTACTTTATCTTCTACCACATTATCACCGGTTCCTTTTCCCACTACAATTACCATCTCGTTTAATAATCCTGTGGGATTGGCTGTAAAACACACACCGGAATACTCAGAAGGAATCATCTCCTGAACTATCACCACAAAATCACTATCTGATAAAGAAATGCCTTTTGCACTTGCATATTCCTTTACATTGTCCTTTTCCATGGAGGCAAAGCACTTGTCTATCATGGCATGCGCATCCGCTCTTTTTACATTCAGATATGTGTCAAACTGCCCTGCAAAGCTTTTGTCCGCTCCATCCTCCAACGCCGCACAGGAACGCACTGCGCATGTTTCCCACGGAATGGCAAGATTTTCCTTATCCGTATCCTTGAAAACGGTGATAAACTCCGGCACCGGAAATCCATGTTCCCTTAAAATTCTAAGATTTTCTGCCTTTTTCCCAAGCATATACTTATCCTATCCTTCCCACCAACAAAAATACCACAATGGTAAGTAGCATCAGACTCTCTTGTATATAGGTGTAAATTTCCACCTTTTGCACAATGGCAAACTGTTCCGGATCCTTTATAAAACTTACAAACTTCCATACCATCCAGGATACCAACAACACAAAAAGCACAATGGTAAACTTATTTAAATTAAATACCAAAATCATATTGGTCACAATATCCACAAGAGTCATTATCATCACAAACTTGGTACTCTTTTTATAACCAAAGAGCTTTGAGTAGGTAGTATAATCATTTTCATCCTTGGGCGCCTTAATTTTTCTGGACACTTCCCAGATAATCGCAGGAAAATACAAGGTCCAGAGCGTCATAATCGTTATGAGGGAAACCGGCTCCAAATCATACTTAATCACCGTAAAGGATATGATATACACATTTACAAACATCTGCACCGGATTATGGGTAACAAGTGCCAAGGGAAGGCTGGGCTGAATCACTTTCTTTTTGAAGAACCACTTGCTCATCAGATACCCGTAAGCGTAGAGAATGCAGAAGAACAAAATATTGTTCATGAATATCAGATTCAATACTACCGCTATCAGCTCCATAATGATGCAGATAATCACAATATCCTTCTTATAAACCCTGCCGCTAGGCAGGGGTCTGTCCGGGAACAGACGCAGGTCCGTTTCATAATCTTTTAAGTCATCCGCTACTCTCAGCCAGAACAGAAAGGCAAATACCGTATAAGCACCAACCGCCTCCTGAATTCCAATTTGAAAGCTTGTCACACCATAATTTAAAAGAATAATAAAGTGAATCTCTAAAAACACAATACATCCTAATATCAGACGTGCCAAAAACGGATATCTTTCTTTAAAATAAATATGTAATCGCTTTAACATGTTCCCTTACTTCCTATCCTTTCTCCCTGTAATACCTTCACTTCCACACCATCTAAACAATGCTTTACAATGTCCTCGTCTATCACGGCTACGTCCTTTTGTAACAATAGAACTATCGTAGAACCGCCCAGCTTAAAGTATCCCTTTTCCATACCCTTTTCAAAAGCTTTTATGGGATGATTTACGATTTTTCCCACCAGCAGGGCCCCTACCTCAATACAGATTACTTCACCGAAATTCACAGTTTGCAACACATTGATTACTCTGGAATTTTCCCTATATATCTTATGCTCCTTGGAAATGGGACTTACCGTATGCAGTCTGCCCTTTATGTGATAGCGTCTTTTCACTCTTCCTTCATCCACAAAAATATACCGATGATAGTCATCCATGGTCAGTCGAAATACCAGACAACTTCCCCCCGCATAATCCTTTAGACTTATTCTGTCACCCACAAGCTCTGACAACGTATAGGATACACCTTTTATAGTTATGCGATTATTTTTCTCAATCGGATACAGACTAAGCTTGCTGTCAGCCGGAGAAACAAGGACTTTCCCGCACAGTTCAACAGGTCTTCTGTCTGCCTTGATTTTTCTGATAAAGAAATCATTGAAGCTGCCGTAATCCTGCTTCTCATAATCTGCCAAATTGATACCATATTTCTTTACAAAGGGGGATATTTGCCTTTTGCTTAAAGGACTGCTGTTATACAATCCGTAAATCCTTGAAAAAACCGGATGAATCACTACCTTTAACAGCATGCGTCCCAACGGATGATGATACAGAATTTCAAGAAGCCCGCCACCGTATTGGTTTGCAGGCTCGTAAACTTTCTTTTTGCGATTGTATATACTTTTCCCATCCCTCATCCTATGTACTCCTATAACACCACCAGATACACCACCAGCATTCCTACGGCAAGCAGTGCAAATATCGGATATGCCATGCCCTTGGGCTTCGCAATCTTAATATCCAAGATGTTAAGCAGCGCTATCAACAACATTGCAATAGTATACACCACCGTAAACACATTCTGCGCCAAACACAAATGCAATAAATAAATAAGTGGCAAAATCAATGCCGTGAAAGTTACCGGAAGCCCTCTGTAATACTTCACCGGAGCATCCCCACCTTCACTGCTTATATTAAAAAATGCAAGTCTTGCTATGCCGCAGACACAAAACAATATAAGCACAAGCAGATGATACCAACGATTCATACCCATAAAAATACCCAAAACTGTAGGAAAGGCCAAAAAACTGATTACATCCACCAGCGAATCCAGCTGAATACCAAAAAGCTTCTGTGCTTCATTTCTCTTACATTTTCTTGCCACTGCGCCGTCAAACAAATCACAGACTCCGGCGACTATCAGTGCCGCAAATGCTCCATACACGTTCCATGTACAGGCACAATACATTCCAAGCACCGCACTGCCCATTCCTATGTAAGTCAAAATTACTGATTTATTCCATTCTCCGATAAACATAGTTTTCACTCTTCCTCTATGGTAATATATCCGGTACCGCCATCTATGGTAATGGTCTGACCATCCTTTATTTTACTCATAATGTCATGACAACTTACAATGGCAGGGATTCCGTA
Source organism: uncultured Lachnospiraceae bacterium (assembly GCA_945609985.1). GTDB lineage: Bacteria > Bacillota > Clostridia > Lachnospirales > Lachnospiraceae > Acetatifactor. The sequence continues at coordinate 14,731 of CALYZQ010000025.1, read as the reverse complement.
CTCTCTCGACACAATTGCCGCATGGCACAAAATACCACCATACTCCGTGACAATTCCTGATAAAATGGCAAACTTAGGAGTCCAACCGGTGTCGGTAAAACGGGTTACCAGAATATCATTTTCTTTCAGTCTTCCGATTTCACTGAAATCCTCAATTACTCTGGCTGTACCTGTAACTCTGCCGCTGTTAGCTCCAAGACCTTTAAGTTGTCCGTCAGAAGCTGCACCCATACTATCCTCTGCATCGCTGAAAACGCCGCCGATTTCATTTTCACTCATATAATTTCTGTAGGCATGATAGTATTCCCTGTTGCTCGTAACCATGCCCTGCAGTTCTTCCTTGGAAAGCTTGCCATCCAGATACTCCCAAACGGCCGCCACCTTTACAAACCAGATGTCGGAAGCCTCCTTAAGAACACCCTGCTTCGCAAAATGCTTTGCAAGCTCTATGGTATACACACGAATGATGTAATAAAATCTGGTGGAAATATCACGATATTCCTCTCTCCACCAAAGCATCTTGCGCATATTGGTTATCTTGCGTTGAATCTTACGGTACTTTCCGGGACTAACTTTCTTCCCGATAGTTTCCAATATTCTCAGATAGCCTGCCTCACCCTTCTCCTTATCTGCCAGGGGACTGAACTCATCCCCCAGAGAAACCATATCCTTAATACTGTTAAGCAAAGGACTGACATCCTCATAATAACAGGGATAGGTTACATCCAGCTCCTTGTCGGAATGATACCCATAATCAGCAATTAATTTCCGGACTAGGGGCATTTCAAAAGCTTCTCCTCTCAGATGCTCCTGCAACTGCTCCACACTCTTCTGTGTCCAAAAATCACGAGTTCCTTCCTCTGCACGTATCTTTCTGGAAATCTCCCACATATCATAAAAGGGTAGCATGTGAGAAATATTGTCAATCGCCCCAAGCAAGGTTAAATACTCACTTTCCGATACATATTTTAGCAGGCTGTCCTTATACAAAGACTGATGTATGGTATTAATAAAAATCTGCCAAAAATAAGTAGCTTCACTTTGCAGATATGTTCTGTGAGTCAGCTCATACCATTCCTTTTCGATATCCTGTATCGTATTCTCATCATATCGTCTCTTGTAACCATCGTATTTTTCCAGCAAATCCGCTTTGTATGCCTCACAGTTATGGTTGCGTTCCTTCAAAATTTTCTTTTGGGCAAAAAACATTCTTGTAATTGCCACAAGGGACCCGGGCGTAAGCTTCGTGGTCTCACCGTCTCCCTCATAGGTGATGCGGATACCATATTCGCTGTCAAATTCCCGCTCCTTATAGCCGATAACCTTGCTCATGGCAAGCTTTACCACGGACAGATTCCAATAGCATCTGCCATAAAACATCTCTCCCAGCTTTCTGTCCACTTCTGCTTCCGTCAGAATTTTGGAATCCAATATAAACTTTCTTAATGTAAATTCCCATATGTACTCATAAAGGCTCCACATGTAGGGTGTACACACACTGGCAGAAACACCGCCGTCCTTAAAATCTGCAGTGGACCAGATATCCTTAAGTCCGCCATAGTTTAGCTTGGTAATTCTTCTCGCCTGCAACAGATACAGTTTCCCCTCACGGATTGCAAATTCAATATCACAGGGATATCCAAACAACATCTGTACCTTCACAAAGCTTTCTCCAAACTCTTTGAGCTGCAGTTCATTCAGAAATGTGTTGTCATCATCAAAGTGTCCCCTCTTCTCATACCAGTTATAGTAATACTGCTCCGGTGCCACCTTGCCGCTTACCACATTTTCTCCTAAGCCCTGTGCCACCTCAATAGACATTTCCTTATCGTTACCGGTAATGGGATTTACTGTAAAGCAAATACCGCTAAACTCGGCCTGCACCATCTCCTGCACCACCACTGACATGGCAAGGTCTTTTAAATCAATGGCATGATTCACAAGATACGCTAAACACACCGGAGAAAACATGGATTGATAGCAGCGAATAATGGCTGCCTCAATTTCTTCCGTCCCCGTAACATTTAAATAGGTCTGATACTGTCCTGCAAAAGAGAAATCCTGCAAATCCTCCTTGGTTCCGCTGCTTCGCACCGCATAATAACCTGACGGATCAATGGACTCCTTCAGCACATGACGCAACTCTTCACCAAAATGCTTTCCTTCAAACAACCCGGTAATCTTCTCACTGATTTCTGTCACATTATCCTTATTCATTTCAAACAAAAGTGCTTCCACTTCTGCGGCAATTCCATTCTCATTCAGGAAACGGATATACTCCTCCCTGTCAAGTATCACCCCGTCCGGCACCGAAAATCCGGCTTCGTTCATCATGCACAGAAACTTTCCCTTATTCCCTAATTTTTCTCCATTGTCCCCTAACGGCTCACTGATTCGTTGTATCATAAGTACCTCTTCTAAAACATATTTTTTCTAAGCTTACAAGCATATAACAGCATATTTATCAAAATATGGGTAACCCCCCCCACTACCACATAAAGCAGGTAAAACCCTATCGTCATAGGGGCAAAAAAGCACACCACAAGAACACAGCCAAACACAGAGTCTGCCTGATCAAAAAAAACAAAAAATGCTTTCCATGCACCACTTACACTCTTACCCGGAACGACACCCAATCTTCTCTTTAGAAAGCTGTTGGGAAGTTCAAAGACTCCGTATGCAATTCCCAATAACAGACCTATTATCAGATTATTCACCGGGGTATTTGCAACCTTTTCGTAAAACATGTTGTAGGCCTCAAGCTGTGCCACATCACACACAAGTCCCCACAGCACCATACAAATTACGTTACAGATAATATAGCCTAAAAAACCCTTCCAGGTCTTGTTATCCCCAAAGATTCTCCTACCGTCCACAAAATTCCTGCCACCGTCCATGGGCACCTGTAATCTTTTAAACATACCCGATTTGCACCATATGGAGTTGACAATCCCTGCAATGACCGGGCCAAGCAGGGTTACATACATTTCTGCCAATATCTTTAGTATCATTTTGCTCACCGTTTAAATTAATATATACATACATTATACAGTACTAAAAAACCTCGGGCAAGCCTAAAACCATCCCGATGTCACTACACACAATTTGAGAGTCACATCACAATTTAAGACATTGAGCGTCTCGCTTTCATTTGCTATGATGTATTCAGAAGCTTCGAAACAACAAGAAATGAACTCAAAGGAGATAAAGATTTATGAACAATACAATTTTTTCAGAAAACCTAAAGAAATTCAGAATTGCCAAAAACTACACCCAAGAGCAGGTTGCAGACATTTTGTGTGTCAATACCCAGACCGTATCAAGGTGGGAATGCGGAACTACCCTGCCGGATGTGCTGACATTGCCAACACTCGCAAGACTTTACGAAGTGACAGTGGACGATTTTTACAAGAAAAGCTCCGTCGCCTATGAGAACTATGCAGCACGGCTTGCTTCTGTCTATGAAAAGACCAGAGACCCTGAGGATTTCTTAAGATGTGTTCTCGAGTATAAGAAGCTGATGAAATCCGGAGAGCTTTCTATTGCAGACAAATGGAACTATGCCATTATCCATCAATTCATGCTGTGCTACTGTATGGATACTTCCCTGGAATGGTATGACTTGACGTTAGCTGAAAATCCCGAAGAGGACCCTCACTCCTATTACCGCGCATGCTCCTGCCGCGCCAAGCTGTTCTTTACCCTTGGCAGAGGAGAGGAATTCGTTAAAGAGCAAAAGGAGAAGGTAACATCGTCTCCCGATAATCCCAGGGAATGGACGCTGCTGATTGAAGCATATCAGTTTGCCAAACGTCATGAGGATGCATATAATTGTTTCCTTCAGGCAAGCGCCCGTTTTCCCACCGATTGGGAATTATACATCTTAGGTGGTGACGTCTGCGCAGATTTATTAAAGTACGATGAAGCATTCTCCAATTGGGAAAAGGCCGGGGAACTTGGCACCTACTTTTATGATGAGCTGTACTGTATGGCTGACTGCTACGATACATTGGGCGAATATGACAAATCCTATCAGTTGTATCTGGAAATTGCTGAGAAACTCCGCAAGGATGGCTATGATGTGGAGGCTGAAATGGCAGAAAGAGATGCTCTGGAAGTGAAGGCTAAAATGAAGGACTGACTCAAATACAAGGGCAGAGCCTCTTTACCGGTTCTCTGCCCTTTCATTCGGTCTATATGAAATTTTTGTACTTATAGAATCCCTTTTCCACATCATTTCCTATACTCTATTTTAAATACTTTCCCTACGAATATCTTCCAGAATATTATTACTCTTTTCCCTATTATGTGTAATCACAGTTACCAGCATAAGTGCTGCTGCCGCAATGGTGGTGGCAATCAGATACACACCTACCGGTGAGCCAAGACTCACTTTTCCAAACATTTTGATAAGTACCTTGGAAATCAGGATAAGTATCGGTGTCGCAACAACTACTGCAATGATTACACTTCTCATAAGCACATTTCCTGCCTCCAGAAGAAGCATTTTGCGCATCTGACCTTCTGTCATACCCATGGAACGCAGAATGGCAAGCTCTTTTCTTCTGCCTGTAATTCTGCCTTTCGTGGAATTGTAAAGGTTCAACATACAGATGATGGAGGTCAGTGCTACAAAACACTTAAGCAGTATCTCAATCACTGCATTGATGGCACTTTTGATGGTCACTGTATCAAACAGACTACCTGATATCACAACCATCCCTTCCCAATCATCCGCATTCATTGTCTCAAGATGCATATCATATAACTCATTATACAGCCTTGAGGTTTTATCCTTAAACTGAATGTATAACAATTTATCGTATTCATGATATCCGGATGCATCTCCTGACATTTCTATATCCACAAGCTCCTGCGTGGTCTCCATATCCGTAATCACCCAAATCATATCTGTGTGGAAGGAAAAATACTCTTCCAACTGACTGTTTGTGGCAAATCCTGCCACTGTCAACGGAAAGCTTTCAAAATCATTAATGGCTGTATTTAGTACACTTACCTCAAAAGTTTCCCCTTTGTTAACTCCCACCATATTTTGTATCTCATAAAGCTTAAGATCTGCCTTTCCGTATCCACGGATGCCTACCTTATCTGTGGATAGTTCTCCGCTTTGCACCATGATTACAGGCCTTACACTTTTATCATACATAATATCCTTATCTGCTCCGGTAAGTTCTACAATTTTTGCCAGAGTGATATCATCCAAACCGATAAAATTAACACTGGGCCAAAGACCTTCTATCTCCTGCTTCTGTACATCTTCCGGAACATTGTAAACATCCATAATCTCCTTATAAGCATCCAAATATTCCTGACTGTAAATACTTTTATCTCCTCTTCCCAAAAACATACCATCATAATATTCGATACAGGATTCTACCGTTTCGTCATTATATACTCTTTCCTTTAATGCCTCATAATCTGCCCATCCCTGCTCACTCATTCCGGTATCCATCGCCACAAAGTCAAATTTCATCCTGGTATTAACTTCTCCATCCTCTGACATGGCATAATTTACAAGGGTGGTAAGTGCCTTTGATGCATAGGTGGTGATAATCAGTACTATCATAAACATGGCTGTTGCACCGATAAGACCTCTTGTTTTCTTTTTCTGTCTGCTCACCAAATTGGCTGCAAGTAGACCCTCTGCACCAAGCAAACGGATTGCAAGCTTATTGACACCACGTTTCTTAGTGTCCTTGCCATCATTGCCTCTGATGGCTTCAACAGGACCGATTTTACCAATCTTTCTGGCAGGAAGGTAAGCTGAAATCCAAACAGTAATAACTGATAATAAAGCTGTAAATACTACACCCACAAAAGAAATTACAAGAGGTACCTTGTCAAGGCTTTCACCTGAGTACATGCCAAGAAGGGTATCCAGATGAGGCTTTAATGCCAGCATACCAAGCTTTACCACCAAAAGTCCTGTCGCAAAACCGACGGGAAGTCCTACCACAATAAGAGAAAATGCTTCGTAATATACACTGCTCTTCTTCTGCTTTCCGGTTGCTCCCACGCTTGAAAGCATACCCAGATACTTACTCCTCTCCTCATAAGACATATTAAATACATTATAAATCAATACTACGGATGCTCCGATAATAAGTACAACAAAGAATACACTCATCAGATTGACAATTCCGTTAATGGTGGAATCCGGGGAATTTGCAGAGAATGCCATAAGCATACTGTTTACTTCCATATCGCAGTCCGTTCCCACAATCTTTTCAAGTTCCTTATCGTAGTTACCATTGTTTTTTAAGTCAAAACGGATGGATACGTTTTTCTCATCCCCTGCAACCAAAGCACCGTTATTATAGGTAATTGCGCTATAGCCTGCAGCTCCATTCTTCTCAAAGGAAGGTTTCTCAATAAATCCTACAACCTTATATGAGAAAGCTTTACCTGTAAACTCATGATTTTCGTAAAAATCATCGTTCTCCCAGTAATGGGGAAATCCTGCAGGTGCTTCTAAGTACTCACCCGGTGCCACCTGAAAACCGCCGGGAAACACTGTGGTTGTCTTACTGTTCGCATTCTTGCCGATGTATCTCTTAAACATCATAGCTTCCACGGTATCTCCAAGCTTAATATCTGCTCCATCCTCTACAGCTTCTATGTTAATTACAATCTCATCCTCAGCCTTAGGAAGTCTGCCCTCCAGCACACCGATGTTATGAAGCGCAAAGGCATCCGCACTGTAGCTTTTGATATGTAAATAAGGTTTGTCCTCCTTCGCGGACTGAGCGAACACAGTATAATCCAAAGTGGAGGATACACCAACCTGCTCTACATCATCCATATTCTTAATCTGTTCATATTCAGCATCAGTCACATCGTATAAGCAGATGTGCCAGCTTCCTCTTTCCAGACTCGCCAACTTTTCCAAATAATTGACAGAAGTATCCTTACCCACAAACACACAGGTCATCAGCATCACCATAAATACAATTCCTAAAAGTGTGGTGAGCGTTCTCTTTTTGTTTTTCTTCATGTATTCTCTCGTTACCTGATGTACGATATTTCTGTTACGCATTAGTTGTTCCCTCCAAGTACGCGGATTCTCTCATCCTTTGTAAGCTTTCCATCTTCTATATAGATAATTCTGTCTGCCTGCAGTGCAATACTCTCATCATGGGTGATCAGGATAAGTGTCTGCTTATGCTCACGGTTCGATTTCTTCAAGAGGCTCATAATCTCCTGTCCGTTTTTCCTGTCAAGGTTACCTGTGGGCTCATCGGCAAGCACAATTGCGGGGCGGCTAAACATGGCTCTACCGATGGATACTCTCTGCTGCTGTCCGCCTGACAACTGATTGGGCAGATTGTTTCTTCTGTCATTTAAACCAATTTGCTCTACAATCATATCAAGCCGTTCCTTATCCATTTTTCGTCCATCCAGTAAATGCGGCAGCAAAATATTTTCATCTACATTTAAAACCGGCATCAAATTATAAAACTGATAAATCAGACCAATCTGTCTTCTTCTAAAAATTGCCAGCTTGTCCTCCTTTAAGCCGTGCATATCTGTTCCTTCCACAAAAACCTTGCCGCTTGTAGGCTTATCCACTCCACCCAAAATATGTAACAATGTAGATTTACCGCTTCCGGAAGGTCCCACGATGGAAACAAACTCTCCCTTTTCTACGCTAAAGGACACATCATTAAGTGCCTTAATCTTTGTATTTCCTTCTCCATATTCCTTTGTTAAATGTTCACATCTTAAAATTTCCATTTTCTTATTCTCCTCAATTTCTATCTTCCTCTTTGCAGTGGTTTCTTTACTTAATGCCATTATAACAAATCAAAAACAAAAAAAATGACTCTCAGATGAATATTTGGTGACAATTTAGTCACTTTTCTTCATACCAAGAGTCATTTAAAGTCACTTATACAGTTTTATCATAAATTTACTTCCCACACCCACTTCACTTTCCACGTTGATGGTTCCATTTTGCCTCATAATAATCTGCTTTGACATGGAAAGCCCAATTCCCACACTGCTGTTTGAAGAACCCGGTGCCTTGTAAAATCTTTTAAAGATGTTGGGAAGGTGCTCCTTTGGAATTCCCTCACCGGTATCCTGTATGATAATTTCAGTAGCGAGATTGTGTTGCAGGACAGATATCCTGACACTGCCGCCTTCCGGTGTATGCTCAATACAGTTTTTCACAATATTGGATATTGCTTCTCTCGTCCACTGCTTATCACAGCCATGATATATTTCTTCAGGACACTCCAATCGCAGGTCTACTCCCTTTACCTCTGCCATAATCTCAAAGGTATCCATGATTGTATTAAGCATCTCTTTTACATTCAACTCTTCTTTTTTTAGCTCCAGCATATCTGCTTCCAGCTGGGAAAGAGTCAATAGGTTTCGAACAAGCCAGGTAATTCTATTGGTCTGTTTTTGAATCTTCTCCACATAATCCATGCGCTTTTCATCCGTAAGCTCCGGCGCCGAGAGAAGCTCTGTCATAAGGGTAATAGCAGTCATGGGGGTTTTTATCTGATGCGAAATATCAGACAACATATCCACCATATATTTCTTCTGCTTCTGCTCATCGGAATACTGCTCCTGCAACTGCACAACCAGCTTATAAATCTCACTCTGCAGAATTCCCAGCCTTCCTTCATTCATGGAGTCAAAAGCAGGTAATTCCATGTTATCCTGCACCTTCATCAGATACTCTATTAATTCTTCCGTCTTGCGCGCCATCCTTCTTTGGCAGACAAACCAAATACATAGCGTAACAAGCAGTGCTGCCGCCAAAATACCACACATTACCAGTTCCATTTTATTTATCTCCTGTCAATCCATACGGTATCCGATTCCACGCACCGTTTGTATCAGCTGACTTTCCTCTGAATCGCCCAGCTTTTTCCTGAGCCTTTTTATGTATACACTCAAGGTATTGTCATTGACAAATTCCCCTGCATCATCCCATATCTGCGATAAAATCTGCTGTCTTGAAATGTTTTCTCCACGATGCTGAATAAAGATTAACAGCAGCTTATATTCCATTGCAGTGAGAACGATTTCTTCATTTTCTCTATATACCTTGGCTGTATTGATATTTACCTGCGCATCGCCTACATTGATGATACCTTTATCCTGTAACTGACTGCTTACATAATTTCCGCTTCTTCGAAGAATCGCCTTCATTCTCGCTAAAAGCTCTCTAATTCGAAAGGGCTTGGCTATATAATCGTCCGCTCCCTGCTCTAAGGCAAGCACTGTATGAATTTCATCATCACAGGCAGTCAGAAAGATAATCGGCATCTGACTCTTCTTACGAATTTCCCTACAAACTGCATAACCGTCACCATCCGGTAGATTCACATCCAAAAGACTGATATCAATGGACTCTTCTGACCGAATCAGTTCAAAAGCATGTGCCTGAGTTGTGGCCTTCAGCACATGATACCCTTCCTGCTCCAACGCAATGCTTAATCCCTCTGAAATTATTTCATCATCTTCCACTACAAGTACTGTCATATATTTATCCTCCGCGTACATTATATAATACTGAAGGCTTTTTGCGCAAGCTAATGCATCATTTGTGTATGGCTATCGCCATATAGTCCAGTCATAACCGTGCGTCATTCGCAATCCGCTTCGCTTCTTGCTCATGTACGGCTTTCGCCGTATGTTGGTACATCGAAAAAGACTTCATGGCAAGCAAGCTTTCCAGAAGTCTTTTTCTCGTCCCACCGCACGGACTCAATGCTCCAACATATTTTCAATAAATATTCCATACCCCCTCGTCGGGTCATTTACCAGCACATGTGTCACTGCCCCAATTATTTTCCCATCCTGGATAATAGGGCTGCCACTCATTCCCTGCACTATGCCTCCTGTCAGTTCCAATAACTTTTCATCCGTCACCTTCAGTTCTATGCCCCGGTTTACCTTATCATGAGTTAAGTGTACCGCTGTTATTTCCACATCATAATAGTTGGGTTCTTCCTCTATGGTACAAAGAATCTGTGCCGGACCTTTCTTAATTTCCTGCTTAAAAGCAATTGGTAGAGGTTCCTGCGTTGCATAGTTCATAGCTTTTTGGTTACAGACCCCGAATATTCCCCGCATACTGTTTGTAGTGATATCTCCCAATACCCTGCTATCCACATAAGCTATCATTCCTGTCATTTCGCCCGGCTTTCCCCGATCTCCCTTTTGTATTTTTACAATCTCTGTCTGATAGAGGGTTCCGTCATTCATCTGCATAAGGGTACTGGTATCCACATCATTAATCCCATGACCCAATGCGCCAAACTGTCCTTCTCTATCGATGTAGGTCATGGTTCCCACGCCCTGAGCATTGTCTCTTACCCATACGCCAATTTTGTAGTTACCTGATTTCGCCTTGACGGGCTTAATACATACCTCTTTTTGCTTCCCGTCCCGCTCGATTGTAAGAAATATCTCTTCCCCGTTTCCTTTCTCAATACTTTTTATAAAGTCATCCTTGTCTGATAGCGCCTGTCCGTTCATTTCTCTGATGTAGTCTCCGGATTTCAAAATTCCTTTAGATGGAGAACATTTCTCACCATCTGCATTCTCAAATTCACCTTCACCGATTACCAGAATTCCTTCTGTTTTTACATAGATACCAACAGGCACACCCACCGGTATCAGCTCCTGCTCCTCCACCACGTGGATACCTACCTGCTTAAAGGGCAAAAAACCAAACAGCTTTACCTGCAGGTTATACTGCTCCTCACTACCGGTACGCAAAGTCACAGGTTTGCTAAGGTCAATTGTCACAGCACCCTCAGGTATATTACTTTTTCCCTGCTGTCCTACACTGACAATATCGGCTGTGGCCGGCACGCCCAGATGAAAGGATTGCTCTTTATCCCTCCGCACATACAAAGTGGATGGAATACTTCCGTCTAAAAGATAGTATCCCACGCCGCCCAGCACACCCAGACTGATAATCAATGCACTCAAAAGACATACTCTGTAGATTTTATGTCGCTTCCTTCTCTGTTTCCACTTTTCCAGTAATACCACCATATTATCAGCCGCCTGATTTTTTATCTCTTCATTTTTTTCTGATATCTCCTTCATTCTCACATACTCCTTGTCCTAACGCCCAAAAACAAAGCATCCTGAATTTCAGGATGCTTTCATTGTTATTCTTAGTATGTGAGACTTTTCAAATTTTACTTATCTAATTTTTGTAAATATTTTGATTTCCTTTATTTCTGTTTATATGATAACGCCTGACTACGCATCTGCCTTGCATTCCCTAATGCCGCCTCTGTCAGAGAATCACTGCCCAAAAGCCTTGCCAGTTCGCCAAGACTCTTTTCTTCATTAAGCTCATAAATATCCGTTATGGTACTGTTATCCATACTGCTCTTTTCAATGACAAAATGAGTATCCGCCATGGCTGCAATCTGGGGAAGATGGGTAATACAAAGCACCTGATGCTTGGCTGCCACTTTACTCAACTGCTCTGCAACCTTCCATGCAGTCTTACCGCTGATACCGGCATCAATCTCATCAAATATCAGAGTGTCCGTATCATCCTTAGTCGCCATAATCGTTTTAATTGCCAGCATGATACGGGACAGTTCACCGCCACTTGCCACCTGACTTAAGGACTTTCTGCTCTCACCGGGGTTGGTGGAAATCAAAAATTCCACCTCATCAGCTCCCTTTTCCGTAATACGGTCAGCTTCTCTTACAGCCACTTCAAAATCTACAGTCAGGAAATTCAACTGTACCAAGGCTTCCGTAAGGCGTTTCGTTAACAGCACTGCATTTTGCCTGCGCACTTTGGACAATTCACCGCAGGCCTTTGCAAGCTTATCCTCCGCCTGCGCTAAATCTTTCTTGAGCTTTTCCATATAGGCATCGTAATCATCTAATTTCTCAATAAGAGCCTGCTGCTTCTCTCCGTAAGCCAATACATCCTCCAATGTACAGCCATATTTCCCCTTTAAATGATTGAGAGTATTCAGACGGTCTTCTACCGCTTTAAAATCTTCCTCATCAAATTCACAATCACCTAAATAATCCGCAACTTCCCTGTTATAATCCGAAAGGAGACTTTCTACTTCTGAAAGCTGCTCCGCAAGCTGCTCTAACCGCTCATCATACTGGGTCACACTCATGAGTGTCCGAAGCGCCCTGCCCAGTGCACTTCCCGCGCCCTCTTCATTTCCACTGTAATGATAACTCTCCAAAAGGTTCTCCGTAATCTTTTTGCTGTTTGTCATCACACGGTATCTTTGCTCTAACTGCTCATCCTCACCGGGTACAAGCTTTGCTTCCAAAATTTCTGAAAGCTCGAACTCTGCCAGAGCACGTTCTCTTGCCAGTGCCTGCTCATCCCGTTCTTCTGCTTCCAAGGTTTCTCTTATAGTCTTGCACTCCGCGTAAAGTTCCTTCACCTGTTCTGCCGGTAAAACACCTTCCTTACCACAGTATGCATCCAGAATCTCCATATGCTTCTTTTTGTGCAGCAGAGACTGGTGTTCATGCTGACCGTGAATATCAATCAACACCTCCGCCAATTCCTTTACCTGTCTGGCAGTAACGGTTTCCCCGTTAATTTTACAGGTACTTTTGCCAACCTGCATTTTGCGGCTGATAATTACACTATCATCCTCAGAAAGCTCCAGGTCCATCTCCATAAGCTTCTGCTTCACCTTTTCCTCACAGGAAAAGACAAGCTCCACCATGGCACTTTCAGCACCCTTTCTAAGCATATCCTTCTCAAATTTACCGCCTAATGCCAGATTTACGGAACCGATTAATAGAGACTTACCGGCACCGGTTTCACCGGTTAGGATATTAAGTCCCTCTCCAAAGGTAATTTCAGTTTCTTCCATTAAAGCAAGATTTTTTACATGTAAGCTTTGTAACATTTTCTCTCCTTATGTGCCTTCCCGAAACTTTTTGCCCGAAATTACTTCTCTATCAATGAATGGATTTTATCCATCAATTGCTCTGTCTCCTGTGTGGTACGCACTGCTACCATAATGGTGTCATCTCCCGCAATACATCCCACAATCTCCGAAAACTTCATGGAATCCAGCGCCATTGCCACTGCCATAGCCATTCCGGAAACCGTCTTAACCACCAATATATTCTGTGCCATATCCATTGAGGTAAAGCCATCCCGAAGAACCCTGATGTATTTATCCTCCATATGACTGTCATCTCTGGTCAAAACCACATATTTCTGCCGTCCGCTTCCTGAAGGAACCTTCGAAAGCTTTAATTCCCTGATATCCCTGGATACAGTAGCCTGAGTTACTACAAAGCCTTCCTCCTTCAAAAGCCCTGCCAGTTCCTCCTGCGTCTCTATCTCCTTCTTCTCCACCAATTCTATTATTTTACGGTGTCTGATTTTCTTCATCTGCTCTAACCCTCACTCAGCTTTTTATGTAATACCTCCAGAAAACTCACTCTGTTTAACTGTATAAATTCCGCACTCTCCTGCGACTTAACAATTCGTACCTTATCTCCCGTTGACAAGGTCACACCATGAGCACCATCAAAGCTGGCCTCCACAGTCTGCATCTTGCCGTCCTTACCCTCTGCAATCTCAATCTCAATTACATCCTCCGGAGAAAAAACAATACTTCTCTGATATAGGGTATGGGAACATATCGGTGTCAACATTATCAGTTTCGCTTTGGGTTCAATAATGGGACCACCTGCAGACAGGTTATATCCGGTAGAACCGGTGGGAGTCGTCACAATTACACCGTCACCACTGTAATCATTCAAAAACTGACCGTTTACATAGATATTAAACTTGATAATCTGTAAAGGACCGCTTCTCGCTATTACAATATCATTTAAGGCCCAACCCTCCTTAATCGTACCGCTTTGTAAAATCACCTTACCGTTTAACATCATACGGTCTTCCTGTTCATAATCTCCCGCAATCAGTCTGTCAAGCGATTCCTCCAGCTTATCCGGTTCAATCTGGGTCATATATCCGAGAGTACCTAGGTTCACACCTATCATGGGTATCTTAAGCGTCTTGGTCTCTCTTGCCGCCTTCAACACAGTACCGTCACCGCCAAGCACCAGCATACAGTCCACATCTCCCGGGATATCACTGATTTCCACAGCGGCATTCTGCGTTTTGTCCTTCCAGTCCGCAGTGTTAAGCTTCACGGATACCTTCTGTCCTCTTCCCTCAAGATAATTGCGGATATGGTTCGTGGTCTTTAATTCCTTATCTTTGTGTTGATTGGTATAAATCAAAAAATGCTTCATCTTAAGCCTCCGTCACATCTTTATCCGGATTTGTTATAAGCTGTGGGAACTCTCCACAATACCCGTGATTATCTCTGTCCACTCTGCAGTGTGGGACAGACCGCTCTTTTCCTCAATAATAAGCCTTAACCTATCCTCAGCATCCTGCTCTGTCAAAGTAAGAATCTCTTCAGCTGGTTCGCTGGTCTTACGGATATGTATCAGATACTCGATATTCCCTTCCGGTCCTTTAATTGGTGAATACTCCAAATGCAGTACCTCAAATCCGATACTGTCCGCATAATCCACAATCTTATGTATTACCTCTTTGTGAATCTGTGTTTCTCTCACCACACCGTTTTTTCCGACTTTATCCCTGCCGGCTTCAAACTGGGGTTTAATCAGACAAACCATCTGACCACCCTCCTTTAACAGATTGCGGGCGGGTATAAGTATTTTCGTAAGGGAAATAAAGGATACA
>CALYZQ010000024.1 GCA_945609985.1 uncultured Lachnospiraceae bacterium | reverse complement strand
ACAAAATCAAATATTAATTAACGTGTCTTTTGACACCCTAATCTTTATAGGAAATTTCTCAAAACGTCAGAAATAGTGTATAATGGTTTGGAAATAAAAATTGGCATAACAAAAGAGCGAAGGGGGCTTCGCCATGACGTTGTTTATGTAGTTTTTGTTTCGGTTTAGGTTGGACTGCACTATCTGACTATTGAGAAGGAATTATTAGGAGAATGGATTTATCCATATCCCATGACCTTTCGATATTGTTCAAATAGTGCATTTTTTTTGTGGTAAACTTCTAAAACCGACATAGAAGTACCACATTCGGAACAACGAAGAGGGTCATAACCAAAAGACAGAAGGATGGAATTTCGCCAGTCCTGGATATTGGATAAAAATTTTCGCTTTTCAGGGGAAATACATCTGCGGAGTTTCTTCTCCTGTTTATGATGTTTGGCGTAGATACCGTAGTACCTGAGCATCTTGAAGTGTTTTTCGGGGATATGTACGATAAGACGCTTGATGAAATCAAGAGCCGGAACACATTCCTCTATGGTTTTATTGTCTTCATGGCGGGTGTAATGAAATGTTACATTTTCACCATCGTATTTATCAATACGAGATGTGGCAATAACAGGACGTCCAAGGTATCTGCTGATGTATTTGATAGTGACATCCGGAGTGCAGAGATTAGGTTTGGCGCGGACGTAGAATCCTTCGGAATGATTTTTGTAGATATCATTCTTGATTTTACGAAAGGAAGGTCCGATAGAAGCAGTCATCTTTTCAAGAAGGACCTTACGGAAAGCATTACGTAGAAAAGAATAGTCAAAGTGTTTTACAGTTCTCCAGGGAGTGAGATTACCGGAGCCGCCCTCAGATATAAGGGCATGGATGTGAGGGTTCCATTTTAAATCCCGTCCGAAGGTATGAAGGACACATATAAAACCGGGAGTAAAGCTTTCAGATTTATTCATTTTGGAAAACATGCGGAGAACAACATCCCGGACGGAGGAAAATAAAAGATTAAGCCGAGTACGGTCCTGAAGGAAATAGATACGAAGTTCCTCGGGGATGGTAAAGACACAGTGACTGTGAACGCAGAAAAAGAGTTTACAGGACATATGAAAAGAACGGAGCTGATTGTATTTGTTACCGCAGGAAGGACAGAAGCGGCTTTTGCATCGGAAGGGAACAAATTTGAGATTGCCACAGTGAGGGCATCCGTACATGGCACCGCCGAAAGAAGGGTCACCACAATGAATCATCTTGTTGACATTATCGGTGACAGCAGGACGCGGGTGAAGTTCATAAACCATATGCTCATAATAATCAGTAAAAATGGATTGTAAGATGTTCATAATAGAATTTTACAATAAAGAAGCACAAAGGAAAACCCCAAACCCCTCATGAGTGAGGGGCAGGGGAGTTGAGAGTGTCGAAGACACTTTTTTCTTTACATGAAAAGTTATAGCCGATAGAATGATATATATAGATTAGAAACAAGGAGAAAAACTATGCTACCTACAGATGCAATTGTGAGAATTATCGGTCGTACAGAAACAATAGAAAATACCATTTGGTTAGTGCTTTCAGGTACAGGTGTGGAGTTTTGTGTAACGGGAACAAACGCAAGTATTACGATGAAGTCGGACAGCAGTTACAATGGGGAGGAAGTTAATAGAGCAAGAGTGGCTGTATATATAGATAGTAAAAAAGTTCGGGATGTGATAATTGAAAAGGAAGAAACAATAATACCGGTTTTTGAAAGCGAGATAGAGGTAACGCACGTCGTACGTGTAATAAAGCTTTCTGAAGCACCGATGTCGACTTGCGGCATATCAGAAATCAATGTTACGGGACGAGTTTGGCCAACACAACAAAAGGAAAAGTTTATAGAGTTTATTGGTGATTCCATAACCTGTGCGTATGGTGTTGATGATGAGAATCGAGATCATCACTTTTCAACAGGAACAGAGGATGTGACGAAGGGATACGCGTATAAGACAGCAGAAAACCTTGATGTAGATTATAGTATGGTTTCTTTTAGCGGATACGGTATCGTTTCCGGATATACCGAAAGCGGAGAGAAATTTGATACACAGCTAGTGCCGACGTACTATGAAAAGTTAGGATTTTCCAACAATACATACATGGGAAAATATTTACCTCAAAACATTGAATGGGACTTTACTAAGCGTCAACCGGATTTGATAGTGATTAATCTTGGAACAAATGACAGCAGTTATGTTTTAGGGATAGAAGACAGAAAAGAAGAATACATATGTGGTTATGTAGATTTCTTAAAAACAGTAAGAAGATGTAATCCTAAATCTACAATTTTGTGTGCTTTGGGAATTATGGGAACAGATTTGTGTCCGGCTGTAGAAGAAGCTGTTTGGCGGTATCAAAAGGAAACAGGAGATACTAATATTTTTTCTATGAGATTTGATGAACAGCTGGAGAGTGACGGATATGTGGCAGATTGGCATCCGACAGAAACAACACATAATAAAGCTTCACTCAGATTGACCACTGAGATTAAGAAAGTGATGCACTGGTAAAAAAAGAATGGGAAGTTCAAAAGGATGATTTCCAATCATGTTAAAAACTGGGTTGTTTTGCTTAAAAAGTGATTTGTATTTTCTGACGATTCGTATTATGATTATTCTGAGTTTTACATATGAGAGGTGCAATACAATATGAAATATGAAAATGCGAGATATGATGAAGAAAGAGCTTTGTATGGTTTACATAATATAGAAGTATTAAGCTGTACTTTCGAAGGACCTGCAGATGGTGAATCTGCATTAAAGGAATGCAGTGATATTCAGGTGAAGAACTGTGATTTCAGGTTACGTTATCCCTTTTGGCATGTAAATAAGGCTCAAATCAGTGAATGTACTATGAGTGAAACCTGTAGAGCTGCACTCTGGTATGGCGAGGATATACGGATTGAAAAGTCTTTGCTGGGCGGCATAAAAGCATTGCGTGAATGTGTAAACTGCAGCTTGAAAGAGTGTGAAATAGTATCCCCTGAATTTGGTTGGAAGTGTAAAGATATTGTTTTGGATGACTGTAAGCTTACGGCTGAGTATGTATTTTTGGATACCAAAGGGCTAACGCTTAACAACGTAGAGATGAAGGGAAAGTATTCCTTTCAGTATGTAGAAGATGTGATGATAGAGAACTCTGTGCTGGATACTAAGGATGCGTTCTGGCATGCAAAAAATGTTACGGTAAAAAACAGTGTTGTAAAGGGTGAATATCTGGCGTGGTATGCGGAAAACATTCACTTTATCAATTGTAAAATTATAGGCACACAGCCCCTTTGCTATGTAAAGGGACTTGTGTTGGAAAACTGTGAAATGATTGATACGGATCTTGCTTTTGAATATAGCGAAGTGCAGGCAGACATCACGAGCCATATTATCAGTGTGAAGAATCCGGTATCGGGTTACATCAATGCTGAGAGTATCGATGAAATCATTATTGATGATAATCAAAAGCCGGATGCTGATTGTATAATAACATGTAGAAAATAAACCGGATACGAACTGTATTAATTTGTGATTCAAGGTTGGAGCGGGTGCTTTTTCAAGTGTTATAAACTTCCGAATACTTCGCCGATTGGAGCCTGAATCAATAAATCTGCATATTTATCCCTGGGGGTGGCGGACTTGTTTATTACAACAAGCTTGTCACCCTTAAAATAATCTATTAAACCCGCAGCAGGATATACTGCAAGGGAGGTGCCTCCTATAATCAGAACGTCTGCATTGTGTATATAATGTACTGCGGTATTTAAAGTTTTGTCATTTAATCCTTCCTCATACAAAACCACATCGGGTTTTACAGGACCGTTACATTTTTCACATTTTGGAACATCCGTGGAATTCAGTATATGCTGTACGTCATGAAAAGCACCACATTTCTCACAATAATTACGAAGCACAGACCCGTGAAGCTCCAAGACGACCTTACTGCCGGCAGCCTGATGCAAGCCGTCAATATTCTGGGTGATGATAGCACGGACCTTTCCTTGTGCTTCCAATTCGGCAAGCTTGAAGTGTGCAGCATTGGGCTTTGCATCTAAAAACAGCATCTTATTCCGATAAAAGCGGTAAAATTCCTTGGGATTGCGTCGATAGAAGGTGTGGCTTAAAATGGTTTCCGGAGGATAGTCATACTGCTGATGATATAATCCGTCTACACTTCGAAAATCAGGAATTCCGCTTTCAGTGGAAACCCCTGCGCCTCCAAAAAAGACAATGTTGTCATATTTCTCAATAATCTCTTTTAATTTGTTAACGGATTCCTGAAAATCGCTCATAGTAACCTCCTTGCAAACATCTATATACCTACATTATACACGTAAGAATCACGGTTTTACAGTATTTATAAAGAAAATTTAAGAAACTTGTAAGGTTATGGCTATTGAGAATGACAGATGCTTTGTGCTACAATTAATTTGTAAGTATGTTGTTGTGTGGAATTTGGGAGAAAGGGAATGTTTGGTAAGAAGAAAGAGCATTTGATTCCAATGAAAGAGAGCAAACGGATCATTCGTTTGGAAGAACGGGGGCATAGGAAGAGCAGAGTGTCGGTGGGTGGCCTTTTGTTTGCTGTGCTGGGAGTGATGTGTGCCGCATATTGCATGTTTATTGCATTGTTTATGGGCTACGGCAGTTACTTTTTCCTGATATGGGGAGTGCTGGCGGTAGTGTGTCTCGTATTGTCGGTGATTTTGTTTCATAAGGAATTTGTGAAAAAGCTGCCACGGTGGCTGAAGGTATCGTCGCTGGTATGTTTTGCGGCAGGCATCTTGTTTTTTGGCACCATAGAAGGCACGATTATGAGCAGATTTGATGCACAGGCAAATCCGGGAGCCGATTACATGATTATTTTGGGGGCGCAGTGGAAACCTCAGGGCCCCAGTTATGTGTTGCAAAAAAGACTGGATACGGCAATAGAGTATTTACAGGAAAATCTTGATACCCAGGTGATTGTATCCGGCGGTCAGGGCAGTAATGAGCCAATCAGCGAGGCGCAGGGCATGAGTGAATATTTGATAAAGTCAGGTATTTCCGAGGAGCGAATCATTATGGAAGATAAATCAACCAGCACCTATGAAAATTTAAGCTTTAGCGGAGAACTGTTTGATAAATCAAATCAGCGAGTAGTATTAATCACCAGTAATTTTCATGTGTATCGCGTGGAGCAGATTGCAAAAAAACAGGGATATGCGCAGGCAGAGAGCCTGGCGGCACCCTCTCATCCGGCTATGGTAGCCAATAATATGATGAGAGAGTTCTTTGGAGTACTGAAGGATTGGTGGATAGGTAATATGTAAAAGGAGGAAATGCTATGGATATCAATGTGGGCGATATTTTGAAGCTGAAAAAACAGCACCCCTGTGGAAGCAAGGACTGGGAAGTGCTGCGTGTGGGAGCCGACTTTCGGTTAAAATGTCTGGGCTGCGGGCACCAGATTATGATAGCCAGGAAACTTTTGGAGAAAAATGTAAAGGAAATTCACGAAAAAGCTTGAAAAAGCGTAAGGTTTATGGTATCATACTAATTCGTGATATATTAATTCCTTGCTCACACTTTAGATGTGGGCCAGAGACCAAAAGGAGGTAACAAAGCATGAACAAGTATGAATTAGCCGTTGTTGTTAGCGCTAAAATCGAAGATGATGAAAGAGCAGCAGTTGTTGACAAGTGCAAAGCTCTGGTTGAGAGATTCGGCGGTACCATCACAGAGGTAGATGAATGGGGTAAGAAGAGACTTGCTTACGAAGTTCAGAAGATGAAAGAAGCTTTCTACTACTTCATCAGATTCGATGCTGAGAGCACCGCTCCCGCTGAAATCGAGAGCCGTGTCCGCATCATGGACAATGTTGTCAGATACTTATGCGTTAGACAGGACGAGGCATAAATAGAAAGCGAGACAAGAAGATGAATAAAGTAATTCTTATGGGACGTTTAACAAGGGATCCGGAGGTTAGATATGCGCAGGGAGATAATCCCTTAGCAATTGCAAGATACACTCTTGCAGTGGATCGCAGACAGTCCAGAAACAGTAATGATGATCAGACAGCTGATTTTATCAACTGTGTGGCTTTTGGACGTACTGCTGAGTTTGCAGAGAGATATCTGCGCAAAGGAACTAAGATTGCGGTAACAGGACGTATTCAGACCGGCAGCTATACCAATAAGGATGGCGTGAGAGTTTATACCACAGAAGTTGTAGTGGAAGAGCATGAGTTTGCTGAGAGCAGAAATGCTTCAGGAAACAATGACGGCGGCTACAATGGTGGCTATAGCGCACCCGCTCCTTCAGGCGCAGGCGATGGTTTTATGAATATCCCTGACGGCATTGACGAAGAATTACCGTTTAACTGATTTTGACAAACCAATTTTAGATGGGAGGCATTGAAATGGCTTTTAATAAGACAGAGAAGTCCGATTCTCCAATGAGAAAAAAGGGCGGAATCCGCAGAAGAAAGAAAGTATGCGTATTCTGTGGCAAGGATAACGTAATCGATTACAAAGATACCAATAAGTTAAAGAGATATGTGTCTGAGAGAGGAAAGATTCTTCCTCGCAGAATCACAGGCAACTGTGCAAAGCATCAGAGAGCATTGACCGTAGCTATCAAGAGAGCACGTCACATTGCACTCATGCCTTACGTTCAGGACTAAGAAGAAGACCAATCACTCTGCGGAGTGGTTGGTTTTTTCACTACGTGAAATGAGAGGGAAAAGATGTATCGGGTTGGAATTTGTGACGATGGTGAGCAGATATGTGCACAAATGGAGAAAATAGTGCAAAGCTATGCGCAGGATAGAATCAAGCAGATGGAGATAATGCTGTTTTATTCGGGAGAGACAATTTGCGATTATTTAAAGCAGGGAAACAGGCTGGACATACTGTTTTTGGATATAGAACTGTTCGAAATGTCCGGAATACAGGTGGGTGATTTTATCCGTAATCAGTTGCAGGACAGAAGTACCCAGATTATTTACATATCAGGCAAGTCGGGATATGCTATGGAATTATTTAAAATGCAACCACTGGATTTTTTGGTAAAACCCATTGCGGATGAAAAGGTATATGAAGTTCTTGACCGGGCAGATAAGGAATTACAGCGGGCGAATACAATGTTTGAGTATAGATTGGGAAAGGATTTTTTCAGGATACCCTACGGACAGATAAGGATGTTTATCAGTTATGGAAGAAAAGTGGAGATTGCTACGGACAAGGGTAAATTCGAGTATTATGGCAAGCTGAAGGACCTGAAAGAAAAGCTGCCCTATGATTTTTTGATGATTCATCAGTCTTATATTGTAAACATTAACTTTGTGAGAAGGTTTACTTACGAGGAGGCGGAGCTTATGGATGATACCATTTTGACCATCAGCAGGCCCTATCGAAAGCCGGTGAGGCAGGAGCTTTTACGGAGGTACATGGGAGAATGATGAATACAGTGGTTTGCGCACTGACGAATTTGTTTCGAATATACATATTACTAAAATATGTGAAGCTTTTCTTTGAAGAAAAAGAGATTGATGTTAGAAAAAAGATTATAGTATGCGGTATTTTCTTTGTAATAAATACGGGATTATATTTGCAATTTCATTTGCCGTGGATTAATGTTACTACGAATTTCCTGGGCATAGCATTTATGGTATTACTATATTCAAAGCGGATAGGTAAGATTATATTTGTGACCAGTATTATATGTGCCATTAATATGGCATGCGATACCATAGCAGTATTGGCTCTTGTAAATTATCAGTTGGGTCAGGAGTTTAATCAATTTTGCACAGTTATCACAGTGCTGTTGTTTTTGTGCTGCCAGATATTACTAGAGAAGGTTTTGTACGTTAAAAACAAAGATACTAATGTGCAGAATTTGCCGTTGCTTATAGTGCCGCTTTGCAGTATTTTAATACTTATTTTTGTAGGACTGTTTGATGCAAGAAAAGAAATAACCTTAATAGGATTATCAATAAGTCTCTTAATTATCAATTTTCTCATACTGTATCTGTATAATATGCTGTTAAGGGCTTTTGCCAGAAAATACGAGAATGAAATACTGCAACAGAGAATGCAGGAGTATCAGAATCAGTTAAGCATTATAGCGGAATCGGATGAGCGGGTGGCATCACTGCGACATGATTTGAAGCATCATTTGTGTGAACTGAGTGTTATGGCAGAGAAAAATCTGGCATCGGACATGAAGGAGTACCTGCATGGTATGATGGATTTCCTGCAAAATCCGGAGGAAATAATGGCGACAGGTAACAGGGAGGTGGACAGCCTATTGAATTTCTGGCTGGGCAAGGCGAAGAGAAGCCTGCGACAGGTAAAGGCTGAGGTCATAATCCCTGAGGCATTAAGTGACACCTTCGATATTAATACGGTGTTGGGGAATTTGTTGGAGAATGCCATAGAAGCAGCTTCACAGACCGAAGAGCAAAGTCTGGAGATATCTGTGAGATATGACAGGGGCTTTTTGCAAATCAATATGAAAAACAGTTGTCCCGATAATTTGCAGAAGCCGGATAATGGCTATGCAACTACCAAAGAGGACAAAAGAAATCACGGCTTGGGATTAAAGAATGTAAAGCGGATTGTGGATAAGTACCATGGAGAGCTGGAGATACGAGAACAGGATGGCATATTCTTTACGAATGTAGTGTTATATTTATAGCAAAAAAGGGCGTTGGTGATAAGTCAACGCTCTTTTTCGGCTAATTTTGACATGAATATATACCAATTATGACAAGTTACGGCACAAAATTTTATTTGTGCTATAATGCAAAGCGAAAGGAGGTAGGGCAATTATGGAGAAGAAAAGTTTAGTAAACAGAGCCTGTAAGGCAATTGTTGCATTGTCTGTGAAAGCGGCAACCAAAGAAGCTAATTCAGCATGTTCATTCTGGAGCTATCAGTCAAAAGAGCCGGATGCGGTAAAGAAATTGCGTAAGTTTTGAAAGCAGTCAAAAAAATGACAACATATCTAAGAGAAAAAGGTGGTATTACTGCTGAAGAGGAAGAAATAGTACAGTATGGTTTGAGTGCATTATTTGGGAGTATGTTAAGCATATTGACAACTGTCCTGATGGGAAGTGTTTTTGTAAATGCACTAAGCGGACTGATGCTGTGGCTATTGGTATTTCCTTTGCGCAAGTACGCCGGTGGATATCATGCCAAATCACGAAGCCGTTGCTTTCTGATTTCATTAGGGATGATGTTGTGTGCATATGTGGTATTTACAACATGGGATTTACCCATGGCAGTGTACATTTCGGTAACGGTAATTACATTCGGAGCCATCTTTTGCATGGCTCCGGTGGATACACCGAATAAGCTGCTTAATGCGTTGGAACAGGGCGTGTATCGAAAACGTGCCAGAGTAGTTTTGGTAACTGAAGGAATTGTATTCATAGCAGCTTGTGTATGGCGATATGAAGCATTGTATGCCGCAGTGACTATGAGTTACTTTATAGTAGCAGTGTCATTGGTGGCAGGAAAGGTAACTTTAACAGATGTCGAGAGAAAAGGAGACTAAAGAGATGAAGAAATTTAAGAAAATGATGTTAGGAGTAGTTTTGGCAGTAACTTTGTTGGGGAATTGTTTGTCAGTATCAGCGGCAACAATATGTAGTAACTGTAAGGATAATTTAACTAATAACGAAATTTACGAGAAAACTTTAGTGTATCGTGAATTTGTGGAAACGCACACAGAGCAGCATGGTGCAATCACGGTTGTCTGTGATAAATACTATTATTACTATAATGTAAGATATTTATGCACTAGTTGTTACAAGGAAACTGTTTGTACAGAACGCGAGGAAGTACACATTTATTGATATGGTAATACATAAATAATTGAAAGGAGGATGTCGTTTATGATAAGATTATTAACATAAACAAACATCCTCTTTTAACTTGGAAGGAACAGCTTATGAAAAAATATATTATACTCTTATGCGTTTTGCTATTCATAATGATTGCGGGATGTGGTATAGATAAAAACACAGATACTGCTAAGGAACCCACACCGGTAGTCCCACTTGGTACCGACTGGCAGAAGGAGGGCTTCAAGTTAGAAACTTCAAGTAATGCAAAGTTCATGAATATCCTGATGACACCGTCTCTCATGATGCATGAAGCCGGCTGGCAGGAGTTGGTGTTGTCCAATCCGAGTTTTGATTTTGAGTATAGGGATACTATTTCTGCTTATGATAAGGATATATTATATCTGTGGCATAACTACTATATGGAAGACAGTATGAGATACAGTCTTCAAATGTATCCTGTCAATGAGCCGGCTGATAGCGATATAGAGGTGGTTTTGCCTGTTGAAATCAGTGGGGGACGGGCAAGAGGCATGGATGTTTTAAATGGCCGGGTGTTTGTCCTTTATGAAAGTCCTTCGACGGAAATATGGATATTGCAATCAGGAGACGGAGGGAAGACCTGGAACCATTTGAAGCCGGAACAGGCAGACGGCATATCAAATGCAGAATATCACCCATATGATATATATGCAGATGACAAAGGATATCTTTATGTATTTTCAGGTACACCTCAGACGGAGGATATTCTTACGATTTATGATAACGGAGGAAAATTAATTTTCACGCAGATACTGAATGAGGATTTAGAGGCTTTTGAATGTTCTGCATTTCACACGCCGGATGGCAGTGTTGTCATACTAGTTTCAAGCAAATACTCAGAGTCTCCATTTTTGAAGTGGTACAATCTGCCGGGAGAAATCCCGACGGAATTGGCAAAACTGGAGACCACAGACCGCTATTTTATGACTATGGCAGAGGACGGCAGTGTGTATGTACTGTCAACCTCCAGACTGGTAAAATGGGATGTAAAAACCGGCGAACAGACTCCTCTTTTTAACTTTTTACGAACGGATATAGAAACTTCTGATATACGTCAGATTGCCATAAATAGCGAAGGAGATATTTTGCTGTTTTCTGAAGGCGTACAAAATTGGGAGATTTATACCCTGTCGTTTAAAGAGGCAGAACAAACCGACACGGAATTGGTGCTGGCAAATCTTGCAGGTTCCAATATTGAAGATATTCCGCTATATATACCCCAATATAACAGAAAAAATCCTAATGCTGTTTCCTTAGAAGAGGGAGACGGTGACCCGGATGCTTATCGCACCAGAATTATGGCGGAGCTTGCAGCGGGAAAGGGCCCGGATCTTTTGTGGGTTCATGCAGAGGATTTAGAGATATTAAAGGAGAAAGGGCTTCTTGCTGATTTACGGCAGTTGATACCGGAGGAAACACTAAATGAGATTTTCCCCGGAGTGCTTGCTTCCGGCACCCGTGATGATACCCTATACGGAATTTATTTTGGTGGTTCTGCAAGGTCATTGTTTGTGGCAAATCAAACATGGCAGGAGGATACATGGAGTTTCTCTGACATGATAAAGCTGATGGAGGAATCGGACAAACTCCGTAAAATAATCAATAGTAATTCCCCATATCAATTCAAAATACTTACTCTTTACGATTTAGAAAACTCTCCTTTTTTGGATTTAGAAAAGGGGATAAGCTATTTTGACAGCGAGGAATTCGTAAAAATTCTGAAGCTTTTTAATAACGGGGGAGGATTAGAGGAATTTGGTATGGAGACGGAAATAATGACACAAGAGCTTGTTCAGCGGGGGGAATTTTTGACAGGCATTATTCCGACGTACTCCCTGCCTGCATACTCTGAATTTGTGCAGAAGTATGAAGACTGCGTACATATAGTGAATTTCCCCGGAGAGAATACCTATCTCGGTTACTGGGTTAATGAATATTTTCTTGTGGTAAACAATCGTTGCGATAACATGGAGCAAATCAAAAGGTTTTTGGAATATATGCTGAGTCCGGGAATCCAGAGAAGTATGGGACGCCCTGTGAGGGAGGATGTTATACGGAGCGGTGTCTGTATAGAACTTAGCGGTGTAACATATAGGGGAATATACAGATATGCAGGAAGTGTGGTTGAAGATTTAGTCTTAAAAGAGGACAATACCAGCTATATAGAGGAGTATATTTCTCTGCTTAAACAGATGGGACCCCTTCCCCGTCCTTATACAAAATTGAAAGAAATCATCTATTCCGGAGCACAGGAGTATTTTGAAGGGAAGTGCACCGCCGAGCGTGCAGCGGAGCTGATAGACAACAGAGTACAGCTTTACCTGGATGAACAGAAATAAATGATAAATAATCGCTATTCTTACAAGTTTCTTAAAGATACCCGTAATTACTTGTTGGAAAAAAGGAATATGATATACTCAAAATAGAAGCATGAGAAAGGGAGGTTGTTATGGGGAAAAAACATATCGTTATTAAATTTGCTGCCATTCTGCTTTTTGTGGGAATGTGCCTTGCGGGTTGTAATGGAATGAAAAAAACGAATACTTCTTCGGAGCCCACACCTGTCGTTTCGTATGGTACCGACTGGCAAACGGAGGGCTTCAAACTGGAAAGCTCCAATAATGCAAAGTTCATGGATACGCTGATGACACCATCCCTTATGATGCATGAAATAGGGTGGCTGGAGCTTCCCCTGTATCATTCCGATTTTGCTTATGATTACCATAATACGGTTTCGACATATGAGGGAGATACCCTGTATCTGTGGCATAATTACTATCTGAAGGAAGGGATGGGCTATTGTTTTCAAACCTATTGTGCGGCTACTCAGACCGGAGAGGGTGTGGAGGTGGTTCTGCCTGAAGAAATCCGCGATGGACGGGCAAGAGGCATGGATGTGCTAAACGGACAGGTGCATGTGATTTATGAAAGCCCTACAGGAGAAATGTGTGTACTAGCTTCTGCAGATAACGGTAAAAATTGGAGTCACCTGAAGCTGGAAACTGCCGATGAGGCACAGAGTACGGAATATCCGGTTTATGATTTTTATGTGGACAGCAAGGGATATTTTTATGTATTCTCCGGCACGGGACAGACAGAGGATTTTCTTCTTGTTTATGATGGGGAAGGGAAGAAACTGTTTGCGCAACTATTGTCGGAAGAACCGGGAGCTCTTAAGACTACTGCTTTTCATACACCGGATGGCAGTGTGGTACTTGTCGTGCCAAGAAAGCAGCCTGATACTCCGGTACTGAAATGGTACAACTTACCTTCCAAGGCACCCGTGGAGTTGGTGGAAATGGATACCACAGACAGGTTTTCCATGACCATGACAGAGGACGGTACTGTTTACATTATGGAATATTCCAAGCTGGTAAAATGGAATCCAATGACAGGAGAGCAGCTGCCTCTGTACAATTTCCTGCGTACGGATATGGATACTGATAAGATATGTGAAGTGGGTATAACGGAAGAAGGAGACGTGCTTCTGTTTGCAGAAAATGATACAAACTGGGGAATTTATACCCTTTCCTATAAAGAGGTGGAGAAGCCAAAGACAGACCTAACCCTGGCCAGTATTGCGGGATATCATCCCAATGCTTATTTGGAAAAGCAAACCATTAAGTATAACCGCCGGAAACCGGATGCAGTCATGCTGGAAAGCAACTATGAGGACGGGGAGGCATATAGAACCCGTGTGATGGCAGACCTTTCTGCAGGAAAAGGACCGGACCTTTTGTGGGTAAGTATGGATGATATGCAGATGTTAAAGGAGAAGGGGCTTTTGGCGGATTTGCGGGAACTGATAGCGCAGGAAACCCTGGACGAGATTTTCTCCGGAATACTGGAATCCTGTACGCTGGAGGACATGCTGTGCGGTATTTATTTTGACGGTTCTCCTTGTGCGTTGTTTGTGGCAAACGATATCTGGCAGGGGGATACATGGGAGCTTACTGACATAGTGCAACTGATGAAAGATAGGGAGGATGTCCGGAAGATTATTAATTACGATGCACCGTATCATTTTGAGGAGCTGGTGCTTTACAACTTAAATAATTCCTCATTTCTGGATTTGGAAAAGGGAGAAAGTAACTTTGCCTGTCAGGAATTTGTAGAGATATTGGAGTGCTTGAAGGAATACGGCGGTAAGGCAGAGAACTTTGGCGTAAACTCAGACCTAAAGGTACATAACCTGGTAAGCCGAGGAGAATTTCTGACCTACAGGATGCCAATAGCTGATTTGCCGAATTACTCTGTTTTTATGCTGGATTATGAGGATAGTGTACATCCCGTAAATTATCCGGGTGAGGGTGCTTATACGGGATATTGGTCAGGGGATTACTTTCTTGTGGTAAACAACCGCTCTGACAAGAAGGATCAGATACGGGAGTATTTGGAATACCTTTTAAGTGCTGTTTCCCAGCGGAATGCGGGCCTGCCTGTGAGAAGGGATGTCATCAGGAGCAATACATCCGTGGACCTTATCGGAATGGAGTATTTTGGTCATTATATTATGGGCGACAGTACCACTGCTCCTCTGGAATTGAAGGAGGATGGAAGTACTTATCTGGAGGAGTATATAGCCTTTCTTGATAAGCTGGGTCCAAGTCCCCGCACTGATTCGAAATTAAAGGAAATCATTATTTTCGGAGCGCAGGAATACTTTGAAGGGAAGTGTACGGCCGAGCGTGCAGCGGAGCTGATAGATAACAGAGTACAGCTGTATTTGGATGAACAGAAATAAATAAGTACCATAACCTTCAGCTATGTGAGTGAGGGTTGTGGTATTTTTTTGCATTTTATTGTAGTATTTTAGTATGAATCCGTAGTATATAGATAGAGACATATGATTGAAATATGCGGGAGGTGGTTATCAATGGAAGATTATGCAATTATCGAATTATTCTTTGCCAGGGCAGAACAGGCAATCGCAGAGCTGCAAAAAAAGTATGGTGGTATCTGTCACAAGGTATCCTATCAGATTTTGCATAATGAGCCGGATGTGGAGGAATGTGTCAGTGATGCGTATCTGGGAGTGTGGAACACTGTGCCGCCAAGCAGGCCCAATCCGCTGTGTACCTATCTGTGTAGGATTGTGCGCAATCTTTCCCTGAAGCGGTATCATGCCAATACGGCGGTAAAGAGAAACAGCAGCTATGATATGGCGTTAGAGGAGATGGAACATTGCCTCTCCGGTGGGAAGAGTGTGGAAGAGGAGCTGGAGGCAAAGGAGCTTGCCCGGGTGATTGAGGCGTTTTTGGATACTCTCAGTGAGGAAAACCGGGTGATATTTATGAGGCGTTATTGGTTTGCGGATTCCTATAGCGACATTGCAAAGCTTACAAAGCTGTCGGAGAAAACGGTATCTGTGCGTCTTGTGCGTCTTCGCAGACAATTGAAGGAATATCTGGCAGAAAGGGGGATGCTGTAATGAGCGGAAGAAGGTTTATGGAAGCAATGGGGGAAGTAGGGGATAACTACATAGAAGAAGCGTTACAGTATGTATCTGCCAAAAGTATGGTAAGAGGTACATGGATGAAA
Source organism: uncultured Lachnospiraceae bacterium (assembly GCA_945609985.1). Classification (GTDB taxonomy): domain Bacteria; phylum Bacillota; class Clostridia; order Lachnospirales; family Lachnospiraceae; genus Acetatifactor. The sequence goes on along the minus strand of CALYZQ010000024.1, from coordinate 14,287 downwards.
TGGTGCGTGACGGCAGCCTGTCTGACTCTTATCGTGTGCGCAGGTATATTTGCTACAAGGTCAGGAAAGGAAGCTCCGTTTGAGCTTGACCCGAGTCTGCCGATGCTTCGCATTGAGAACGGAGATGGAGGTATGGGGTATTCCGCGGTAATGCTATATGATATTTCAGAGGACAGTGACTTGAACCCCTGGAATGAGGATGTAGTGCTCGAGACTTTGCCGGTGTATGAAAATCTGGCTTATGTGGAAGATGTCGGTGGATTGCCTATCTATCTTTCTGAGGAGGAGATGAAAGCGCTGACGGAGGATGTAGCAGCACGGCTTGGCGAGGGAATTACAGAGATAGAGCTTGAAAGACTGAAGGATTATACAGATGCACCGGAGGGCTTTACGGGGGAGGAAGCTTGCAGTTATACCGTATATACGCAGAATACCGGTATTAACGTGGAAGGCAACGGACAAATTAGGGTGAATTTCCTGCAGGAGGTAGCATTACCCGAAGGTTTTGAAGAAACAGAGGATAATGTGATGAAGTTGGCTGAGGAGTATGCAAACCTGGTACAACTTCAAAAACCGGTTGTGGATGTGTATGGGGATTATACTTTTTCGGGAGAACAATATAAAGATAGTGTAGCTTATGACTGTGACGAAGATATGTTGCAAAGTATTTTGAATTATAATTTTGAGTTGGTAAAATTCAATCTGTCCCTCGATGGTAAAGCACTCAGTTCAATCGTGATGCAAAATGCCATGGCTTCATCGAAGAAGCTTGGAGATTATCCTGCAATTACCGTAAAAGAGGCGCGCAAGGCGTTGCTTGCGGGTGAATATGTGACAAACGTCTGGGAGGAGGATCTGCCGGAGGGAGGAATCCGCAAAAAGGATATTGCAAAGGTAGAGCTTGTGTATCATGTGAGAAATACCTGTCAAACATATCTGCCATATTACTGCTTTTATATACTACAGCCTGAGAGAGAGGGTGTTACCATGACAGAAGGACTTAACAGTTACGCTCTGGTGTATGTGCCTGCAATACGCAGAGAGTACCTGGAGAACTATCCGGGAGAGATTCCTTTTAATTGATTCATGTAAGATGCCTGTGGAATTATCGTTCCACAGGCATTTGTTATGAGATAGAAAAGAAATACTGAAAATAGAGGTAAAAAGAATTAAATGATTGACACAAGTGCATAATAAGCGTAAAATTTAATTAATTCAGACAATATGAGTTGCTGTTTAGTTGAATATATTTGAAGTATTTGTATGTCATGGAGGAAATGGTATGAAGAAATTGTTAAAAGGATTGGGATATCTACTTTTTACCATATGTTTTTCTATAGCTTTTGTTGCAATTTCATTGCTTGTTACCAATAAAGTGATTGAACGTAAGGAATTGAGTACTTTAAAAGGCGGATTGGAAATTGCGGATGCCGGAGCTTATGAGGAAGAATGGAAGAGTACACCTTCTGATATTGCGGGTATGTCAAAGTGGGATAAATATGAGGCGGGACTGGCTGTTGTGTCCGGTTCTGATACAGACGGAGATGGACTTACAGATAAAGATGAAATAGAAATCTATAAAAGTGATCCGTTAAAGGTATCTACCGCAGGTGATTTATATTCTGATTTGCAAAAAGCAAATTTGGGAATGGATTTACAAAAGTTTTATGCATATGAGGGAAAGCAAAGCTTCCCTTATAACGAAGTGCCGGAAATTCAGTTGGAGGCAGTACTTCCAACTGATTTTAATGCAGTAGTTACTGATTGTACAGGAAGAAGTAACGATGATGCAGTATTGGCAGAGTATGATGTATATAATTACGGAGGTAATCTGAGTATTGATATGTCCGGGATAGAATCGGAAAAAATTGCGGTATTTGTTTCCGATGGTAAAGATGTAAAACAATATTCTTATATCAGTAAGGAGGATATAATTACATTAAAGAATAAGTTTGAAGCAGATAAGAGTTATACAGTGTATGTAATGGAGGGGGGATTTGCCAACAGTTTATCCGTGAGGTTTGGCAGTATGTTGCCTGAAGGGTTGATTACGGAAAAAGAAGTGACGGGAGAAGGCTTGGTTGTGGATTTCCCGATAATTACGGTTTTTGCCGGAAGGCCTATTGAAATATATTATGAAAAATTATCTTCTGAACAAAAAACGAAAGAGTTAAAAGAAAAGGTAATTAAGCATACAAAATCTATAATGGGAGATTATGATCAATTTTTCCATGAAGATAAAATGTTTGCCACAAATAAATTAGAGATTAAATTGCGATATGAGATTTTAAAGGAACTGCTTCCGTTTTGTGATATCACTTATGTGGAAAATAACAAGTGGAATTTTCCACATTTATTATTTTGTTATTTTTCCTATAGTGATAAAGCAACTTTTGATGAGCAAAAAGAGTCAGAGCAGATAGCTGCGAATACAACCAGTGGATTTAATTATTTTGCAGATACGTTTCCTTTTGGTAATTTCAAGTCAGAATATGGTGCTATAGGTAATTGCGCAGGATTTTCACATTTAACGGCATATCTGTACAATAACGGATATTACGAGGATAGTGGACGCTACAAGACAGAGGCAGAAATAATATCTTGGAATATCGGCAGGGATTCTGGAAATGCTACGCTGATGGATAGGAAATTGGCAGATTACAAGACCGCTTCATTTGTTACAGACAACAGCGAGGATGGAAAAATCATAATGGATATGTTGTCTTCCGGAGAAAAAGAATTTGTCAATATGCTCGGAGCTATCAATGCAGAAGGCAATGACAGGGCCAACTTTATTTACAACGAGGTGTACGGTGGTAAAAACAGCAGACCGATATATGACTATTCATTGATTGAAGTCATGAAGAAATATTTGGAGAACGGAAAGATACTGGATGTATATTTTATGATGGTGGACGGTACGGGTCATGCAGTAAATATTTACGGATATGAGCCGGATAAGCAGAATCCCAATGTGACTTGGTTTCATGTATATGATTGCAATTTTCCTCAAAACGATACCGGCATTAACACAATGTCAGAGACCGGAATTAAGCTACGGGTGGAAAAGCGCCGAAAGGCATCAGGAGACGGATTTACTTTTGCATATGATTATTTCCCGTTGCGTACGGAAGCGTATGGTGCGACCTCGAATAGCAGTATATCAGAAAATTCATTTATGGTTGTAATGGATGAAAATTGGAGAATATTGAATGATTAGCAATATTCGGAACGGAGGAAATATGAAACGGTTAATTACTGTAATAGCTTGTGTGCTATTTTTGACGGCAATATTTGGTACCGACTATGTTCATGCAGCTGATATAGAGGAATCCGGAGTAGAAATATCTTATTGGATGGATAAAGAGGAATATCAGGACGGCGAGGAAATCAAAGCCTATGTGTCCATACATAATAAAAATAAGTTTGGTATTCATAATGTTTCTTTACTGATTTCTTCACCGGAAGAGTATGCGGTTAAGAATGCTGAGAAGCTACCGATACAGGTGAAAATAGCGGGAAATAGTAAGGAGAAATACCAGATTGTTCTTGCAAAGAAAAGCAATGTGCTTGCAGGACAATTAAATGGCAGAAAGGCAGATTCTATACCGCTTAAGTGGATAGTAGGAATCGGTTGTATTTTAGTTGCGGCAATCATTATATTTGTTATTTTGGTATGCAAAAAGAAAAGAAAGAAAACAATAGCATCTGCGCTTATCTTTGTTCTTTTGGCAGGTTTGTTTACACCTATAATTAAATCAAACGCGCAGGAAGCAAGTAGAAAATCTCATTATGTGACCATGCCTGTAACAATAAATGGGACAGAACAAAGAGTGGGAATTGATATTTATTTTGACTATGACGAACAGGCAGATTGGTTGACGATAGATACTTCCGGGTTTGGATATAGTGAAGAGCGAAATGCTTATGTAGTTACTGAAAAAATTTCGGGAATCAAGGGGGAATTGACCGAACCAAAGAAGTATACGGAGCTGATATTACATATATATGACAGTAGGGATAATCTGATTTGTGAAAAGACAACAGAGCCGGAAAAGGAGTGGTGTTTTGAGGGGACAGGCCTCTATCCGGGTATGAACAAAATAGAAGTTAAGGCTGTAGGCTCAGAAGAGATTGTGTCAAGCATTTATTTGTTTGATATCCTGGGTGTTAATTATGATGCGCTGAATGGTGCGGAAGTAGATACAGATCTGGATGGATTGTATGATTTGCTGGAGAATAATGTAGGAACTGATATTCATCTGGCAGATACGGATGGAGACGGCCTTACGGATTATCAGGAGGTGTGTGAGCTTGGAACTGATCCATTGTCAGCAGACTCTGATAACAATGGTGCAAATGATGCTTATGAAGACGAGGATGGAGACGGTATTACCAATATCGAGGAATACAAATCAGGGACATCTCCGTATTTTGAAGATTCAGATTTTGATGGGATTTCCGATAGTGAGGAAATAAGTACCTATGGGACCAATCCACTGTTGGAAGATACGGACGGTGACGGTGCATCTGATTTTTGGGAGATTACAAACAAGTATGACCCGCAAAGCTATAATGAAAGCTTTGTTGTAAAACAAGAAGGAGACAAGGTAAATGAAGCGCTTCCTGTTAGTCCCTCTGTAGAGGTAACGGTAAAGGACGGAAGTGCAGATGTGGAATCACTTCAGATAAGTAAGGTTTACAATTATGATAATCCCTATATTTCAAGGTCTGTAACAGGATATTTGGGAGATGCATTTGAATTTACCATGGATGGAAGTTTTGAGAAAGCGCGGATTAGTTTTGCGTATGATACATCTCTTGGAACGATTGGCGATGATTTCCAACCGAGAATCTATTACTTTAATGAAGAGAAAAAGATGTTTGAGGAATTGGAAAATCAGACGGTAAAGAATGGTGTTGTAAGTGCGGATACTACTCATTTCTCGATTTATGCCCTATTGGATAAAATCGAAGTAGATGAAGCGTGGAATAAAGTAAAAAGAAGTGTACAAATATTAAAGGAATATGGTTCTGCTAATATTACTTTTTGCGTTGATTCCTCGGCAAGCATGGCATGGGCTGATCCGGCTAACCTTCGTGGGGAAGTGATGGAATATTTTATTGATCATCTTACAGGTGAAACGGATAAGGTTTCCATAGAGACATATACAAAGAAATCTACCGTGATTGCTGATTTTACATCGGATAAAGAGGTGCTTAAGGGTGCTTTGGCTGGTATAGGAGTCGATACCGGGTTGAATGCAGATTCCGGTACGGATGGGGCTGCAGCGTTGTCTGAGGCTATCGACAGGAATTATGATGCCGGTGGTACTTATCGGTATATTGTATTCTTCTCTGATGGCAAGGATACGGATTGTACATATTCTTATGAACAGATAGTGGACAAGGCTCTCGAGAAAAAAGTGGTGATTTATACAGTCGGTATCGGTATTGAAAATTCTGATACATTGAATGAAATCGCTGAAAAGACGAGAGGACAAAGCTTTTATTTGACCGCAGACTCATCCATAGAAAATATCTTCTCCGATATAGCAAATGAAATGATAGCAAGAAGCTCTGATACAAACGGAGATGGAATCAGTGACTATTATACAGAAATGATTTATAAAGGCGAGATATTGTTAAGTAATGGATCAAGAGAACTGGTGGGTTGTGATTTTAATTATTTAGATGGAAAATTGTCAGATGATCATGATGGTGATGGCATTAAGAATGGTGACGAAATCCGCGTGGTTGCAGATGGTGACAGGATATATATAAAGATGAAGTCTCATCCGTTAATGGAGAACAGTGATGGTGATGGTATTGATGATTATACTGAGCATGTAAACGGAACAAATCCGATGTTATGGACTGTGAACAAGGCCTGTTCGGATTATGTTATGACAGGGAGCAATTTTAATAGCCATAATTTCTGCGAAGCTTATGATAGTGGCTTCTTATTAAAAGGATTAACGGGTGCTAATGCGCTTATATATGGTGTATGGAACAAGGATGAATTGTACAGAGATCTTATGATTGATTATTATAGTACATATGTTACAGAGGAAATGGTAAAGAACGAACAGGAGGTAGAGAAGAAACGGTTATTGATAGAATATTTCGATAATATTATTGCAGGCTTGAATGATTCATTTGTCTTTGATGCGGTAGACGAGATTCAAAGCCGGTATCCTCAAATAAGAGCGGCCTATAATTTTAAGAGTGCGTTAAATGGTATGAATAATGCAGATGAGATAGCAAGAGCATTTGCGGATGATATAGGTAAATTTATTTTAAAAGTGAATGCGATTAGTGAAGATGCCACGCAGATGCGATTTGAATGTAATGGAATGAAATATACCCAAAAACTGCTTGATGCAGAGAGTGTGCAAAAAGTAGTTGATGTTCCGGCAGATTTTTTGAATAAATATATCTATTATATTCAAGGCGGTGTTGATGTTATTGATACAATCGGGAGTTTGGCAAGTATCAATGCAAATAGCGCTCTCCTGCAACAGAATTTAGACCAATTGGATTATCTGATAAATTATAGTGAAGATGATCATGCGAGGGACGCGGCTAAAATCATAAAAGACAAACTTATGGGCTGTTATGCAAGCACTGTGTGCGCAATTGTGGCAGATTGTTTGGAAACAGCAGGGAACGTTCTGATAGCAGTCGCAACCAAAATTCCTTATATTCTGGCACTTGTTATTGCGCGCGATGCGGTGGATTTGGTGTTTGGCATAAAAACTGACATAGAACAGCATTATGAAATGCTTTGTTATCATGAAATGATGAAAGCGTGTGTGGCAATTATAAATACAACGATACAGGATTCCGGAGAAATAAGCTATGAAATCGGTAAAGAGGATGCTTTGGTATTCCGACGTAATATGATTCATTTGATGCAACTAAGGATTTTGGGAGAAAAGAAATATTTTGATTGGAATGCGTATGATGGTATCTTTGCAAATGACTGGATACGATTTGATAAGCCGTTGAGGGATTCCGTTAATTCTATAATTGCATTAATTGAAAAGGCTGCTGATAAAATGGGATATGAACTATCGGATAAGTTAGAGAAAATTCCGTGGGTTACAGAAGCCTGACTATGATTTGTCAATGTGGTGCCATGGTGACTATGCTTGACATAACTATGCCGACATGGTACATTTAGAGTTGTAATTTACCATGTTTTTGAGCAAGGAGAGTGCGATGAAGGTACGTTTTCATTTACCCGGTTTACGATATAATTATCCTTTGAATATGATGTTTTTGAGTCTGCAAAAGACATTCCCTCACTACTTTCGTGAGGGTGTGGAGATTGCCTCCTTTTTTGGCGAGTTCCCTACCTCTTTGTGGAATGGCGGAAGATTCAGCAACGGTGACCAGTGCGATGAAAAGTTTATCCGTGAGGTTATAAAGAATATCAATGCCCAGGGCGTACCGGTGCGTTTTACCTACTCCAATCCCTGTATTACCGAAAAGGATTTAGATGACCCTTATTGCAATTTCTGTATGCAGGTGGCAGATAACGGAATGAATGAGGTTATAGTGGTTTCTCCCATCTTGGAGGAGTACATCCGCAAGACCTACCCGAGCTTTAAGATTAACAGTTCTACTTGCAAGGAAATTAAGGATATTGACACACTGAATGCAGAGCTTGAGAAGGATTATTATATGGTGGTGCTGGACCAGAACATGAACAAGGATTTTGAGTTTATCAATCAGATTCAGCACAAGGAAAAAGTGGAGATTCTGGTGAATGCCTGCTGTGCACCTGATTGTGAGCGCCGTACAGGGCATTACCGTATTATTGATACCCAGCAGCGTATTGTGCTGGAAAACAGGAAGCTTCCTCCCGAGAAGAGAAAGCCGGTTCCCGGCTGGTATTGCGAAGCAGGTGACAAGAATAACCTTTACACCATCCGCAACAACAAGCAGTTTGTTTCCCCGGATGCTATTTGGGAAACCTATGTACCTATGGGCTTCCAAAACTTTAAACTGGAAGGCAGAACCGCTAATATCTTTTCGCTGATTGACAGCTATACTTATTGGATGCTGAAGCCGGAGTATCGCGATGAGGGAAGACTTTGCCTTATCTACAATCTGGAGCAGAGCCACGTGATTTCCGTACACAAACCCAAACCGGGTATGTGGCCATAAGAACGTATTTGGATGATTTTTAGGGCCGGGTCCCAATGGACCCGGTCTGTTTTTGTGATGGCGACGAGGCAAGCGACCATCATGCTTGCATGAATGGTCATTTGCCGACCGCTCATCAGAGCGAGATTCGCAAAGCGTATCTCGTCTCTGTACTTCTCACCAAAAAACTTCATCAATTTTCTACAGAAGATTTCAGCCTTTTACAAATTAAATTGTGGCATAGTGTTTATTTTTTTGATATAATAAGCGATAAGGGCAGGAGACTTCTGCCCCGGGGCATTGGGAAGGTTATTCTATTTGAGGAAAGAGTATGAAGAAACGGATTAAGTTAAAAGGAAAAATTAAAACCTATTTGCAGTTCTCTATTTACCTTGGGGTATTATTGGTAGCTGTGGATGTGGCTATGTTTATGGTGGATTACCGTGCCGGTTTTCTGCTGCTTGCATATACTCTGTTTTATTTTTTGGTGACGCTGGTATTGTATTTTTATAATAAACCCATTATTATCAATGAGCTTATCAGTTTTGCCACGGAGTATGGGCAGATTCAGCGCAGACTTTTGCGTGATTTGGAGATTCCTTATGCGCTTTTGGATGACAGCGGTAAGGTTATCTGGACCAATATCGCTTTTGAGAATGTGGTTCATCAGCCGAAGGGTTATAACAAGTCTGTGACAGCGCTTTTCCCTACAATTACTAGAGACCGTCTGCCTGATGATAGCGGTGTGGATGAGGCGCAGTATGAATTGCAGTTTGAAGGTGCGGAATATGTGGCAAAGTTCCGCAAGATTTCGCTGCGTGAGATGGCACAGAACAGCGATATGATTGATGCAGGTGATTATAATGGTTACCTGATTGCAATGTACCTGTTTGACGAGACAGCTTTACATATAGCATTGCAGGAATTGGATGACCAGAGCCTGGCAGTGGGAATGATTTATCTGGATAATTATGAGGAAGCACTTGACAGTGTGGAAGAAGTGCGCCGTTCCCTTTTGATAGCGTTGATTGACCGTAAAGTAAACAAATACATTTCAGCCTTGGATGGTATCAGTAAGAAGCTGGAGAAGGACAAGTATCTGGTGATTATGCGTAAAAAGGCGATAGCGCAGCTGCAGGAGACCAGATTTGACCTGCTGGAGGACGTTAAGACGGTTAATATCGGTAACGAGATGGCGGTAACCATCAGTATTGGTGTGGGTCTTGACGGTTTATCCTATGCACAGAATTATGAGTTTGCCAGAACGGCCATTGATTTGGCGTTGGGACGTGGTGGTGACCAGGCAGTAGTTAAAACGCCTGAAACGGTTACTTATTACGGTGGCAAGAGCCAGCAGGTGGAGAAAAATACCCGAGTAAAAGCCCGTGTAAAAGCCCATGCGCTCAGAGAGATTATTACGGCCAAGGATAGAGTGCTGGTAATGGGACACCGGATGCCGGATGTGGACAGCTTTGGCGCCGCAGTGGGTATTTATCGTATAGCACAGACCTTGGGCAGAAAGGCACATATTGTTTTGAATGAGACAACCAGTGCAATTCAGCCTTTGGTTGATTTACTCAGGGCAAACGGTGATTATGAAGATGACATGATTGTAAATAATCAGCAGGCTATTGAGTTGTCCGGCAACAATGTAGTGCTTGTGGTGGTGGATGTGAATAAGCCCTCCATTACGGAATGTCCGGATTTGCTCAGATTCTGTAAGTCGGTTGTGGTGCTGGATCATCACAGGCAGGGAACGGAGACTGTTGAGAATGCTACACTTTCCTATGTAGAGCCCTATGCGTCTTCCTCCTGTGAGATGGTTTCTGAGATTTTACAATATACCTATGACAATATTAAAATCCGTCCGGAAGAAGCGGATTGTATGTATTCCGGTATTATGGTAGATACGGATAACTTTATGATTAAGACCGGTGTCAGAACCTTTGAAGCAGCTGCATTTTTGCGAAGAAGCGGCGCAGATGTTACCCGTGTACGTAAGCTGTTTCGAGCGGATGCATTGGAGTATAAAGCAAAGGCAGATGCTGTCAGCCAGGCAGAAATTTACAGGCAGGATTTTGCTATCAGTGTCTGCACGGCGTATGATTTGCCCAATCCGACTATTATCGGTGCGCAGGCGGCGAATGAGCTTTTGAATATTCAGGGTATGAAGGCGAGCTTTGTACTGACAGACTATCAGGGTAAGATTTATGTCAGTGCCCGTTCCATTGATGAAGTAAATGTACAGATTATCATGGAGAGAATGGGTGGTGGAGGTCACCTAAATACCGCAGCATGTCAGATGGAGGGTATCGGTATTGCTGAGGCAATCGGCGTGCTGAAGAGTACCATTGACAGTATGCTGGAGAACCATGAGATTTAGTTTGAGATAGGAGATTTACAATATGAAAATTATTTTGTTACAGGACGAGAAAAAGCTTGGTAAAAAGGGCGATATTATTGAGGCGAGCGAGGGTTATGCAAGAAATTATATTCTGCCCAAGAAAATTGGTGTGGAAGCCAATGCCAAGAATATGAATGATTTGAAGCTGCAGAAGGCAAATGATGAAAAGGTTGCAAAGGAGCAACTGGAGGCTGCAAAGGCTATGGCTGCAGACCTTGAAACCAAGCAGGTAGTAGTGAAGATTAAAGCGGGTGAAGGTGGAAGAACCTTCGGCTCCGTATCTACCAAGGAGATTGCAACTGCCTTTAAGGAGCAGCACGGCGTGGATATTGATAAAAAGAAGATTGTGCTTCCTGAGAGTATTAAGAGCTTTGGCTCATATGAGGTTTCTGTGAAGCTTCACCCTCAGGTAACGGGTAAGCTCACTGTAAAGGTAACGGAAGCATAGGGAAGGATAGCAGATTATGCCGGCTATGGATGAAAACGTATTAAAGAGAATATTGCCCCATAGTGTGGAAGCAGAGCAGTCTGTTATCGGTTCCATGATTATGGACAGGGAAGCTATTGTGGCAGCTTCTGAAATCATCACAGGCGAGGATTTCTACAACAAACAGTACGGCGTATTGTTTGAGACCATGATTGAACTCAATGATGAGGGAAGCCCCGTGGATTTGGTGACATTACAGAACCGTTTGAAGGAGAAGGATGTTCCTCCCGAGGTGAGTAGTCTGGAGTTTGTAAGGGATTTGATTACAGCGGTTCCTACCTCCGCAAACATTAAATACTATGCCACAATTGTTTCAGAGAAGTCTGTGCTCCGCAAGATGATACGGATGAATGAGGATATCGCCAATACCTGTTATGCGGGTAAGGAGAGTCTGGAGTTTATCTTGGAGGATACCGAGAAGCGTGTGTTCCAATTGACACAAAACCGTTCCGGCGGTGAGTTTGTGCCCATCCGTCAGGTTGTTATGAACGCCATGGACAAGATTGAGAAGGCGGCTAAAAACAAGGGTAGCGTAACAGGTATCGCAACAGGCTTTACGGATTTGGATTATCGGACTGCAGGTATGCAGCCTTCTGATTTGATATTGATAGCGGCGCGTCCTTCCATGGGTAAGACGGCGTTTGCACTGAATATCGCCCAGCACGTGGCATTTAAGCTGCATCAGACGGTAGCTATATTCAGTCTGGAAATGAGTAAGGAGCAGCTGGTGAACCGTATGTTTTCGTTGGAATCTAATGTGGATGCCCAGAAGCTTCGAACCGGTAATTTGAATGACCAGGAATGGGAGCGTTTGATTGAGAGCGCGGGAGTCATCGGTAAGTCCAATCTGATTATTGATGATACGCCGGGTATCAGTATTTCGGAGTTACGTTCCAAGTGTAGAAAGTACAAGATGGACCAGAATTTGTCCATGATTATGATTGACTACTTACAGTTGATGACCGGTAGCGGACGTTCGGATTCCAGACAGCAGGAAATTTCAGACATCTCCCGTTCGTTGAAGGCGGTGGCGAGAGAACTGAGTGTGCCGGTAATTGCACTTTCACAGCTGAGTCGTGCGGTAGAGCAGAGACCGGATCACAGACCGATGCTTTCCGACCTGCGTGAATCCGGAGCTATCGAGCAGGATGCCGACGTGGTAATGTTTATCTACCGAGACGATTATTATAACCATGATACGGATAAAAAGGGTGTTTCTGAGATTATTATCGCCAAGCAGAGAAACGGTCCTATCGGTACCGTAGAGCTGGCATGGTTGCCTGAGTACACCAAGTTTGCCAATCTGGAGAGACCCAGAGGGCAGGAATAACAGAATATACATACACTTACAAAAGAGAACAAACGGGAAGAACCGTACTGTTCTCTTTTTATTATAAAGTAATCAGAAAGGGGAATTTCATGATGAACTATTTATTAATTTCAGATGCTGCAAAAGAGGTAAATGTGGAGAGCCATGTGCTTCGGTACTGGGAGGAGGAACTGCGGCTTCCTATTAAGCGCAATGAGCTGGGACACAGGTATTATACGGATGAGGATGTGGAACGTTTTAAGCAGATTAAAAGCATGAAAGAGAGGGGACTGCAGTTGAAAGCAATTAAGATGATTTTGAAGGATGGAAAGTTGGACGTGCTTCCGGAGGAACCGAAGATGGCGATTGATATTATTGATACTTCAGAAAGAAAAACAGAGGTGGCAGTGTCTGAAGAAGGCAGGGAAGAAAAGGCCAAGAGATTGCAGTGGCTTTTGCAGCAGCTTATCAGAGAGACTCTGAGGGAGAATAACCAGGAGCTTTGCCGCGAGATGAAGGAGAGTATTATTAAGGAGATGGATTATCAGTTCCGTGCGCAGGAAGAACGTGAGGAAGCGCGAAATGAAAAGCATTATCAGAGAATAGATGAGCTTTTACGCAAAAAAAATAAACCGGTAGCGGTAAAGGAAGAAAAAAAGAAAAGGCATTTCATTTTCTGAAATGCCTTTCATGTACGGTATCAATTTGATTAAATTAAGCTTCCTCAATGGTACCAACGGGGCACTGACCTGCGCAAGCGCCACAATCGATACACTTGTCAGCGTCGATTTCAAACTTGCCGTCGCCCATGCTGATAGCACCAACGGGGCACTGTGCTTCACAAGCACCACAAGCTACACAAGCATCACCAATAACATATGCCATAATCTCATTCCTCCTTATGCATTCTGTCGGAAGAACCGACAGACAATCTCATCATCATATCTATTGTAATATAAATGTCTATCAAATACAAGTATAATTTGATAAAAAACATAAGTTAGACACAACTAACTGAAAATATGGCATTTAGTGCATCTCACTGCGACGCTTTTTGACGCCATTTAAAACAGCCTGTTTCTTATCGATAAGCTTGTCCTTGTCCATAGCAGGAACGCCTTTTAACTTGTACTCCATGCCCAGCTTCTTATATTTCACCTCACCCATAGTATGGTAGGGAAGTACGTCGAGTGCTTTCAAATTGGTGAATTGTCCGATAAAGTAGCCCAGTTCGTAGAGATAGGTTTCATCATCTGTGATACCGGGTACAACCACGTGGCGAATCCACATGTCAATCTGCTTTTTATTCAGATAAGCTGCAAAATCTAAGATATTTTTGTTGTGCTGTGAGGTAAGCTCAAAATGTTTTGCATCATCAATGTGCTTGATGTCCAGCATAACTAAATCTGTTAGGGTCATAAGGTGATCTAACTTTTTCACATATTCAGTATTAGAACGGTTAAAGGTGATTCCTGAGGTGTCAATACAGGTGTGGATATTCTTTGCCTTTGCAAGGGTGAACAGTTCGATTAGGAAATCCACTTGTAACAGAGGTTCTCCACCGGTTACGGTGATACCTCCACCATTGCGGTAGAAAGGACTGTTTTTCTCGTATTGTTCAATTATATAGGAAGGCTCCATAAGGGTGCCACCGTTTACGCTCCAGGTGTCAGGGTTGTGGCAATATGCACAACGCATGGGACATCCCTGGGTAAAAACAACAAAGCGTGTGCCGGGGCCGTCTACGGTGCCAAAGCTTTCTAAAGAATGAATTCTGCCTTGCATAATAATCTCCTTATAAAAAACCCACCCGATTGCTCGAGTGGGTTTCGCATCGTTGATTAAACGGTCTCGTGGAAAGTACGAGAGATAACGTCTGCCTGCTGCTCGGGAGTCAACTTGACGAAGTTAACTGCGTATCCGGATACACGGA
>CALYZQ010000023.1 GCA_945609985.1 uncultured Lachnospiraceae bacterium | reverse complement strand
AGAGATAGAAGATGGTACGGCAAAGGCAACAAGTGAGGCGGATAAAGCAGTTGAAACAAAGAATACTGCAAACGGTACGGAAAGCATAACGGAAACAGAGCAAGCGGTGACGTTATCCGACATGGAAAAACTTATGCAGATACCTTGGGAGGAAGTCAAGAAAAGCCCTGTGTACGATTACTCCGGTGAGTGGAACAGCAGTGTATATAAGCTGGCAGAGCTTCCTGAGCCGGATATTAGCATGTTTGGCTATGCGGATAGTGACGGGTTTGCAAGTGGTGTAGCTATTGCACATAAAGAGCAGGTGAGTTATTTTGACTGGTTATATACATCGGTTCATGGCGCGATGCCCAATCTATATTGGGATGAGGTTACTAAACAGCTTCAGGTGTGTCTGCATCCATCCTCCGGTACAGGCTATTCGGTGGATGAGCTGCATGTTTTGAAAGAGGATGCTTCCATGCGGCTTGAAGATTTTTGCTTTGGTGTCAATGAATATGCATCTATATTAACGAATCGTGTGGAGTACACGGTGATGGAGGAGAATGGCAAGCAGCTGATTCAGTTTATGGATGCAGAGGAAGAAAAAGAGCTTGCAGTGATTGATGTAACGCAATATCTTTTGGGGAATGACGGAGAAGCAGTCGGCATAAAAAATGTCTTTATAGCGGATATGGTAAGCTTTACCTTAGGAGAAGAAATTAAGATAGCGTTTATTCCGGGATTTTTGCCGGAGGGCGGATATGTTTTGTTTGATGATATGCCGGTATTTCAGGCACCGGTAACATTTGAAGCGAACGGTAAGTTTACGATCGGAGAAATTTTGGTAGTACAGTAAGCGAAGAGAGCAAGCGAGGAGGAAATGCAGATGTACGTTGCAAATGATAACCGTTACAACGAAATGCAATATTTAAGATGTGGGAAAAGTGGTCTGTTGCTTCCCAGGGTAGCACTTGGATTATGGCACAATTTCGGTTCCGTTGACCGCTTTGAAAATATGAAGGAAATGCTTTTTGAGGCATTTGACCGTGGAATTACCCATTTTGATTTGGCGAATAATTATGGTCCGGTACCCGGTTCTGCGGAGGAGAACTTCGGAAGAATTCTGGATAGCGATTTGCGTCCTTATAGGGATGAGCTTATTATTTCCTCCAAAGCCGGTTATGATATGTGGCCGGGACCTTATGGTAATTGGGGAAGCAGAAAGTATATGATGGCAAGCTTAGACCAAAGCTTAAAGAGGATGAAGCTGGATTACGTAGATATCTTTTACCATCACCGTCCGGACCCCAATACACCCTTGGAGGAAACTATGGGTGCTTTGTCCGATATGGTGAAGCAGGGAAAGGCATTGTATGTGGGATTATCCAATTACGGACCGGAGCAGTTAAAGGAAGCTGCGGCAATTTTAAAGGCAAATGGTACGCCACTTTTGATTACCCAGCCCTTTTATCATATGCTTGACAGATGGGCGGAAAAATCAGGGCTTTTGGATGCGGCACAGGAGGTAGGTGCAGGCGTGATTTGCTTTAGCCCTTTGGCACAAGGTGTTTTGACGGACAGGTATTTGGAGGGAATCCCTAAGGACAGTCGTGCGGCAAGAAATCATTTCCTGCATGAGAGCAGTATTACGGAGCACAAGCTTTCCATTGTTAGACGGCTTAAGGAGATTGCAAACGGCAGAGGACAGAGCTTGGCGGAGATGGCGCTTGCTTGGGATTTAAGAGGAGATAAGGTGA
Source organism: uncultured Lachnospiraceae bacterium (assembly GCA_945609985.1). Classification (GTDB taxonomy): domain Bacteria; phylum Bacillota; class Clostridia; order Lachnospirales; family Lachnospiraceae; genus Acetatifactor. Next base: position 28,470 of record CALYZQ010000023.1, on the reverse strand, counting down.
CCACCGTATTAATCGGAGCCAGCAGAAAAGAACAGATTGCCGAGAACGTAAAGATTGTAAAGCATTTGGAGTTTACAGAAGAAGAGCTTGCAGCGATTGAGGCTGTGCTGGCAGATTATTAGGCATAGGAGAGACAAAAGGAAGCAGAGTATGGCAGCCAAGAAATTTTATGCGGTTAAAAAAGGTAAAATAACAGGTGTATTTTCAAACTGGGAGGACTGTAAAGCGTCTGTGGACGGAGTGTCCGGAGCAGAATATAAAAGCTTTGCAACCAGGCAGGAGGCAGAGCAGTATCTGGGTCTGGCTCCGACATCAGATGAAGAAGACAGTGCAAGGAATAGCAAACCGAAAGCAACTCCCGGGACATTAATTGCTTATGTGGATGGAAGCTATGAAGACTCCCTCAAAAAGTATGCCTTTGGGTGTGTGTTTATTACAACGGATGGTACGGTTTATACGGCGTATGGAAATGGTGATAATGAGAAATCCCTGCAGCACCGCAATGTGACAGGGGAAATGCTTGGGGCTATGTATGCAGTGCGGACTGCTATGATAAGCGGATATGACGCCATAGATATTTATTTTGACTACGAGGGCATTGAAAAGTGGGTAACCGGTGCGTGGAAGGCAAAAGCAGAACATACGCAGAAATATGCGGTATCCATGCGTGAATGGGGCAAAAGCATACGTATAGGATTTCATAAGGTCGCTGCCCATACGAATGTGAAATATAATGAACTGGCAGATAAGATGGCAAAGCACGGGCTGACAGCGGGACAGGGGGTTCCTAAAATCCGTCCTGTGACAGAGTTAGAAAATTATATCGAGGATTAAGGTAGAGGAATGGAACAGATACGTTTGAATAAATATCTGGCCTCCTGTGGCATTTGTTCCCGTAGGGAAGCGGACCGGCTCATAGAACAGGGAAGAGTGCAGGTTAACGGTGAAACGGCTCTGATGGGGCAGACAGTAACGGCAGAGGATGAGATTAAGGTAAATAAGAAGCTGGTTCAGGGACGGAGTAAAAAAGTGGTATTGGCTTACTATAAGCCCATTGGCGTAGTCTGCACGGAGAAGGACAAATATGCGGATAAAAAGGTGACGGATATGATAAAGTATCCGGTGCGCGTAACTTATGCCGGCAGGCTGGATAAGGATTCGGAAGGGCTGTTGCTTTTGACCAATGACGGTGATTTGATAAATGCCATGATGCGCGGAGCAAATCGTCATGAGAAGGAATATGTAGTGAAGGTGGACAAAAAAATAACACCTGATTTTTTGTCTGATATGGAAAAGGGTGTTCATCTAAAAGAATTGGAGCTTACTACAAGACCATGTGAAATTCGTGAAATCGGTCCTTACACTTTTCAAATCATTTTGACGCAGGGAGTAAACAGACAGATACGCAGGATGTGTGAGACACTTGGGTATCAGGTGAAAAGCCTGAAGCGAATCCGTGTCATGAGTATAAAGGCAGATGGGTTAAAGCCCGGTGAATATCGGGAATTAAATTCAAGTGAGATGGAACAATTATATAGAGAATGCAAAATGTTAAATTGAGATTAGATAAAATAAGGCGGTAGAGAAGATGCAGTTATCAAAGATTGACAGAATGAAATATCTGGTAGAACAGTTGAATCTGGCGGCAAAAGCATACTATGCGGAAGACCGTGAGATTATGAGTAACTGGGAATACGATAAATTGTATGATGAGTTGGTAGCATTGGAAGGAGAAACGGGTGTTATCTTATCTAACAGCCCTACGGGGAAAGTGGGTTATGAAGCAGTGGAAGAGCTTCCCAAGGAGCAGCACGAAAGCCCCATGCTTTCTCTTGGCAAGACAAAGAGCAGAGAGGAATTACAAAGCTGGCTGCAGGGGAATGAAGCAGTTTTGAGTTGGAAATTGGATGGACTTACCGTGGTACTGACTTACCGTGACGGTAAGCTTTTAAAAGCGGTTACCCGTGGAAACGGAGAAATCGGTGAGGTTGTGACCAACAATGCAAAGACCTTCAAAAATCTTCCGCTAAAGATATCATATCAGGGTGAACTGGTTTTGCGAGGAGAGGCAGTTATCAGCTATTCGGATTTTGAAAAGATTAACGACGGCATTGCTTCCGAAGAAGAAAAATATAAAAATCCCCGGAATCTGTGCAGTGGTTCCGTACGTCAGCTAAACAATGAGATTACAGCCAAGAGAAATGTACAGTTCTTTGCATTTTCACTGGTAAAAGCAGACGATGTAGATTTTCATAATTCAAAGAAAGCTCAGTATGAGTTTTTGAGGGAGCAGGGCTTTTCTGTGGTTGATTACAAAATGGTGACGGAGGATACTATTTTAGATGCCATATCTTATTTTGAAAAGAGCATACCCGATTATGATATTCCTTCAGACGGATTGGTGCTGACCTACGAAGACATTGCTTATGGAAAATCCTTAGGCAGGACTGCGAAATTTCCGAGAGATTCCATTGCTTTCAAATGGGCAGACGAGCTTCGAGAGACTAAGCTTATCGATGTGGAATGGTCTGCCAGCAGAACGGGACTGATTAATCCGGTGGCAATTTTTGAACCGGTGGAGCTGGAGGGAACCACGGTAAGTCGTGCCTCAGTGCATAATATCAGTATTGTAAAGAGTCTAAAGCTTGGTATCGGAGATACCGTTACAGTGTATAAGGCGAACATGATTATTCCCCAGATTGCAGAGAATCTTACGGGCAGTGATACATTGGATATTCCTGAGATTTGTCCGGTATGCGGTGGCAGGACACAGATACGTCAGACAAACGAAGTGCAGTCGCTTTACTGTACCAATGAAAACTGTGCTGCAAAACAGATTAAGTCCTTTACCCATTTTGTCAGTAGGGATGCCATGAATATCGAGGGCTTGTCGGAAGCAACTTTGGAAAAGTTTATTGAGCAGGGCTTTATCCATGAATTTGCAGACCTGTTTCATCTGACTGACCATCGCGAAAATATTGTAGATATGGAGGGCTTTGGTGAAAAGTCCTATCAAAAGCTGATTGACAGTATCGAGGTTGCAAAAAACACCACCCTTCCAAGGGTGATTTATGCTTTGGGTATTGCCAATATCGGTGTGGCAAATGCAAAGATGTTATGTAAGCATTTTGATTATGATTTTGAAAAGCTGCGAAGTGCCGACGTGGAGACCTTAAGTGCCGTAGAGGGCGTGGGAGAGGTGATTGCCACGGCGTTTGTGGAGTATATGCAGGATGAAGCAAAAAAGCAGATAATAGATCATCTGTTACAGGAAATTGCCATAGAGGTTCTCAAAGTGGATGCAGAAAGCCAGACCTTAAGCGGAATGACCTTTGTCATTACGGGAAGCCTGATTCATTACGCAAGCCGCAATGAATTGAAGGATGAGATTGAACAAAGAGGGGGAAAGGTTGCAGGTAGTGTTACAAGTAAAACCACCTGTCTGATTAACAATGATGTTACCTCTACATCCTCAAAAAATAAAAAAGCAAAAGAGTTAAATGTACCGATATTATCCGAGGAGCAGTTTTTGGAGCAGTATTTTGGCTGATTGTGAGATATCTTGCAGCTTGGGGTTGCGGGATGTGCGAAAAAAGTGTAAGATAATAGAATCGTGATAATAAAGAGAAAGTTCGAGGATATGATGATGCCCATTAAGACACAAAGCGAATTACCGGCAAAAGAAATATTGGAGAATGAAAATATATTTGTAATGGATGAGTTCCGTGCAATGCATCAGGATATTCGTCCCCTGCAGGTACTTATTTTAAACAATATGCCTGTGAAGCAGGATACGGAGTTGCAGCTTCTTCGTGCCCTGTCAAACACCCCTTTGCAGGTGGATGTGACCTTTATGAATGTAAAGAGTCATGTTTCCTTAAATACCCCTGCAAGTCATTTGAATAAGTTTTACACTACTTTGGATGAAATCCGTGACCGCAAGTTTGACGGTATGATTGTCACCGGTGCGCCGGTAGAGGATATTTCCTTTGAGGAAGTGGATTATTGGGAGGAAACTTGTGAGATTCTGGATTGGGCAGAGATTCATGTAACCTCCACCCTGCATATTTGCTGGGCAGCGCAGGCAGGATTTTACCACTATTACGGAATCAACAAAAAGCAGCTGCCTCAGAAGCTGTTTGGTATTTACGAGCATAAAGTGGCTAACCGTAAGATTCCTCTGGTGAGAGGCTTTGACGATATTTTCTTGGCACCTCACAGCCGTCACACGGAAACCCCCGCGGAGGCAATCCATGCCTGCAAGGATTTAACCGTGCTGGCAGAATCTCCCGATGCAGGTGTATTCTTAGCTATTGCAGAAGAGGGTAAAAAGATTTTTGTGACAGGTCACCCCGAATATGACCGATACACCCTCAATAATGAGTACTTTAGGGATTTAAATAAGGGGCTGCCCATTCAGGTACCTTACAACTATTATCCACAGGATAATCCCAATGAGAAGCCGCTTTTGCAGTGGCGTTCCCACAGCAACAATCTGTACAGCAATTGGCTGAATTATTATGTGTATCAGGTAACGCCCTACGAATTGTAAAATGATGGTATAATTTCCACATCTTGTCCATATACTATACTGAATAGACAGTACATACTGTCACAATAAAAGGAGGCAATTATGGCAAGAGGACAGAGAAAGACCATAGAAGAGAAAATAACCGCAAAGCAGGAGCTGATTCAGGCAATGCTTATCCGTATTGAATCTGAAAAGAGAGAATTGGAGGAGCTGTTTGAAGAAAAACGTCGCAAGGAGCTTGAGACCGTAGGAGATTTGATTAACGAATCCGGTTTGAGTTCTGCGGAAGTGGCAGACCTGTTGAAAAAATATGTGGAAGAGCGTACGCAGTGTGCGTCTTAAAAATGAAATATGTTTATATGTAAGGCAGCCGATTATCCGGTCGCTTACTTTTAAAAAAATAACGTTAAATCGATTACAAAATAGCAGTTGACAAAACATAATATAAATGATAAAATACAATTACATATCGGGACATTCAAGCCAATTCGGCATTACTTCCCCCATATGAAAACTAAATAGGGCGGAGGGATGCAGAAGTCAGAGTCAGGTATGTGATTATGTTCTCTCCGCAGAAAAGGAGAGATATATGAAAAGAAAAGCTCTAAGTGAGATGAATCTCATGGACAACTTTCTGTTCGGTTCCGTGGTGACCTATCCCGGGATAGGCGAGGAATTCAGCAGAAGACTACTGAAAATCATTTTTGGAAGGGATTTCGGGAAACTGCACATTACACCCCAGAAGGTGTATTATGGCAATGACACCGGACTCCACGGAACACGCCTCGACGTGTACATTGAAGAGGACGAAGAAGCGTTAGTGTCTGGAGATGTGGCGACGGTTTATGACGTGGAGCCGGAGAAAAACAATTCCGACACATCTGTGAAAGCATTGCCAAAGAGGGTACGGTTTTACCATGCCAAGATTGACACCAGAAGTCTGCGGGCAGGGGAAACTTATAAGAATTTGAAGAATGTCATCATTATCATGATTGTACCCTTTGACCCCTTCGGAATGGACCGTATGGTGTATACCATCAAGAGTGGATGCATGGAAGAACCGGATATGCCCTATGAAGATGGCGCTAGGACGTTATTCTTGTATACCAAGGGCACGAAAGGTAATCCGTCTAGGGAACTGAAGGAACTGCTATGTTACATGGAGTACACCAGTGCGCAGAATGCCATCAATCATGATTTACAAGAGATTCACCGCATGATAGAAAATGTAAAGTATGATATAGGAGTGACAGGTGATTATATGAGACTGATGGAAGATGAGGAATATTTGCGAGAATGTGGAATTCGAGAAGGAATACAGCAGAGTATTGTAAATATTTTGAAAAAGCGTTTTGAAATGACAGATGAGGTGAATCGGAAAATATATGAGCAACAGGATATGGATAGACTAAATGCTTGGCTTATATATGCAACGGAAGTCGAAAACTTAAATGCATTTTGTGAAAAAATAAATAATATAGAACTATAGAATAGTCCCCCTAAGATGTTCTCTCTGAATAGGAGTTTCTTAGGGGGATTTTTATGTTACTAATTCCCACAAGACTTATAATTTCTCACCCCAAACCGCCAGAATGCATAGCACAGAACTAAGAATACTACTGTACCCAGCGGGAAAAACGCATACATGGAATTGTCTGTTTTACCAAGCAGATACTGCAAGGGGTAGTACTGAAACAGTGTGTAAGGAATTAAGAAAGTACAAAATTTCTTCAGCCCTTCCCCATAGATATCAATGGGGTATTTGCCATGGTCCTTTCCACCGTAGGTCAGCACATTGATGATACCGCCGTCTTCTATGGAAAAGAAGTTTATGGTAGCACCCAATAAAAATAGAGCACTGAATAGTACCATGCCTCCTAATATCATAAGAATCAGGGTGATGATTCGCATGATGTTAAGGTGTAGTTCGCAGGTACGGATTCCTACGATAAGTGTAATGCCTGCGGTAAGAAGAGGACCAATTCTTCCAAGCTCAAAGCGGCTTCCGATGACCTGTAAAATCAGACTGCGGGGGCGCAGCAGCATGCGGTCAAAATCTCCTCTTTTCACAAGCCCTGAAAAGCCTTTGAAGCCGCTGAAGAGGCATTCTGAAAGGGAAAAGGCGGCCTGGACGATGGAGAAACATAGAAGTACCTCGCCATAGCTGTAATTTTTAATCCCGGCAAATCCGGAAAAGAGAAAGGAGATACCGATAAATCCGCTGAATGCCACGATAAATCTGCCGATGCACATAAGCAAAAAGGAGAGCTTATACTGCATGGTGCTTGTAAGCACAGCGGAAACATATTTAAAATATAATCGTATACTTTTCATGTCTCAACCTCCCTGTATTACAACTCGTCTTTGCGCCAAACGGCAGATAACGCTTCCCAGTCCGATTAGTGCAAACAACCAGAATACCTGTAAGCCAATTGCAGTTATCATTTCCATACCCTGTAAATCTCCACTATAAATACGAAAAGGGACATTGCTCATGGAGGCAAATGGCAGACATTCGATGATACTGCGGTAGGGCTGCGGAATAAAAGGAATCGGCACAACCAATCCTGCTAAAAGGTCCACGGCTCCCATAAAAAAGACTCTCCAGCCGTTCGGTGACACGGTAAAAAAGCAGAGAATATATATCAACATACAAAAGGAGACCGTTACGCCCAAAGCAATTAGCATGGTAAATAGAAAGAGAAAAAAGCAACCGATGCTTGCCGGAGCACTTATGCGGTAGGGGGCTGGAAGCAGGCAGGCACATAACAAAACCGGAATGCAACGAAGCAGTGCTTCTGACATTCTGCCGCCTATGGTGCGGGCAAACCACATTTTATACACGGACAAAGGTCTGCACAGCTCATATGAGATGCCACCGTCCAGAATCATATTAAAGACATCATTGTCGGCTGCCCAGGTGTTAAACAATGCCAGAAAGGCTTCCTTTAACCATATGTAGGAGACCAGCGCGGAATAATCCATGGGGGCTTTTATGGCATTGGAGTCAAGAAGTGCCTTGTAGGCAAGACATTCCATAAGTCCCCAGAAAAACTGGGTGGTGAGAGCTGTGATTGCCGCCATGCGGTATTGCAGTCCGGTGGCAAAGCGCATGCGGAAGAAAAAATAGTATTTTCTCATGATCCACCTCCTACAGAATGTTTAAGTTGTGATATAAATCCGCAACAATCAGGTCCAGATTCTTTGAGTCTTCGGACATATCATCTCCGGAAGTCATGGCAGCCCTTTTCATATCATCCAATGAACCATCCAAAAGTACCTGCCCCTTACCGATTAGTATGACACGGTTGGCAATCGCCTCAATATCCTGCATGTCGTGAGTGGTGAGAAGGACGGTTGTCTTGTGCTCTTCATTCAGCCGTTTGATAAAATCCCGCACTGCCAGCTTGGAAACAGCGTCAAGACCGATGGTAGGCTCGTCCAGAAACAGTAGCCTGGGGCTGTGAAGTAGGGACGCAGCAATTTCACAACGCATTCTCTGACCGAGAGAGAGCTGCCTTGTGGGAGTCCTTAGAATCTCTGAAAGCTGCAGAAGCTCCGTGAGTTCCTCCAATTTTTGATTATAGCTTGGGGTAGAAACAGAATAGATTTCCTTTAACAGCTCAAAGGAATCTATCACGGGAATGTCCCACCACAGCTGTGAGCGTTGTCCGAAGACTACGCCGATTTCCCGTACATGCTCTTTGCGGCATTTCCATGGGATTCTGCCGTCAACTTCGCACATACCGCTGTCCGGTGCGAGGATTCCGCTTAGAATTTTTATGGTGGAGCTTTTACCGGCTCCGTTAGGACCGATGTAGCCTACCATTTCTCCGTCGTCAATGGTGAAGCTTACATCCTTTAGGGCATGAATGAGCTCATGCTCCCTGTGAAACAGTGCTTTACAGGCTTCCTTAAAGCCTGCATTCCTTTTTGCAACCTTGTACGATTTGCAAATGCCTTTCATTGTAATCATGGTTACTTCCTCCTGGTAGTAATATTTGCGGTAAACCGCAGGATATCTTGCCAAGTCGGTCTGGTTTTGACTGGATTTTGCCAGTCAAATACCGAAGGTAAAATATTTAGTTGTCCCCTTAGGCGAAAGGGAATTACAGAATAACACGAATTCTCATTATTTGCAAGGAAAATATTTTGATAATAAAAAAGATGGTAAAAATGCTCTGCCGCCCACGGTAGCTGTTTTTATGATTCAGAGTTGCGGATGGGTATTTTCTAAGCATTGCAGTAAGAGAATCATAACTTCCGGGTCAGTGCGCACGATACATCCATGTACGGGCGCACCTAAATCGCTCGTCGTGAGCGATTTACCCTGTGTTTCATAGTGCAATGCTTGAAAATGCAGCCATCCTTCACTATTCACAAAAAACAGCTACCGTGGGCGGCAGAACTTTCTTGTTATTATCAGTTGTGTAAAAAACGGTTATACGAAGCCTAGATGGCACCATGGTAACAGCAGCGCATTCTGAGCACGCCGGTCCTTAGCGAGGTAATTGCATCGTAAGATGCAATTAAGCGAGCTTAGTACCGCTGCGATGCGAAGCATAGCGAGCGCGTGCCTGCTGTACTATGGTGCCATCTAGGGCTTCCGGTATCACCGTTTAATTTTATTATTGTTAATACATCATTTCTCCAAATTCTTCTGTGCGGTAGACAACATCAGCTTGATACGGTTCAGCTGATTTACTTCGCTGGCACCGGGATCATAGTCGATGGCAACCACATTGGACTGTGGATAAGCCTTTCTGAGTGCCTTGATAACACCCTTACCAACCACGTGATTGGGCAGACAGGCAAAGGGCTGTGTACACACGATGTTGGGTACGCCATCGTGAATCAGTTCTACCATTTCACCGGTTAAGAACCAACCTTCACCGGTCTGGTTACCGATGGAAACGATGGGCTTGGCCATAGCGACCGTTTCACGGATGGGAGTGGGCGGTGTAAAGTGCTTACTCTTTTTAAACTCCTTGTTTGAAGCCTTGCGAAGTACCTTTTCAATGCCCCATATACCCAAATTACACAGTCGGGCAGCTTTCTTGCTGGTGCCAAGATGCTCTGCCTTGTAAATCTGGTTATAGAAGCAGTAGAGCATAAAGTCAATCAAATCAGGAACAACTGCTTCTGCACCCTCGGACTCCAGAAGCTCAACCAGATGGTTGTTTCCGGCGGGGGAGAATTTCACAAGAATCTCACCTACAATACCAACACGGGGCTTCTTGATATCAAGAAGCGGGATGGCATCAAAGTCACGGATAATCTGGCGGCACAGTTTGTTAAACTTAAACAGATTCATATGCTTTGCGCAGACAAATTCCTGTACCACAGTAAGCCATTTTTTATGTACGGCATCCACACTACCGGGATTAGCCTCATAAGGGCGCATACGGTAGGTACAACGCATAAAGATATCGCCGAAATGAGCACCGATGGCAGCGCGGAGCAGTAAATCCGCATTCATATGGAAGCCGGGATTGCTCTCGATACCGCCCAGATTCAGGGAGATAACGGGAATTTGCTCCATGCCGGCCTTTTTCAGAGCCCTTCTGATAAAGCCGATATAGTTGGTCGCACGACAGCCACCGCCGGTCTGGGTCATAATGATGGCAGTCTTGTTCAAATCGTATTTGCCGGAAAGCAAAGCCTCCATAATCTGTCCCACTACCAAAAGGGAAGGATAGCAGGCGTCGTTGTTTACATATTTCAGTCCCACGTCCACGGAATGTTTATTGTCATTGTCCATTACCACGAAATTGTAGCCGCAGGCATTAAATGCCGGCTGCAAAATGTCAAAGTGGATGGGTGACATCTGAGGACAGAGGATAGTATAATTCTTGCGCATTTCCTCGGTAAAGCTTACCTTTTCAATAGCAGAAGAACGGATGGTGCGCTTCTTGCCCAGCTTCTCACGGACACGGATAGCGGAAAGCAGGGAGCGGATACGGATTCTTGCTGCACCTAAGTTATTTACCTCGTCAATCTTTAAGCAGGTATAAATCTTGTCGGAGCCGGAAAGAATATCATTTACCTGGTCGGTGGTAACAGCATCCAGACCGCAGCCGAAGGAGTTAAGCTGAATCAAATCCAGATTCTCCACAGTCTTTACATAGCTTGCCGCAGCGTAAAGTCTGGAGTGATACATCCACTGGTCGGAGACTATCAAAGGTCGCTCCGGTGCTGCCAGGTGGGAAATGGAATCCTCGGTAAGCACTGCAATGTCAAAGGAAGTAATCAGCTCCGGAATACCATGGTTGATTTCCGGGTCAATATGATAAGGACGGCCTGCCAAAACGATACCGCGTTTTCCGGTTTCCTCCAAATACTTGATAACTTCTTCGCCCTTTTTCTGTATATCCTTGTGGGCATTGTCTAGCTCTTCCCAAGCTTCCTTACATGCTGCCTCGATTTCTGCAGCGGGAATCTCTTTAAACTCTCTGATAAGAGCATAACTGATTGTCTCAGGGCTCTTAAAGGACATAAAAGGATTGCGGAGAATGGCATCTCCGTTACTGATTTCCTCTACATTATTCTTGATATTTTCAGAGTAGGAGGTAACAATAGGACAGTTGTAGTGATTGTTTGCCTCCTCAAATTCGTTTCGCTCATAGAACAGGGCGGGATAGAAGATAAAGTCTACGCCCTGCTTGATTAACCAGCTTACATGACCGTGTGCCAGCTTTGCAGGATAGCACTCGGATTCGCTGGGGATGGACTCAATACCAAGCTCGTAAATCTTACGGTTAGAAACGGGTGACAGTACTACACGATATCCTAATCTGGTAAAGAAGGTATGCCAGAAAGGATAGTTTTCGTACATATTTAGCACTCTGGGAATACCCACAGTACCTCTGGGTGCCTGGTCGGGCTCCAGTGCGGGATAGTGGAAAAATCTCTCCAGCTTATATTCAAAAAGGTTGGGTACATTATTTGCGTTCTTCTGACCGCCGATACCGCGCTCACAGCGGTTACCGGATACAAACTGACGACCACCGGAGAACTTGTTGATGGTGAGACGGCAGCTGTTGGTACAGCCCTTACATTTAGCCATACTTGTCTCAAACTGTAATGCGCAGATTTTCTCATAGGAGAGCATGGTGGTCTCAAAGTTATCCTCGAAACGTTCACGTGCAATCAAAGCGGCACCGAAGGCACCCATGATACCTGCAATGTCAGGACGGATTGCTTCACAGTCTGCAATTTTTTCAAAGCTTCGAAGAACGGCATCGTTGTAGAAGGTACCACCCTGTACCACGATGTTACGTCCAAGCTCGGAAGCGTCGGACACTTTGATAACCTTAAACAATGCATTCTTGATAACAGAGTAGGCAAGACCTGCGGAAATATCTGCAACGGAAGCGCCTTCCTTCTGGGCCTGCTTAACCTTGGAGTTCATAAATACGGTACAGCGGGTACCAAGGTCAATGGGATGCTTTGCAAAAAGAGCGGTCTGTGCGAAGTCCTGTACACTATAATTTAAGGATTTTGCAAAGGTTTCAATAAAGGAACCACAGCCGGAGGAGCATGCCTCATTCAGCTGTACGCTGTCAACGGTCTGATTTTTAATCTTGATACACTTCATGTCCTGACCGCCGATATCCAAAATACAATCCACCTGAGGATTAAAGAAGGCAGCTGCATAGTAGTGGGCAACGGTCTCAACCTCGCCGTCATCCAAAAGGAAGGCAGCCTTCATTAATGCCTCACCATAACCGGTGGAGCAGGAACGCACAATATTCACACCTTCGGGAAGAAGGGAATAAATTTCTTTTAAGGAACGGATAGCTGTATTTAAGGGACTTCCGTCATTGTTAGAGTAGAAGGAGTACAAGAGGGAGCCGTCCTCGCCAACCAGTGCAATTTTGGTGGTGGTGGAGCCGGCATCAATACCCAGGAAAGCATTTCCTTTGTACCCTGACAAATCACGGGTCTGTACATGATGTGCGCCGTGACGGGTCTTAAAGCTTTCGTATTCTGCCTCGTCTGCGAAGAGGGGTTCCATACGTTCCACTTCAAATTCCATATGTATCTCGGAGGAAAGCTTGCCGACCATTTCCTCCATACTTACAGACACCTCGGGCTTTGCATTCAGCGCAGAACCGATTGCCGCAAACAGGTGGGAGTTGTCGGTATCAATAATATGCTCCTCATCCAATTTCAAAGTGCGGATAAATGCCGCCTTCAGTTCGGATAAGAAGTGAAGGGGACCGCCTAAAAAGGCTACATGACCACGGATGGGCTTACCGCAGGCAAGACCGCTGATGGTCTGATTTACCACTGCCTGGAAAATGGAAGCGGATAAGTCTTCCTTGGTAGCACCCTCATTAATAAGGGGCTGGATATCGGTCTTTGCAAATACACCACAGCGAGCGGCGATGGTATACAAAGACTTATAATTTTTGGCATATTCGTTAAGTCCAGCGGCATCTGTCTGAATCAGAGATGCCATCTGGTCGATAAAGGAGCCGGTACCGCCTGCACAGATACCGTTCATACGCTGCTCTACATTACCGCCCTCGAAATAAATAATTTTGGCATCCTCACCGCCAAGCTCAATAGCTACATCGGTTTTGGGGGCAAGCTCCTGTAAGGAGGTAGCCACTGCAATAACCTCCTGGGTAAAGGGAACACCCAAATGATTAGCCAGGGTGAGACCGCCGGAACCGGTAATCATGGGATATAATGTGAGATTTCCCAATTCCTTATATGCTTTCTGCAAGAGGGCAGAAAGTGTTTCCCTGATGTTGGCAAAGTGCCTTTCGTAATCAGAGAATAATATGTTATGATTATCATCTAAAATTGCAATTTTGACAGTGGTGGAACCAATGTCAATACCTAAGGTTGCTTCGTTTTGTTGTAACTTCATGAAGATACATCCTTCCTATGTATAAAAAGACATCACTTTGCATTATACGACACAAAAGGACAAAATGCAACGAACAAAAAACTTAAAAAACTAAAAAGTCTGTTAAATGTAAAATGGTTTGTTTACTTCTTGGGGCGGGAATGATAAAATAGAATATGCGTCTTAGGGCGCCTTCATGTATGAAGAAAACACTTGCCTTGTGGCAGTGTAAGTTAAGGAGTGTAAAATGAGTAAGTTTGAAAAGAAATTCGGCAAGTATGCCATACCGAATCTGACATTGGTATTTATTTTGAGTTATATCGTGGGGTATATTATCCAGTTGGTCAATGATACCTTTTTTTCCTTGTTGACCTTGGACCCCTACTGGATTTTAAAAGGGCAGGTTTGGAGAATTTTTACATGGCTGATTATACCGCCGGATACTTTGAATGCATCGACTATCTTTTTTGTGGTTATTTTATTATACTTTACCTACAGTATCGGAACTACCATGGAGCGGACCTTAGGCACTTACCGCTATAATGTATTTATGTTGACAGGCCTGTTATTGACTGTTGTGGGAAGCTTTTTGTGCATGGGGTATGTGTATTTTTTTAAGACTACACCGGAAACCTTTGCGTATGTATGGACCTATAATATGCAGGGCCTTGGCGCGGAGCAGGTGTTTAACACTTACTACCTGACTCTTTCCGTGTTTATGGCATTTGCGGCAACTTATCCGGAGGCGAGAGTGCTGTTTATGTTCTTTATTCCCGTGAAAGTAAAATGGATGGGTATTCTGGATGCGGTTTTGATGGTGTACATTGTGATTGCGGGAGATATCTTCAGCAAGTTTGTGGTGGGAGCTTCACTGCTTAACTTTGTGATATTCTATTTGCGTTCCAGGAATTTGTCCTACATGAAGCCAAAAGAGATTAAGCGAAGAACGGAGTTTAAGCAGCAGGTAAAATACAATCCGGGCATTACAAAACACAAATGTGCCATCTGTGGAAGAACGGATGAAGAGTATCCGGAATTGGAGTTCAGATTTTGTTCCAAGTGTAACGGTAACTATGAATATTGCCAGGACCATTTATTTACCCATGAACATGTGAAGTAAATTAAGGAGATTTTATCTATGAATAAAGAAGTATTATTTGCAAAGACCTTGGAACAGGTGCGCTCCCTTGCAAAGGAACAGGGCAACTGTGTCAGCGAAGAACAGGTGCAGGAAGCGTTTGCATCGCTGGGATTGGACAATGAGCAGTTACAGATGGTATTTGACTATTTAGTAAAGCATAAAGTGGGTATCGGACAGCCTGTAAATATGGATGACTATCTGACCGACGAAGAAAAGGACTATTTGCAGGAGTATTTGGATGAAATAGCAGCACTTCCTGTTTATACGGATGGACAGAAGGAAGCCTTCACTATTCAGGCCATGGCGGGAGATGTGGCTGCTCAGAATAAACTGGTGGAAATTTATTTACCCGATGTAGTGGAGATATCTAAGCTCTATGCGGGACAGGGAGTGTTTTTGGAGGATTTAATCGGTGAGGGAAATGTGGCACTGGCTGTAGGCGTAACCATGCTTGGAAGCTTGGAAGCACCCTCAGAAGCCCAGGGAATGCTTGGCAAGCTGATTATGGATGCCATGGAGGAATACATTCAGGAGAATCTTCAAAACGAGAAGGAAGATCAGAAGGTTGCGGATAAGGTGAATCTTGTGCTGGAGAAGGCAAAGGAGCTTTCCGAGGATTTGCACAGGAATGTAACGGTGGAGGAGCTTGCGGCGGAAATCAAGCTGTCAGAGAAGGCCATCCGTGATGCGGTTCGTATGAGCGGATTTAAAATAGAGTATATCGATATGGATGTGGAGAATTAGAATGCAAAAGACAACATATGAAGATTATAAATACTGCATGCAGGATGTGGGAAATCTGTATCTTGGTACCAAATATACCTTGGGCGAGATTTTGGCAAAAGAGGACATCACTTTTAAATTCCGCCTGATTACAGAGCGTTATCTCTTGCCAGAGTCGGATAGAGAGGACACTTTAGAGACTCATCTTTATTATCTGGATGAAAAGAGCTTCCTCGTGCAGATATATAAGCAGCTTAAGGCAAAGGTAAAGATAAATATTATCGAAGAAAAAAAGACCATTACCGGCAAGCGTAAAAAGGAATACACCACAAAGGTTCTGCCTATAGAAAAGCTGGTACAGATGACTCCTGCGCAGAAGGAAGAAAAAGGTGTTGTGATTACGGAGCTTTGTTTGAGTAAGCTGGCGCTTATGGCATTTTAGGAAAATGAAGAAGGAAGGTATTGTTATGAGACTTGAGGATTTGACAACATATGAACTGTTAGAGGAAAGACAGATGGATGATATCAACAGTAAGGGATATCTGCTCCATCACAAAAAGACCGGTGCGAAGGTGGCACTGATTTCCAATGATGATGACAATAAGGTGTTTTATATCGGTTTTAGAACTCCCCCAAAGGATTCTACCGGTGTTGCCCATATTTTGGAGCATTCCGTGCTTTGCGGTTCCGAGAAGTTTCCTATCAAGGACCCTTTTGTGGAGCTTGTAAAGGGCTCTCTGAATACCTTTTTGAATGCCATGACTTATCCCGATAAGACACTGTATCCCGTGGCAAGCTGCAATGACAAGGATTTCGAGAATCTGATGCAGGTATATCTGGATGCGGTATTTTATCCCAATATCTACAAGAATGAGAACATCTTCCGTCAGGAGGGCTGGCACTATGAGATGGAAAGTGCGGAGGATGAGCTTCAGATAAACGGTGTGGTTTACAATGAGATGAAGGGTGCATTTTCTTCTCCCAAGGATGTGCTTGAGCGGGAGATGATGAATGCTCTGTATCCTGATACCACCTACGGCTACGAATCCGGCGGTGACCCTGAGGATATCCCTTCCCTTACCTATGAGCAGTTCCTTGCATTCCACAGTAAATATTATCATCCCTCCAACAGTTATATTTATCTGTACGGTGATATGGATATGGCAAAACAGCTTACCTTTATTGATGAGCAGTATCTGTCACGTTTTGAAAAGATAGAAGTGGATTCTGAAATCGGTGAGCAGAAGGCCTTTGATGAGACGAGACGTATCGTGAAGGAATACCCCATCAATGATGGTGACAAAGAGGAGGAGAACGCTTATCTTTCCCTGAATGTGTCTGTGGCAGACAGTCTGGACAAGGAGCTTTATGTGGCGTTTAAGATTTTGGATTATGCACTCTGTTCCGCACCCGGTGCACCCCTTAAGCAGGCATTGATTGACAAGGGCATCGGCAGGGATGTGTACAGTGTGTTTGAAAACGGTATCAAACAGCCCTTCTTTTCAATCGTTGCAAAGGATACGGATATGTTAAAGGAAAAGGCGTTCCTTGATACCATCGAGGAAGTCCTTCAGAAGATTGTAAAAGACGGATTTAACGAGAAAGCGCTTTTGGCAGCCATTAATTTCTTTGAATTTAAGTATCGAGAGGCTGATTTTGGTTCCTATCCCAAGGGACTGATGTACGGTCTGCAGATGTTGGACAGCTGGCTCTATGATGATACAAAGCCATTTATTCACATCGAGGCAAATGATACCTTCGCAGCACTTAAAAAGTATGTGGGTACCGGCTATTATGAAGAGCTGGTAAGGAAGTATCTGCTTGAGAATACACATAGAAGTATTGTGATTTTACAGCCTGTGTGTGGCCTTTTGGAGAAGCAGGAGCAGACGTTAAAGGAACAGCTTAAAGAGAAAAAGTCTAAGATGACCGATGAAGAGATTCAGAAGGTGATTGCTGATTATCAGTCCTTGAATGAATTCCAGGAGACAGATGACGCCAAGGAGGATTTGGAAAAGATTCCCATGCTTACACGCGCAGATATGAAGCGAGAGGCTCCCGGCTTTGTCAATGAAGAGAGAACTATCGGCGATACCAAGCTTTTGTATCATAATCTCTTTACCAACGGTATCGGTTATTTGCGCCTAATCTTTGAACTGGATAATATCCCGGAGGAGTATTTCCCTTATGTGGGTATTTTGAAGAGCTGTCTGGGACTTTTGAATACTGAGAATTACAAATACGGTGACCTGTTCAATGAGATGAACCTGGTGACGGGCGGTATGTCTGTGGTAAACAATGTATACGGTAATATTGAGGATCTTACAAAGTATCGTGCCACCATGGAGTTTAAGACAAAGGTACTCTATGAGAATCTGGAGAAGGCAATTGACCTGATGCAGGAGATCATGCTGAGTAGTGACTTTACGGATACCAAGAGATTGTATGAAATCCTTGCAGAAGGTAAGTCACGTATGCAGTCACAGATGACCTCCTCCGGCCACAGTGTGGCAGCGGGAAGAGCCCTTTCCTACGGCAGCGTTTCCGAAGCAGCTGATGAGATTTTGTCCGGTATTCCTTTCTTCCGCCTGGTGTCTCATCTGGTGGAGCATTTTGAAGAAGAAAAGGACGCGCTTATTGAGAAGCTTAAAACACTGGCTCAGATGATTTTCCGCAAGGAAAGACTGATGGTTGATTTTGTCAGTGAAGAAGAGGCTGCCTGTAGGTTAGAGAAACCGGTTACCGCATTGAAGGAAGTCCTTTATACTACTCCCGTGCAGACAGAAAGCTACAAACCGGTTCCTGATAAGAAGAATGAAGGCTTTATGACTTCCGCTCAGGTACAGTTTGTCTGTCGTGCAGGTAATTTCCGCAAAAAGGGTCTTTCCTACACGGGAGCACTCAAGGTATTAAAGGTCATGATGGGATATGAATATCTCTGGACCAATGTCAGGGTAAAAGGCGGCGCTTACGGATGTATGTGCGGTTTTGGTAAATCGGGAGACTGCTATTTTGTATCCTACAGAGACCCCAATCTGGCAAAGACCATCGAGGTGTATGAGAAGGCAGCAGCGGCGATTGAAGAATTTGAGGCGGATGAGCGTACCATGACCCAGTATATCATCGGTACCGTCAGCGATTTGGATGTGCCCTTAAATCCTGCGGCGAAGGGACTTCAGTCCTTAACTGCATATATGACAGGCATTACAGCCGATATGCAGCAGAAGGAGCGCGATGAGATATTGAATGCTACACCGGAGGATATCCGTGCCCTTGCAGGTCATGTTAAGGCATTTATGGAGGATGACTTCCTTTGCGTTGTGGGCAATTCCGTGAAAATCAAAGAGGAACAGAATAAGTTCATGAAAATTGAGAACCTTTTCTAGAAATGTTCGTCTATAGGGATAACAGGGCAGACTTACTTTAGCCTGCCCTAATCTTATAGAGAGGTTTTGAGAGGGGATACCCTCGGAAAGGGAGGAACTATGAAA
Organism: uncultured Lachnospiraceae bacterium; assembly: GCA_945609985.1. Taxonomy (GTDB): domain Bacteria; phylum Bacillota; class Clostridia; order Lachnospirales; family Lachnospiraceae; genus Acetatifactor. Next base: position 9,724 of record CALYZQ010000023.1, on the reverse strand, counting down.
AAGAAAAGATTGTTTACAGGACTATTGGTAATCAGCACCATACTTACGTTATCAGGCTGCGGTGCGGCCATGAGTGACAAGATGACAGAGGCCTATGACACTTCCTTCAATTCCACAGGGGCGATGAAGCCCTCCATGGATATGGAGTATGTGGAGATGGATACTGTCATGGAGGAGTCTGCAAAGTATGACGGAGCAGGCATGGAAACCGGCAGCACAGCCTCAAAGCCCCAGGGCGAAAGCGTTAAGGAAAGTGCAGCTGCTACAGAACGAAAGCTGATTAAGACTGTTGACATGAATGTGGAGACGCAGGAGTTTGATGAACTGGTAGCATGCGTGGAGCAGCAGGTAAAGGCGCTTGGCGGTTACATAGAGAATATGGAGCTGTATAACGGACGTTCCTATTACAGCTATAAGAGCGGTGCAAGAAACGCCAATATCATCATCCGCATTCCTCAGGCGAAGCTGGATGCTTTCTTAGGAGAAATATCCGGTATCAGCAATGTAATCAGCCGTTCCGAGTCCGTTAAGGATATCACACTGACCTATGTGGACCTTGACAGCCATAAGAAGGCTCTGATTGCCGAGCAGGACAGACTGCTTCAGCTGATGGAGCGGGCAGAGACCATTGATGAACTGATTACCATTGAAAGCAGACTTTCCGATTTGCGTTATCAGATTCAGAGCATGGAATCACAGCTTAGAACCTATGATAATAAGGTTGACTACAGCACAATTAATCTGTATATTAACGAAGTAGAGGTATTTACACCCGTTGAGGAGGAGAGTACCTGGGAGCGTATCAGCTCCGGCTTTGTGGATAATTTAAAATCCATAAAGGACGGCTTTGTAGAGTTTTTCATCTGGTTTACGGTTTCGGTTCCCTATCTTTTGATTTGGGCAGTTATTATTGCAGTGGCAGTGATTATCATAAGACGTATTATTAAGAAAAACCGTAAAAAACGGGAAGCTGCTGTACAGACACAGTACCAGGTACCCTATGCAGGAGCACTTCAGCAGATGAATCCTACACAGAATACAGGAGGAGAGAATCCCCTGCAAAATTAACAGATGAAATGGAGACATTATGAGCGAAAATCCGGCATTTAAAGCAGGCTTTGTAACCTTAATCGGCAGACCCAATGTTGGGAAATCCACACTGATGAATCAGCTTATCGGACAGAAGATTGCCATTACGTCCAATAAACCTCAGACTACCAGAAACCGCATTCAGACGGTACTGACTCTTGAGGAAGGTCAGATAGTTTTTTTGGATACCCCCGGTATTCACAAGGCAAAGAATAAGCTGGGCGATTATATGGTGAATGTGGCTGAGCGTACCTTGAACGAAGTGGATGTAATCCTGTGGCTAGTGGAGCCTACAACATACATCGGTGCAGGCGAAAAGCATATTATTGAGCAACTGAAGAAGACGAAGACACCTGTCATTCTGGTTATCAATAAGACTGATAGGGTTAAGCGTGAAGAGGTACTTACCTTTATAGATGCGTACCGCAAGGAAATGGATTTTCACGAAATTGTACCGGTGTCCGCTCTTATGGGAGACAATACGGATGCATTGGTACAGTGTATCTTAAAATATTTACCCTACGGACCTGCTTTTTATGACGAGGATACCATCACGGACCAGCCCATGCGTCAGATAGTGGCAGAGCTTATCAGAGAAAAGGCACTGAGACTTTTGGAGGAGGAGATTCCCCACGGAATCGCCGTCAGTATAGAGAGCATGAAGGAGCGTAAGCACATCTGTGATATAGACGCTACCATTGTATGTGAGAGGGATTCCCACAAGGGAATTATTATTGGAAAAGGTGGTCAGATGCTCAAAAAAATCGGCTCCTCAGCCCGTCCCGACATCGAGGATTTGCTGGAAATGCAGGTGAATTTACAGCTTTGGGTGAAGGTAAAGAAGGATTGGCGTGACAGTGATTTCCTTCTGAAAAATTTTGGATATAACCCCAAAGATATCTCCATGAACGAATAGAAAATGCTAAATTGCGAACCCTAATACAGGTAATCATTTTACAAAATTGATTAGGGGGAAGCGTACCATGGAGACAGGTAGTTACTGGAAACAATTTGAAAGCACAGGAAAAATCGAGGATTATTTGTCTTATAAAGCTATGCTGCCAAAGGAAAAAGGTGAGAACTTTGCAGTTGATGAAAGAAAGCAAAAAAGCGAAGTCGAGGAAATGAGTGACAGGCAGCAGGGAGCAGTGCCTTATGCAGGATTTTATTAATGTAACAGGAATGATATTAAAACAGAGCGCCGTCGGTGAATACGACAGGCGCGTCTGTCTGCTTACCAAAGAAAAAGGAAAAATCTCTGCCTTTGCCAAGGGGGCAAGGAAGCCGGGCAACCGCCTGGCAGCAGCGACCAATCCTTTTTCTTTTGGTGTTTTCAGGCTTTATGAAGGGAAAAATGCATATACCATATCGGAAGCAACGATTCAAAATTATTTTGAAGAGCTTATGACTGATTTTGAAGGGGCATACTTCGGTATGTATTTTGCGGAGGTGGCAGATTATTATACCAGAGAAAACAATGACGAGCGCCAGATGTTAAAGCTTCTGTATCAGTCGCTGAAAGCATTGTCGGCACCATCAATTCCCAACAGTCTGATTAAGTGTATTTTTGAATTGAAAGCTATTGTAATAAACGGAGAATATCCGGGAGTACCGCAGGATATGACGTTAGAACAGTCATCCGTATATGCACTTTCCTACATAGAAGCAAGCAGCATTGAAAAGCTTTATACCTTTAATGTGAATAACCGGGTGCTTGAGGAATTGCAGATTGTGGCAGACAGATACAGGAAGCGTTTTATGGACCATAATTTTAAAAGTCTTGAGATACTGAAAACTCTCTGTTGAAATTCGCAGGCAAGTTAGGTATAATGTTATGTATTCGACATGCAGTGAGGGAGAATATTATGAAAATGTGTAAAAGAATATGGGGTGTTATTTTGCTTACAGCACTGTGTTTGTGTAGCTGTGGTGAAGCAAAGCTTCCTGAGGTGATAGACAGACCGACGGTCTCTCTGTTAAAGGATGGAAGAGTAATGGCATATCTGGTAGAGGATTTTGACAAGGATTATTATGATACGGAAGAATTGTCAGATATGGTAGTGAAGGAAGCGGAGGAGTACAACAACAGCAAAGTGCAGTCTCTTGAAAACGGGCTTCCCGTAACGGTAAGAGATGTGGCACGGGTTACAGGTAATGAAAAAAAGGTATGTGTTGCCTACGAATTCAGTACCGCGGATGTATATCAGCATTTTCTTGGACAGAAGCTCTTTAGCGGCACTGTTATGGAAGCGCAGATGAAAAACTATAAATTCGATATAACCCTGCAAAGTGTAAAGGATGGTTCTGAACTGTCAGGAGATGCACTTCTTGAAAATAAAGATAAAAAAATAATAGTAACAGATGCTAAGGCTGTTATTTATTGCTCCGGTAAGGTGACTCATGTCAGCAAAGGAGCCGTATATAATGAGGATGGTTCCGTTGATGCAACGGCGGCTGAAGGCTTGGTATATATTATTTTAAAATAAATTACATGGAAAGGCATGGACAATATTATGGAAAAGACAATGGAAAAAATTGTAGCACTGGCAAAGGCGAGAGGATTTGTATATCCCGGCTCCGAGATTTACGGCGGTTTGGCCAATACATGGGATTACGGTAACTTGGGCGTAGAGCTTAAGAATAACGTAAAGAAGGCCTGGTGGCAGAAGTTTGTGCAGGAGAATCCCTATAACGTAGGTGTGGACTGTGCAATCCTTATGAATCCCCAGACATGGATAGCTTCCGGACACTTGGGTGGCTTCTCCGATCCTCTTATGGATTGTAGGGAATGTCATGAGCGTTTCCGTGCAGACAAGCTGATTGAGGATTTCTGTGCAGAAAACAATATTGAGCTTGCAGAGAGCGTTGATGCGTGGAGCCAGGAGCAGATGAAGGAATTTGTTGAGGAGCACAATATTCCCTGTCCTTCCTGCGGTAAGCATAACTTTACTGACATCCGTCAGTTCAACCTGATGTTCAAGACCTTCCAGGGTGTAACAGAGGATGCAAAGAATACCGTATATTTGAGACCTGAGACTGCTCAGGGTATCTTTGTTAACTTTAAAAATGTACAGAGAACTTCCCGTAAGAAGATTCCTTTTGGTATTGCTCAGATTGGTAAGTCCTTCCGTAACGAGATTACTCCCGGTAACTTTACTTTCCGTACCAGAGAGTTTGAGCAGATGGAGCTTGAGTTCTTCTGTGAGCCCGGTACCGATTTGGAGTGGTTCCAATATTGGAGAGGCTTCTGCCGTGACTGGTTGCTTTCTCTTGGCATGAAGGAAGAAGAACTTCGTTTGCGTGATCACAGCCCTGAAGAATTGAGCTTCTACAGCAAGGCTACCACAGATTTCGAGTTCCTGTTCCCCTTCGGTTGGGGTGAGCTTTGGGGTATTGCTGACAGAACCGATTATGATTTGACCCAGCATCAGAATGTATCCGGCGAGGATATGAGTTACTTTGATGACGAGAAGAAGGAGAAGTATGTTCCTTACGTTGTAGAGCCCTCACTTGGTGCAGACCGTGTGGTTTTGGCATTCCTTTGTGCTGCTTACGATGAAGAAGAATTAGAGGGTGGCGATATGCGTACCGTGCTTCATTTCCATCCCGCACTTGCTCCCGTTAAGATTGGTGTGCTTCCTCTTTCTAAGAAGTTAAACGAGGGTGCAGAGAAGATTTATATGGAGCTTTGCAAGAAGTACAACTGTGAATTTGATGACAGAGGTAACATCGGTAAGAGATACCGCCGTCAGGATGAAATCGGAACACCCTTCTGTGTTACCTACGATTTTGACTCTGAGACAGACGGCTGCGTAACCGTTCGTTTCCGTGACTCCATGGAGCAGGAGAGAGTGGCTATCGCAGATTTGGAAGCTTACTTTGCTGACAAATTTACATTCTAATTTTGATATAAGGAGACAAAGATTACGATGAGACAATTCACTTCAGATGAATTAAGAAAAGCATGGAAGCAGTTCTACATAGAGCGTGGACATGTGGATGTAGGAGCAGTTTCCCTGGTATCCGACGGCTCTACCGGCGTTTTATTTAACGTTGCAGGTATGCAGCCTTTGATGCCTTATCTGCTTGGCAAGAAACATCCCTTGGGCACCAGACTGTGCAACGTACAGGGTTGTGTGCGTACCAACGATATTGATTCCGTTGGTGACAGAAGCCATGTAACCTTCTTTGAGATGATGGGAAGCTGGAGCCTTGGTGATTATTTTAAGAAAGAGCGTTGCCAGTGGAGCTATGAGCTTCTCACAGAAGTTTTTGGCTTTGATACAGACCATCTGGCTGCAACCGTTTTTGAGGGAGATGAGAATGCACCCAGAGATGAAGAGGGTGCAGAGTATCGTATTGCATCCGGCTTCAAGAAAGAGAATATTTATTACTTGCCTGCTGAGGATAACTGGTGGGGACTTGAGTATGGTCCCTGCGGTCCCGACAGTGAGATGTTTTATATTGCAGACAGACCTGACTGTGGACCTGATTGCGGTCCGGGATGCAGCTGCGGTAAGTATACAGAGCTTGGTAATGATGTATTTATGCAGTATGAAAAGCATCATGACGGCACATTGACTCCCCTTAGTCAGAAGAATGTGGATACCGGCTGGGGTCTTGAGCGTATTTTGGCATTCTTAAACGGAAGCCGTGATGTATATCAGATTGATTTGTTTGCTCCCATCATTGCTTACGTTGAGAAGGTTTCCGGCGTAAAGTATGACAGTGATGAAAAGCTTACAAAGTCCATGAGAATCCTGGCTGACCACATCCGTACCAGCGTTATGCTTATTGGTGATGAAGCAAAGCTTCTTCCTTCCAATGTGGGCGCAGGCTACGTGCTTCGTCGTCTCATCCGCCGTGCGGTAAGACATGCACGTACTCTGGGTGTTAGCACAGATGATTTGTTAAAGATTGCAAGAATGTATATTGAAGATATTTACAGTGAGAGTTACCCTCTCCTTGTAAAGAATAAGGACTTTATCCTTACCGAGCTTAAGAAGGAAATTGGCAGATTTGAGAGCACTCTGGAAAACGGTATGAAGGAATTCCGTAAGATTCTGGATTTAAAGAGAGAAGAGAAGCTTGGAAGCATTGACGGTAAGTCTGCATTTTATCTGTATGATACCTTTGGCTTCCCTATCGAGCTTACGGTTGAGCTTGCTGAGGAAGAGGGCCTTAGCGTAGATGAAGAAGGCTTCGCAAAGGCTATGGAAGAGCAAAAGCAGAAAGCCAGAGATAATCAGAATTTTTCTGCTAAGCTTAGCGCAGGTGCTGATGTGTTTGAAGGCTTGAGTGCTGATATTACCAGTGAATTTGTAGGCTATGATAATCTTACCTTTGAAAGTACGATCGCTGCGCTTGCTTCCGATACAGAGCTTAAGGATGAGCTTGGCGCAGAGGAAGTGGGTACAATTATTGTTGCGAAAACTCCTTTCTATGCTACCATGGGTGGTCAGAAGGGTGATATGGGTGTGATTACCACGGCATCCGGTACCTTTGAGGTTCAGGAGACCGTGAAGCTTCCCGGTGACAGAATCGGTCATGTGGGCAAGGTAGTTAGTGGAAGCATCAAGGTGGGAGAAACTGCAAATCTTTCTGTTGATGTATGTAATCGCAGCAATACCTGTAAGAACCATTCCGCAACCCATCTGTTACAGAAGGCATTGCAGATTGTTTTGGGTGACCATGTAGAGCAGCAGGGCTCCTATCAGGACAGCACAAGAACCCGATTTGACTTCAGCCATTCCCAGGCACTTACCGCAGAGGAACTTTCTAAGGTAGAGCAGCTTGTAAATGAAAAGATTGCAGAGAGTATCGCAGTTGTTACCGAGGAAATGGGTATTGAGGCAGCAAAGAATAAGGGTGCTATGGCGCTGTTTGGTGAGAAGTACGGTGACACTGTAAGAGTGGTATCCATGGGAGATTTCTCTGTAGAGCTGTGTGGCGGTACCCATGTAAAGAATACCGGAGATATCGCATTCTTCAAGATTTTGTCTGAGAGCGGTGTGGCTGCAGGCGTCAGAAGAATTGAGGCACTTACCGGAGCAAATGTTATGGCTTATTACAAGGCAATGGAGGAGAACTTTGTGAAGGCAGTGAATGCGGCAAAAGCTACTCCTGCAACGCTCCTTGATAAGATTACAGGTATGCAGGCTGAAATCAAGGCACTTTCTGCTGAAAACGAGTCCTTAAAGAGCAAGGCAGCAAAGGAAGCACTTGGAGATGTTATGGATAGCGTGGTAGAAGTAAAGGGTATGAAGCTTCTGGCTACCAGCGTTGACGGTGTGGATATGAACGGATTACGTGATTTGGGAGATCAGTTGAAAGAAAAACTTGGCGAAGGTGTTGTAGTGCTTCTGTCCAATCAGGACGGCAAGGTGAACATGGTTGCCATGGCTACCGATGGTGCCGTGAAAGCCGGTGCTCACGCAGGTAATCTGATTAAGGGAATCGCAGCCCTTGTAGGCGGTGGCGGCGGTGGCCGTCCCAATATGGCACAGGCAGGAGGAAAGAATCCCGCAGGTATCAAAGATGCCATTGCAGAAACCGCTAAGGTGCTGGAAGGTCAGTTGAACTAATGAAATGATATGTTTTTATCGGTGCTGGGACTGTGTCCCAGCACCTTTTTGTATGCCCTGAAAAAGGCTGAATAGTCGGAAAAACCAACCTTTTCGGCAGCTTCATAGGCTGTATCGCCGTTTAAGATATACTGCTTGGCAAGAACCATGCGCTTGTAGGTGACATAATTCATAACGGTAGTTCCCGTAGCTTTTTTAAAAGCTCTGTTCAGGTAATATTTATTTAGATAAAAGCGGTTTGATAAAGTATCCAATGTGATGTTTTCGGCGATGTGGTCATTTAAGTAACTGATAATATGACCGATTTTATCGGTGGGAGAAACCTTTATCTCCGAAGGATGTAACACCTGTGACATGAGATGAATCTGTGATAGAAGTGCTTCAAGCATAATCGGATAATATTGCTTTTGCATATTTTGGGGCTGCTCTGATAAGTATGCAATGTTGCGAAAAAAGTTTTCCAGACCGAAATTTTGTGTATTTTCAAAGAAAATTTCCTGTTGTGCTTCATAGCCGGAATGTCCCGGAAAGCAAGACAGAAGAAAAGAACGTCTTTCGGGAAGAAGCTCCTCGGGACGGAAAAAAATACAGGAACGGATATAGCTTTCGGAGGAATTCACCTTTACACTGTGAAGGACATAAGGGGATAACAAAATCAGACTGTGAGGAGTCAGATGAAACTCTCGGCCTTCCACAAGATAGTCCGCATCACCGGAAACAAAATAATAGATTTCATAAACATCATGACAGTGATAGCTGTACTTTGGCTGTACATGGTGGGTTTCATTTAAGATAAAATTATTGTTTCCGGGAGTCAGATAATTGTCCATAGCAATCCTCCGAACATCGTTCTTTTGTGTTGTTTGACTGCGATATCCATCGTAGTAAGGTGATTATATCATGTTCTTTTCGGGAAGGTCAATATTTGCAATGTTAACAGCCATTTTAGCAATAGATTTAATTGTAGGATTGTAATAAAATACAAGATAGAATATAAGCACTTTCAAAAGTACTTTAAGGAGGAGAAAGATATGGATGTAGTAAGAATGGGTGTTATCGGTGTCGGAGGCATGGGCAGTAATCATTGTAAACAGATTGCGGAGGGCAATATACCGGGTATGGTACTTAGTGCAGTTGCGGATGTCAGAGAGGTCAGAAGACAGTGGGCAAAGGAGAATCTTCCTGAGACGGTGAAGGTATATGAAACAGGAGAAGCCTTGCTTGATTCCGGTGAAGTGGATGCAATTTTGATTGCTACTCCTCATTATTTCCATCCCTACTTCGCTATCGAGGCATTTAAAAAGGGTATTCATGTACTCAGTGAAAAGCCTGCCGGTGTATACACCAAGCAGGTGCGTGAGATGAACGAGGAGGCTGATAAGCATGATTTGGTATTTGGCTTGATGTTTAATCAGCGCACCAGTCCGGCTTACCGCAAGATGAGAGAAATCGTACAGGGTGATGAGTATGGCGCCATCAAGAGAGTAAACTGGATTATTACGGACTGGTACAGAACGCAGGCATATTATGACTCCGGTGACTGGCGTGCTACGTGGGATGGCGAAGGCGGTGGAGTATTGTTAAACCAGAGTCCTCATCAGATTGATTTATTGCAGTGGTTATGCGGTATGCCCGTGAAAGTAAGAGCTTTCTGCCATGAGGCAAAATGGCATAATATTGAAGTCGAGGATGATGTGACTGCATACATGGAATTCGAAAACGGTGCGACCGGCGTATTCGTGACAACCACCGGAGATGCACCCGGAACAAACCGACTGGAGTTAACTTTTGAAATGGGTAAAATAGTCTGCGAAGGGGAAAAGCTGATTTTTGATAAACTTTTTACAAATATTAGCGAGTTTTGCATGACTGAGAAAGAAGGTTTTATAAAACCGGATTGTACGAGAATCGAGGTAGAGACAGACGGGCAGAATGAACAGCATGTGGGCGTGCTGAAAGCCTTTGCTGACCATATTCTGAAAGGAACCCCTCTTGTTGCCGAAGGCGTGGAAGGTATCAGAGGGCTGACTCTTTCTAATGCAATGCACTTG
>CALYZQ010000022.1 GCA_945609985.1 uncultured Lachnospiraceae bacterium | reverse complement strand
TGCGCCACAGCCTTGGCAGGCCATCGCGCAGCGATTTTGTTCAATTTGAATTTGATGAGGTGATTGATAGTGAAACATACAGAATTATTTAAAGTGAAAGCTCATGATGGATATATGCTTGATGTAAAAATAGATTATCCTACAAATACCAGAGGCATTATTATTCTTTGTCATGGTACTGGTGCAAACACATATGATAATCGCAGGGAGATAGAAGGTAATTGTTTTAATTATTATGATTTGTTTGCAGAAGAATTTTGTAAACGGGATGTAGCCTTTTGTCGCTGGAATACACGAGGATGCAGTATGTCAGATAATCCACCAGAGTTTGTTGATATTAATTTAGAGGAATATGCAACTTATTGTCCTTCGACATCAATTAAAGATATTTTAGCGGTATTGGATTTTGTTAATACTCTTCCTAAGTTTGCACAAGCAAAAAGAATATTTATGGGGATTAGTGAAGGAGCAAGACTTATCCCTTTTGCAGCAACACAGTATAAGAATATTGACGGTATGTTATTGATGGGTTTTTCTTATAAGAATATGAAGGAGACTCTTGAATGGCAATTGAGTGGTGGAAGCTCGATGGTGAATATGTGCAAATTCTTTGATTGTTCAGAAAAAGGTTATATTGAAAAAGAAGATTTTATCATTGATAAATTCAAGGTTCGACCAACTCTTTTTCCAAATACCGAATTTGAAGATTTGGATGTAGACAAGGATGGAAGAATAACGCAAAACGACTTTGCAATTCAGTTATCAGAATATAAAGCGCAACTGTTTGAAGCTATAGAAAGCGATAATGATGAATGGTTGAGAGATAATTATGAAGTTCTTATTACATCCAGATGGTGCAAGGAGCATTTTGCATTACCCAATATATTAGATGTTATGTGTAAACTTTCTATGCCTATATATATGTTTCATGGAGAAGAGGATGGTAATATTCCTATTACTGATATAGAAAGATTTAGAACTGATTTTGAAAAGGCGGGTAAAAGTAATCTGAATATATTTACTTTCGCTAAACACAATCATGATTTGAATTATTTACAATATCCGTTTCAAGGAATTATATCAGAAGGGTTAAGCTGTATATTTAACTCTGTGCAGAATATTTTGTAAATTAGAATTTAGTGAGGTGTACATAATGGAGTGTGTTTTTTGTTATAAAGAAAAAATAGTAACAGATATTGTTTATGAAGATGATTTGGTAATGGCATTTATGGATATGGAACCTATAAATGAGGGGCATGTTTTACTTGTTCCAAAAGAACATTATCTTGATGTTGATGAAATTCCAGATGAAACTCTTTCACATTTGATGATAATATCCAAGAAAATAGTTTCTGTCTTGAAAGAAATATATAAACCTGATGGATATAGTATTATGCAAAACGGCGGAGAATTTAATGATGTCGGTCATTATCATCTGCACATATTTCCGAGATATACAGGTGATGGTTTTGAATGGACTTATGGAGATGAGCCTAAAAATGTAAATGCTGAAATTGCAAAAAGAATTAGAGATGGAATTAATTAACTTTGAATTAATCGTGCTCAAGGCAAAAGAAAGCATTTGTGAAGCAAGACAAACGCGAAGCGGCTGCTGGCAGACATAGAAAACCTTGAAATTCTTGAGAACGGAAAGAGGAGTTCTGACCATAAGGAATTATATGAGGGATATGGGTAGAAAAAATGATGTAAATTTGATGTGAATTAATAGAAATTTCTACCCATGATAATTTAAGTATTGATTATGGGCAGAAGTTAAAGGTAAAAAGGACTATAACTATCTACCCATATTGAAGAAAAATGATGTTATGGGAAGAAAAAGTAAAAATTGACGTAAATCACCTGTTGTTAGGACTGAGCCATGCCGACAACCTTCCAAGCAAGTTTGCTCGCGTAAACGTCAATTTACAGGGGGCAAGCATGAAAGAACTGTTATTAATCGTTGGTATTATAAGCATCATAGCTTGCGTATTATCCTTGTTATATGCTGCATTAAACAGACACGGATACTATCATCTGCTTGACGGAGAAGGAGATATGTACATCAGATTGCATCGGAGAATGATTGTTTTCTTTGTAGTTGGAATTGTTCTTGCGGTGATAGGAGTAGCGTGCATAATTATTTGGACAAAAATTTAAGAAAGAGAACATAACAGGAGGAAAATAGACAAATGAACCGTTTTGAGTACATTGTAGTCAGCATTGACGGCGACTACGCACATTTAAAAAGAACCGACATTGAATCAGAGGAGTTAAAGCTTGTGGCACGTGCCCTTTTACCCCCTGAGATTATGGAGGGCACAAAGCTTCTTTATGAGTGGATGCAATACTCCATTATAGAGTAGGAGGATATGATAAATGCGAACACCGGAAGAAATGTTGAATTTAATATTGAATGTAGCAAAAGAAGATGAGCGTATCCGTGCGGTGAACATGGGCGGTTCCAGAGCAAATAGGGATTGCCCGCCGGATATCTATCAGGATTTTGATGTGGAATTTCACGTGACGGATGTGGCTCCTTTTTGGGATAACGAGGCGTGGATTGAAGAGAAATTCGGAAAGCCCGCATTAATACAAAAGCCGGAAAGTATGGAACTGATACCGCCCGATAATGATGGTAATTATTTTTATCTGATGATATTTCCGGACGGCAACAGAATTGATTTATGCATCACTTCTGCGGAATATGAGGATGACGGCGAGCCCATGCTTCTACTGCTTGATAAGGACGGCACATTTCCCAAGATACAGATTGCGGAGGACTTTTGGTATAGAAAAAGACCGACGCAGAAGCTTTTTGCGGATTGCTGTAATGAGTTTCATTGGTGTCTGAATAATGTGGCAAAGGGAATTGCCAGAGATGAGCTGTCCTATGCCATGGAAAAGTTTAATCACTATGTGCGGGAAATGCTTATCATGATGCTGGAATGGTATGTGGGTACCGATTATGATTTTCAGGTTTCAGCCGGAAAACTTGGCAAATATCTGAAAAAGTATTTACCCGAGGAGATATACAGAAGATTTCAGATGACCTATTCCGATGCAGACTATGACAATATGTGGAAGGCTGCGTTTGAGATGCTGTATTTGTTTGGTGATGTGGCAAGGGAGGTAGCCGCAAAGCTTAAGTTTACCTATGATGAGGCGGAAGAGCAGGGGATTGAACATTATATGAAGCAGTGTAGGGAACATAATACGCAAAAATAACATCTTACACCCAAAGATTAACCACTTACGCAAAAGGTATTTACTTGTATTTTATTTCCGTTATACTGTACTTATCAACAGTTGCAGCAGTTTGAAAGACTGATACAAAGGAAAGGGTCAGTATGAAAGTAAAAATCGAAATCGCTTCCGGAGCATCGGAGCCTGAGGTTCTGATACGGTGTGAACGGTTGGATGAATCGGTGATAGCCCTACAGAATTATATTTTAGAGCAAAGTCACAGCAGTCAGGTGTTTATGCTAAAACAGGGTGAAACGGAGTACTATATACCGGTGAAGGACATTCTCTTCTTTGAGACTGAGGGGCGCACGATTGCCGCCCGCACAAAAGATAAGCTGTTTGAGGCAGAGTACAAGCTTTACGAGCTGGAAGAGCTCTTACCTCCGAGCTTTATGAGAATATCCAAATCCACCATAGTGAATATGGATTACATATATTCCATTACCCGTAATCTGACGGCGTCCAGCGTCATCGAGTTTAGCGGAAGCAAAAAAACGGTACTGGTATCCAGAGGATACTACAAGGCACTAACGGAACGATTAAATACAAGGAAAGGCATAGGTGATTTAAGATGAAACAGGTAAAGAAGATTTATTGGGGAATTATGTTTATTGTGATGGCGGCAGTGCTGGTGGCAGGCAGTATGGGCTATCTTAAGGGGTTTGGAGTTTGGAATATTTTGGCGACCATTGTACTTGGCAGCAGCTTTTTGAGCGGACTTTTCAACTTGCATTTCGGCACCATGGTATTTTCAGCAGCAGCGTTTTTGTGGATTAACGATGAGTGGCTTGGAATTGGAACCATTCCCTTTTGGCCACTGCTTGGAGGTGCGATTTTGTTGACCATCGGTCTTCATATATTGTTTCCCAAGGCAGGACGTAAGCACAAGTGGCACAAGCATATTGCAAGTCATGTGAATAATGGCATCCATGTGAATGTAAATGATGGAAATAATAAGGAGCATGTGGAGTATTCCACCAGTGAGAACGGTGAGGTTGTAAAGTGTGAGGTGGCTTTCAGCGAGGCTGTAAAATATGTAAACAGTATGGAGCTTTGCAGATTAGAGACAGAGTGTGCTTTTGGTTCCCTGAAAATCTATTTTGAAAATGACACCTTGAAAAACGGCGAGGCATGGGTGGATGCGGAGAGCTCCTTTGGTTCTACAATCTTCTTTGTTCCCGCAAGCTGGAAGGTGATTATGGATATGGATACTGCCTTTGGCGGAGCGAAGGAGACCGGTCACTGCAACCCCAACGGAGAGAATGTACTTCACATTTCAGGAGATGTGGCATTCGGTTCCCTTGAGATTAAATATGTATAGTGTATGGCTTGAGCGATGAGAGTTGGTACACCCGTGACCATTATGGCGCGGGTGTATCTTTTGTTTTGTTTATCATTTTAGACAAAATAGAATATATGCGGTATTTTGGCAGTACTTTTCCATTTGATTTTTGTTTCCTAAAAGCCTCTGTTTTCGTTTGGGGAAAAATGGTAGAGTGTAAGGGTAAAATATATGAGGGGTGATGTTGGTTTACAAAGGAGGGAAAAACAAGAAAGAGAAGGTTACAAAAATGGAAAGATGTAATTTTTTTGGAAAGATAATTGCATCTGCCGGGTACGACGCGCAGTGCGCATTGCTGGAAATCAAGTTTGTAAAGGGTGGGCGTTTAAGTCGGTTTTGTGACGTGCCGGAAGAGATTTGGTATATTTTCAGGTGCGCAGGTGATCCGGATATGTATTTTCATAAGAATATTAAATGTAGATTTAAGGAATTGGAATAGGGCGAATTTGGTACAACGAAGAAAACAGACAGTGCAGAGGGGGCTGTCTGTTCTTTTGTTCGTAAGATTAAGGATATATGAAAAATTTGAAATAAATTGATTTTTGTCTTTCCCAAAAAAGTGTAATATGCTATACTGTTACAGGAGTGGCATATTTGATGTGATGAAAGTGGTATGAAAGGTATGTCGGAGAATAATCAGCAGACGCACATCGACCGGAAAAAGAGAGTGCGTATATTAAAAAGAATGATTATTATACTGTTGGTGCTGTCAATACTGACTCCCTGTATTTTATGCATTGCGCTGTTTGGTAAAGTAAATGCACTTAGCAGGGAAGTCTCATTGTTGAACAGTCAGCTGGGGCAGCTGCAGGTGGAACTTCAGACACAGGCTGCACAGATTAGTGCTTCTTATGAAGCTTACAAGGCGGATGAAGAGCCGGAGATTATTCCCACCCATGTGGAGATGGCAGAGGCGTCCAATGAGGAGCTTAAGAGTGAGAAAACAGAAACAATAACAAATGTTATTGAAAATGCGGAAGCTGAATTGCCCGAGGAACATGTGCATAAGGTTTATCTGACCTTCGATGATGGCCCGAGCATTTACACCAATGACATCCTGGATATTTTGGACCGATATGATGTGAAAGCGACTTTTTTTGTGGTTGGTAAAGAAAGTGAAGAGGCACAGGCGGCCATGCGTCGTATCGTAGAGGACGGGCATACATTGGGAATGCATTCCTACAGTCATGTATATCAGGATATATATCATTCCGTTGATAATTTTTCGGCAGATTTCGAAAAGCTGAAGGAGTATCTGAAGGAAGTGACCGGTATTGATTGTAAGTTTTACAGATTCCCGGGAGGAAGCTCCAATGACATTACAGAACTGGATATCAAACTGTTTGGTGAATATCTGGAGAGTCAGGGGGTGACCTACTTTGATTGGAATGCGGCGTCAGGAGACGGTAGGACATCATTACTTTCCGTGGATGAACTGACTGCCAACAGTCTTAAGGGGCTGACTCGGAGAGAAACGACTGTTATTTTATTGCATGACGCGGCAAGTAAGCGCAGTACGGTTGAGGCGCTGCCTATTATCATTGAGAACATTTTGGCACTGGAGGATACTGTAATCTTACCGATTACAGAGGAAACCGAGCCGGTTCAACATATACAAATGAATGAGTGAATGGAGGTAATATCAGATATGGGTTTTTTCTCAGATTTAAAAGAGGATTTATCACAGGCTGTCAATGAATTGATGCCTGATGAGGAAAAGGAGACTGCTGATTTGGAAGATGCGGCAGTATCTTTGGATGAGATGTTGGAAAACATTGATGCTATTCAGCTGGACGAGACAGCAACCCAAGAGAATGAAAATCCTGAGGTTGAGCAGGAGACAGCTAAGGAAGCTGACGCAGAGCTTGACGGTGTAGATATTGAAAGCATGCTGGAAAGCGTATTGGCAGCAGAACCCGCAGAGGAAGAAAGCAGTGTAAAAGAGAGCAAAGGAGCAGAGAGAACCATGGACAGCTACAATACCAGAACAGTTTCAGATGAGACCGCAGTTATTACAGGAGGCATGACGATAACGGGTGATATTTTGTCGGAGGGTTCCGTGGATGTCATCGGTTGTGTAAACGGTAATATTGATATTCTCGGCAAGCTGAACGTAACAGGATATATCAACGGTAACTCCAAATCTGCAGAGATATATGCAGAGGGTGCCAAGATTAACGGTATGGTTGAGAGCCAAGGCGCAGTAAAAATCGGTGCGAGCTCCGTAATTATAGGAAATATTTCCGCTACCAGCGCAGTGATTGCAGGTGCGGTAAAGGGTGATATTGATGTAAGAGGTCCCGTTATTCTGGATGCATCCGCAATTGTAATGGGTAATATTAAGTCCAAGTCCGTACAGATTAACAATGGTGCGGTTATCGAAGGTATGTGTTCACAGTGCTATGCAGAAGTGAGCCCTACTTCTTTCTTTGATGACTATAAGCCTGAGGTAAAGAAGGCAAAGAAATAGGAGGCACGGACAATGAGCAGAATCTTACTGAAATTAAGCGGTGAAGCACTTGCCGGCGATAAGAAGACAGGTTTTGATGAAGAAACTGTTAGAAAAGTAGCACTGCAGGTAAAGCAGCTTGTGGATGACGGCGTTGAGGTTGGTATCGTAATCGGCGGCGGCAATTTCTGGAGAGGCCGTTCCAGCGAGAATATTGATAGAACCAAAGCAGATCAGATTGGTATGCTTGCCACAATAATGAACTGCATTTATGTTTCTGAGATTTTCCGCAGCGTGGGCATGATGACTAATATTCTGACTCCCTTTGAGTGCGGTTCCTTTACCAAGCTGTTCTCTAAGGACAGAGCAAACAAGTACTTTGCAAAGGGCATGGTAGTATTCTTTGCAGGCGGTACCGGACATCCTTACTTCTCTACAGATACGGGTGTTGTGCTTCGCGCCATTGAAGTGGATGCAGATGTGATTTTGCTTGCAAAATCCATTGACGGTGTATATGACGATGATCCCGGCAAGAATCCTGCTGCAAAGAAATATGATGAGGTAACTATTGATGAGGTAATTGCCAAGAATTTGCAGGTGGTGGATATGACCGCTTCCATTCTGGCAAGAGATAACAAGATGCCCATGTGGGTATTTGGTCTTAATGAAGAGAACAGCATCGTGAATACCATGAAGGGTAATTTCAACGGAACAAAGGTAACTGTATAAAGTTAAAACAAGAATTAACAATAGAGACATCGGCGCAGTCGATGTGATGGAGGTAATATGGACGCTAGATTACAACAGTATGATGACAAGATGAAAAAGGCATTTGAATATTTGGAGGCTGATTATGCTGCAATCCGTGCAGGACGTGCCAATCCCCACGTATTGGATAAGCTCCGTGTGGACTACTATGGAACTCCTACCCCTATCCAGCAGGTGGGTAACGTAACCATTCCCGAGGCACGTATTATCCAGATTGCTCCTTGGGAGAAGTCTCTGCTTAAGGAGATTGAGAAGGCAATTTTAACTTCTGATTTGGGTATTAATCCTTCCAACGACGGTAGCGTAATCCGTCTGGTGTTCCCTGAGCTTAATGAGGAGCGCAGAAAGGATCTTGTAAAGGAAGTTAAGAAGAAAGGTGAGGATGGCAAGGTTGCAATCCGTAACATCAGAAGAGACGGAAACGATGCTCTCAAGAAGCTTGGTAAGACAGAGGTTTCCGAGGACGAAATTAAGATGCTGGAGGAACAGCTTCAGAAGCTTACAGACAAGTATATCAAGGATATTGATGCTTTGATGGAAGCAAAGTCAAAGGAAATTATGACAGTGTAATAAGTTGTGCAACGGCACAGCTGAGAATAAGAACTCAAGGGGCGGAAAGTGCGCAAGCTTATCCGCCCCATGTTCGGATAAAGGGCATGGTAATGGGATGGATAAGGATTTAAAGATGCCAAATCATGTGGCGATTATTTTGGATGGTAACGGAAGATGGGCAAAGGCAAAGGGCATGCCTCGCAATTACGGACATGTACAGGGCGCAAAGACTGTTGAAGTTATCTGTGAGGAAGCCTACAAAATGGGGATTCAGTATCTGACGGTATATGCGTTTTCCACGGAGAATTGGAACAGACCGAAGGATGAGGTGGATGCTCTCATGAAGCTGCTTCGCAATTATATGAAGAATTGTCTGAAGACGGCGGAAAAGAACCGCATGTGTGTCAGAGTTATCGGTGACAAATCAAGACTTGATGAGGATATCCGTAAGCGCATAGAAGAACTGGAGGAGGCAACAAAGAATAATGACGGCCTGCACTTCCAGATTGCTATCAATTACGGTGGCAGAGATGAGCTTGTAAGAGCGGTAAAGAAGCTTACGGATAAAGTGCTTGCAGGTGAGCTTGCGGGCGAGGCCATAACAGAAGAAAATATCAGTGACTGTCTGGATACCGCAGGTATCCCGGAGCCGGATTTGTTAATCCGCACCTGTAATGAACAGCGCATTTCTAATTTCCTTCTCTGGCAGCTTGCCTATACGGAATTTTATTTTACGCCTGTTCCCTGGCCGGATTTTTCAAAAGAAGAATTGATAAAGGCTGTGGAAGCATATAATCATAGAGACAGAAGATACGGTGGATTAAAGGAGGAGTAGCCTATGTTTTGGACCAGATTGGCAAGTGGAATTGTGCTCATAATTATCGCACTGCTTACAATGAGTCTGGGTGGGGTTCCATTATTGGCAGTAACACTTTTGATTGCGCTGATAGCATACAAAGAGCTTACGGGTGCACTTTTGTGTGCCACAGAAGGCAAAAAGTTTAATTTGTTGGAGATACTTGGACTTTTAGGGGTTGTGGCATACTATGCAACCATTTACTTTACAACGGATACGATATGGCTGTTAATGTGTATTGTTTTTGTATTCATGGCATTAATGTTTGCCTATGTAATAACCTTTCCCAAGTTTAAGGCAAGTCAGGTGCTGGGAGCTTTCTTTGCATTTATGTATGCGCCCCTGATGCTTTCCTTTGTATATTTGACAAGGGAATGCCCACACGGCCTGTATATGGTGTGGATGATATTAATCAGTGCCTGGGGATGCGATACCTGTGCATATGTAGTGGGTATGCTTATCGGTAAAAAGAAAATATTCCCGGTGTTAAGTCCCAAAAAGTCTTTGGAGGGCTGTATCGGAGGAGTGCTGGGAGCGGCATTGATTGGTGGCCTGTACGGTTATTTTTTCGTGGAAAAGATGTTCCTGGAGCAGAAGGTTACCATGCTGATTGCTTTTATCTGTGGCGCGGGAGCAATTATGAGTATGGTGGGAGATTTGGCGGCATCAGCCATCAAGCGCAATCACAATATCAAAGATTACGGTAAGCTGATTCCCGGACACGGTGGTATCATGGACCGTTTTGACAGCATGATTGTGACAGCGCCCATGATTTATTTCCTGACCATATTATTGTTTCAGTTTTAGGTACTGACATTTAGGAGTGACTGATATATGAAAAAAATTGCAATACTGGGCTCTACAGGCTCCATCGGAACACAGACTTTAGAAATTGTCAGAAGTAATCCGGATTTGCAGGTGGTGGCGCTTGCTGCTTCAAGCAGTGTGGAGAAAATGGAGGCTCAGATTAGAGAGTTTAAGCCTTTGGTTGCAGCCATGTGGAATGAAGAAGCGGCGGCAGATTTAAAGAAACGGGTAGCGGATATGCCTGTAAAAGTACTTTCCGGAATGGAAGGACTTTTGGAAATAGCGGTGATGCAGGAAGCACAGGTATTAGTTACGGCAATCGTGGGTATGATAGGAATAAGACCCACCATAGCTGCCATTGAGGCAGGTAAGGACATTGCCCTTGCCAACAAGGAAACGCTGGTGACTGCAGGTCACATCATTATGCCTCTTGCAAAGAAGTGTGGGGTTTCCATTTTGCCGGTAGACAGTGAACACAGTGCAATCTTCCAGTCTATGAACGGTGAGCCGAAGAATCGCATTTCTAAGATTTTACTGACGGCATCCGGTGGTCCCTTTAGGGGAAAAACCAGAGCAGAAATGGCAAATGTACAGGTGGAGGATGCCTTGAAGCATCCCAACTGGGCGATGGGACGTAAGATAACCATCGATTCCTCCACTATGGTAAATAAAGGTCTGGAAGTCATGGAGGCGAAGTGGCTCTTTGACGTGGGACTTGACAGGATACAGGTGGTAGTGCATCCCCAGAGTATTATCCATTCCATGGTAGAATACGAGGATGGTTCAATTATGGCACAGATGGGTATGCCGGATATGAAGCTTCCCATTCAGTACGCATTGTTTTATCCGGACAGAAGACCTATGGAGGGTAAGCGTGTAGATTTCTTTGAACTTGGGCGGATGACCTTCGAAAAGCCTGATTTGGATGCTTTTGTGGGACTGAAGCTTGCATATAAGGCTGCGGAAGCGGGCGGAAGCATGCCTACGGTGTATAATGCAGCCAATGAAAAGGCAGTGGAGCTTTTCCTAAATAGGAAGATTACTTATTTACAGATTACGGACATCATAGAGGAAGCTATGGCATGTCATACCGTGATTGACAATCCTTCCGTGGAGCAGATTCTGGAAGCGGAGCGGCTTGTCTATGAGTATGTTGAAGGTAAATATGCAATATCCTTGGAGAGGGATACTAAAAACTACTACTAAAGTTCTGAGGTTTTGTTGAGTTAATGATTGCGACTATTTTATTGTTTATTCTGGTTTTCGGAGTTATTGTAATTTCTCATGAATTCGGACACTTTTTGCTGGCCAAGGCGAACGGTATTCATGTGGTAGAGTTTTCGGTGGGAATGGGACCTACTCTCTTTTCCTTTCAAAAGAAGGAGACCAAATATTCCATAAAGCTCCTTCCCATAGGCGGAGCCTGTATGTTTGAAGGAGAGGACGGTTTGAATGCCAAGGAAGGGGAAGCAAGCCCGGGAGCCTTTCCCAATGCAAGCGTTTGGGCAAGGATTTCTACCGTGGTGGCAGGTCCGTTGTTTAATTTTATTCTGGCTTTTATCGTGTCTCTGATTATGGTACAGTTTATTGTAATTCAGGAGCCGGTTATCACGGAGGTGACGCAGGAGAGCGCGGCGCAGGAAGCAGGGCTATTGCCGGGAGACAGGATTATTTCCTTAAACGGCAGTAAGGTTTATCTGTATCAGGAGGTATCCGTATTCAATCAGATGAATAAGGGCGCAGAGGTTACCGTGGTATATGAGAGAGACGGAGAAAAGCACAGTACTGTTCTCACCCCCAGATATGATGAGACCTACGGCAGGTATATGTTTGGCATCGTCAATAATTCCTATGTGGAACTAAAAGGACTGGACGGACTCAAATATGCCTGGTATGAAGTCAGAAGCGGAGTGATTACCACGTACAAGAGTCTTGCCATGCTGATACAGGGAAAGGTAGCGCGTACAGAAGTGGCGGGCCCTGTGGGAATGGCCAATATTGTGGGCGATATTTATGAGGAGACCAAGGATTCTCCCATGGATGTATTCGTAAATATGTTGAACATTATTATGCTTTTGTCGGTTAATCTTGGCATTTTGAATTTATTACCAATACCGGCATTGGACGGAGGCAGATTGGTATTTTTGCTGATTGAACTTGTGAGAGGCAAGCCCGTGCCGCCGGAGAAGGAAGGCATTATTCATTTCATTGGTTTCGTATTCTTTATGATACTGATGGTAGTTGTATTCTTTAATGATATTTCTAATATCTTTTTTTCAAAGTAAGGTGACTTGCGGGGGCATCGTCTGATGCTCCCGGGAATATCCTTATCAGTTTATGAAATTCCCCTAATAATAAAAAATAGTGATAAAGGAAAGGCGTGGACTATGGAATATGTAACGGCTTATTTTTGGCAACCCCAAAACAATGCCTGCTCCCTTCTTTTGCAACAGGCAGAGGAAAGAAACGGACATCAGATTGTGCTTGCATGTATCTGTGAGGAGAATACAAATGAGTCAGGCTGTCTCACGGAAGCATTGCGGGACTGGTTTTATCATGAAGTGCTCACCGGCCGGGGAGCGCCTCATAAAAGGTTGCAGGTACTTTCCGGAAAACTGCCTGTAATCATTTCAAAGGCAGAGAAAAATCAAAAGCAAAAGGAAACACCTTTATGTGGAATATTATGTATCGGCCGATTTTTCTGCATATTTGCCAGAGAGAGTGAAATACAGATGTTTAATACCCGCTTCGGCAGAGCACACACAAGGGAAATTCTTTTTTCGAAGAAGGAGGTAGATATTCAGCTTGGTGTGTTGGAAAGCGGTGTGGGAATACTTATCGGCAGTGGCGGATTGTGGAAAAAAGCAGATAAACAAAGGTCATTGGAGTGCCTGATGGTACAAGAGATTTCAGATGATAAAGGAGCGGAAAGACATCTGAAAGAAATGTGTACACAGGCGCAGTCGGAAGGAGCGGTAAATATAGCAGCAGTGTTGTTGATTTCAAAGTAAGGAGGATATAGTGAAAGGAAATGAACAGTATGGACAAGCCCTTTTTCTGGGAAAAGGGAGCTTTGGAAGTGTATACAGAGTCAAAGAAACGGATACCGGTAAATTATTTGCCTGTAAAGTGGCAGATGGAGCTGGGCGTAAGTACCTTGAAAAGGAGGCAATGTTATTAAGTGAACTCAAGCATCCGTTGTTTCCGTTTTACAAAGAGGCTTGGGAGAGTGGCGAAAAGATGTTTCTTTGTATGGAATATGTGCCGGGAGATACCTTGGAGACTTTTGTGCAAAGGAGAGGAAAAATATCGGAAGAAACAATGATAAGGATAGTGGCTGAACTTGCAGAAGGATTGGCATTGCTACATAAGAGGGGATATGTCTTCCGAGATTTAAAACCGGAAAATGTTTTAATCAGACAGGATGGAAGAGTAAAGCTTTTGGATTTCGGATGCATCTGCCGGGCTGAAGAGACCTGTGATAATCTGGCAGGGACGCCCGGCTTCTCTGCTCCTGAACAGTTTGAGACAGGATATCCCAGAACAGTCATGGATGTATATGCATTGGGAAGGATTATGCAATATATGCTGCTTGGGGGAGAGCTGGAAAGCGGATGGAAAAAATGCAAATGCAGAAGACGAACCCGAAAGATGGTAGATTATTGTACAAAAATGGAAATAAATACCAGGCTTCCTTCTATGGAAGTATTGCTTCATATGTTACATGGAATAAAAATTCAGTCGAATTATTGGATAAAACGTGATATATGGAAGAGAGGGGAGAATAAATGAAAAGTATTCGTGCAAAAAAGTAAATTGAAAGAAAATATTGTGAACAATTTGTAACATTGATTGTTTTTTTGCAAAAGATATGATAGTATAATTGAGGTGGAAAATATGTCATAAAGGACGCATTTTTCAAGCGACGACAGGATGATAGTGGCATAATATTTATGAGGATTTTCATATGAGCGGAAATGAATTAAAGGAAAAAATGGAAAAGATACAGGATTTGTTTAATTTGCTTTCTCCCTGTATGGACAATTATATGTATATCTATGATATGCAGAATGATTTTTATTGCATTTCTCCCAATGCTTTGGAGCGGTTTGCAATACCGGCAGCACAATTTGATAATGTGGAAGCGCATCATGCCCAATTTGTATATCCGACTGATTTTAAGATGCTGTTGGCATCTTTAAGCAGGATTCGTGACAATCATGAGACCTTTCATGACTTGGAGTACCGCTGGCTGGACAGAGAGGGGAAACCTGTGTGGATTTGCTGTAGGGGACAGGTAATTTATGAAGAAGAACAGCCCAAATATCTGGTTGGCTGTATCAATGAAATCGGTAGGCAACAAAAGGCTGATAATTTGAGCGGACTTAGGCGTGCGACTTCCTTGATTCAGGAACTTAAGGATAGGTCGGAGCACCGGATTAAAGGATTCATTATCCGTATCGGTATAGATGGTTTTAAAGAAATCAATGAGAATTATGGTATCGAGTACGGTGATATGGTGTTGCAGAAGACTGCGGAATGTATTGAGTCTGTGATATTGCCGGAGCAGAAACTTTACAGAATTGTTGCGGATGAGTTTGTGATTTCCGATTTTATGGGACGCAGTATTGAAGAAGCGAGGCGTTTGTACAGGCGTATCGGTTGGGCACTAAACCGCTTTATTCAGGACAATTGTTATGAAGTGTTCTATACAGTGTCGGCAGGAATTGTGAAGCTGGATGATTTGGAAGACCAAAGCTATGTGAACCTTATGAAGCTTACGGAATTTTCCTTGAACACTGCAAAGGAACAGGGAAAAAATCAGTATTATTTGTATACGGAAGATGATTATGCCGCATTCAGCACAAAGCGTAAGCTGACGAAAGTGCTGCGCAAGGCGGTAAATGAACGGTTTAAAGGATTTGAGGCTTATTTTCAGCCGATTATGGATTTGCATGAAGAGAGAGTATGCAGTGCGGAAACTCTCCTTCGTTTTAAAGACGAAGAAATCGGAATGGTGTCTCCGGCAGAGTTTATTCCCATTTTAGAGGACAGTGGTCTGATTATTCCGGTAGGTATCTGGGTGATTGAGCAGGCAGTGAAGGCATGCAGCCGGATTCAGAAAACCATACCCAATTTCAGAGTATCCGTAAATCTGTCCCATATTCAGGTGCTGAAAAGCAATGTCCTGTCGGAGATTATCGCCATTGTGGACAGGTATCAGTTGAAGAGAAACAGCCTGATGGTGGAACTGACGGAAAGCGGATATTGGGAGAATAACCCCAAATTCAACCGTTTTTGTGAAGGACTTAGAGAACATGGTATTTTGCTGGCACTGGATGATTTTGGCTCCGGTTATTCGAATTTCAGATATCTGTTTAACTTGAGCCCTCATGCCCTAAAGGTAGACAGAACATTTACGGTAAAGGCAATCAGTAATGAACAGGAATATAGTCTTTTGCGTCAGATGGTGGAGATGTCACACAGTATCAATCTGAAAATGTGCATTGAAGGTGTAGAGACAAAAGAGGAGCTCAACAAGATTTGTATGATGCATCCTGACTATATTCAAGGCTTCTATTTTGGCAGACCTTGTCCCATTGATGAGTTCGTGGAAAAGTATGTACCTCAAAAAGTACTTGAAAAAGATGCATAAACCTCTTGCCGTTTTGCAAATTATTGATTATACTTAGAAGTAGTTCCAAATACATATTTACAAAAAGGAGAATATATTATGCGTTTTTTTATTGATACCGCAAAGGTAGAAGACATTAAGAAAGCAAATGACATGGGAGTTATCTGTGGTGTTACCACCAACCCTTCCCTTATTGCAAAGGAAGGCAGAGTTTTCGAAGAGGTTATCGCTGAGATCGCTTCCATCGTAGATGGTCCTATCAGTGGTGAAGTTAAGGCTACCACCGTTGATGCTGAGGGCATGATTAAAGAGGGTAGAGAAATCGCTAAGATTCATCCCAACATGGTTGTTAAGATTCCTATGACTGTAGAAGGTTTAAAGGCTTGTAAGGCACTTACCGCAGAAGGCATCAAGACCAACGTTACCCTGATCTTCTCTGCTAACCAGGCACTTTTGGCAGCTCGCGCAGGTGCTACTTATGTATCTCCCTTCCTTGGCCGTCTTGATGACATCAGCCAGAGAGGTGTAGATCTGATTCGTGAGATCGCTGACATTTTTGCAGTTGCAGGTGTTGAGAGCCAGATTATCGCAGCAAGCGTTCGTAATCCCATCCATGTAACTGACTGTGCACTTGCAGGTGCTGATATTGCAACCGTTCCTTACGGCGTTATCGAGCAGATGGTTAAGCATCCTCTTACCGACGCAGGTATCGAGAAGTTCCAGGCTGACTACAGAGCAGTTTTCGGCGAATAATTATTTCTGCAAATACAAAAGCTGTGGCATTTTGCCACAGCTTTTTTTGTAGAGACAGTGTGGCAAATACCACAGTTTTTCATCACATCTACAACATAATTCTTGACGATTGGAAGAATTTTCCTTTATAATTATTTTTATTTGTAGGAGTGTTCGCATGAAGAAATTTTTTTCTAAGAAATCCGATGTAACTGCATTGCAAAAAGAAGCTTTAGACAAATTACGGTTGCATTTTGTATTTAACAGCTTAAATGCTATCCATTATCTGATAAAGAAGCAGCCGGATGTGGCGTATGATATGGTGTATGACCTGGCAACATATCTGCGTGGATGCAGTGAGAGTATTGTAGAAGAAACACCTGTGTCGGTAGAAGAGGAGCTGTCCTTTGCAAAGGCATATGCAAGACTGGAAGAGGTGCAAAGGAGCAGGTTAAAGGTTGACTGGCAGGCACAGTCTATAGAGGGATATGTAAAACGCGGAAGTGTCTATTCTGTAATAGAGCAGCTGTTAAAACAAGAGGTCTTTGCCGTAAAAGAGGAAAGAATTCTTCTTGTAAAGATAGATTGCGAAAAAGCTATGATATGTGTAAGTGTCGTAGAAACGGGGACAACGGTAGAGATACCGATTCAATATAAGGAGGAAAAGTAGGCGTTAAGAGCCGAAGATTGCCGATGAAGACAATTTTGGTTGACGATGAACTGTTGTCCATGCAGCAATTCGAGGAGGAGTGCTGTGATATCAATGAAATTGAACTGGTGGGTACGTTTGACAATGCATTAGATGCTTTGGAGTATGCAAAAAGCAATCGTGTGGAATTCGCCATCATGGATATAGAAATGCCCGATATGAATGGTTTGGAATTGGGGCAGGAGCTTAAGAAACTGAACCCGGATATGGTAATTATCTATGTGACCGGTTACAGCCGTTATGTGGTGGATGTAATGAAAATCAAAGCGGATTATTGTATTATGAAGCCCTATGACAGGCAGGATATTTTAGATGCCGTGTACCGTGCAAAGCTGTTGTCCAAAAGGTTCCGCAAGCGCATGAGAGTGCAGACCTTTGGCAGGTTTGAGATATTTGTGGATGACCAACCCCTGTATTTTGGAAATAATAAGGCAAGAGAACTGTTTGCGCTGTGTGTTCACAGAGAGGGCGAAAATGTCACCATGGAACAGGTGGTGGATGAACTGTGGCCGGACAGACCCTATGATGAAAAGGTAAAACGCTTATACCGCAAAGCAATCGGAGCCATTCAGGATGTGCTGGAGGCACATGGCTTGTCAGAGGTGTTTGTCAATAAGCGGGGAAACTGTCATGTGGAGCGTGAAAAAATAGAGTGCGATTTATACACTTTTCTGGAAGAAAAGACCTTGACGGATGTCCAGCTCAATAGATTGCGGGAAGGTTATATGATCGATTATGAATGGGCAGAGAGCCGTATCATGCAGCTGATGGACATGTATCCGGAACTGGAAGATTATTATTGTGAATAAATGTGGGATTAGTTTGAGGGAACGGTTATGAGATTGATTTTTACGGCAAGAAACAGAGGTAATCAGACGGAAAATTATACACCGCTTTCAGAGCATGGCCTGCAGGCGGAAGTTTCGGTTTTGGAAGGAGACGGAACTCCTAATGCACCTAAGAAGGTAAGTGTCAGTATTCAAAACATGCAGAATAAAGCATGGGAAGGCGTGATAGTCACAGAGCTTCTCGCGAACAAGAAAGCCCCGGAATTTTTTCTGCCCGGCTTTATGTACGGAAGCAACAGAGGAGATTGCCCCCAGAAGGTAGATTGTGAGTATCCGCGAATGAGAGAAGGGGGCTTTCAGAGACCTTCTTCTTCCTTTTGGATGATGAGAGGAGACAGACTTTCTGCACCGGTAGCACTGATTTATGATTCTGGACATATTACCGGAATTTGTGGAAATCCGTATTGGACATATAAGAATGGAAAAAAGGTGCCGATGCCCGGAAAAGACGATTTTTATCAGTATGCAGGATACACCTGTAACTTGAGAAGCGAGGAAGCAGATGGAACCTGTAGCGTGGGCTATACGCTGGGGTATGAGAATGCTCCCCTTTTGTTTGTGCAATCCCATACAGTGCTAAACAGGGAACCTTTGGGTGAGAACTGTTTTGCGCTTGCGGCAGGAGAGACGGTTACCTTTGAACTGTATGTGTTTGAGTATGAAGCAGAGGATGCCACTGGTATCCACAAGGCTGTAAAGAAGGTTTATGATTTGTTTCATGAAAGCCCCAGAAAGGGAAGCAGTGTAAAACAGACTGTGGAGGATTTGTCGAACGCTATTTACAGATGCAGTTATCTTCCCGAGCAGAAGATATATTCCCTTTTTGTAAGAAACGGCAAAGATGGAGGCTATGATTATCATGTCTTGGGCTCCTTATCCTGGACCAACGGTCTTTCGGTAGCAGTACCGGTGCTTTTGGCTGCACAGCGTATGCAGGATGAAAAGATGCGTACACAGGCTCTTACGGTTATCGGCAATATCTTGGATAATTGTATGAATCCGCTTTCAGGTTTACCCTACGATGCGGTGAGCGATGGTGAGTGGAGCGTGCGCGGCTGGTGGTTCGACGGAATGCATACACCCGGACACAGCGGATATCTTACAGGACAGGCGATGTACTATATTTTAAAGGCATATCAGTATGAAAAAGAGCTTCTTCGCGTAGAACATAAAGAATGGCTTGAATTTGTATGTCCGGTGCTTGAGAAGGTAGAAGGGCAGAAGAATACAGAATTTGAATATCCCTTTATTTTTTCCGAAAAGACGGGTGCAGGCCTTGAGTATGATTCCTTCGGAGGATGTTGGTGTCTTGCGGCAGCAGCCTATTACGTATATCTTACGGGAGAGAATAGCCTTTTGGATGGGCTTTTGGCAAGTGAGAAGCATTATTATGAGAGCTATGTGAAAAAAGTGATGTGTTACGGCGCACCGCTGGATACGGATAAGGCAGTGGATTCAGAAGGCGTTCTTGCTTATCTTAGGGCGGTCAGATATCTGCATGCCATTACCGGAGAGGAAGCTTTGCTTAAGCATATGAAGGATGCCCTTGACTATGAGTTTACCTATAAATTCTGTTATAACTCCCCCATCAAGGTTCCGCCGCTTAGTACCATCGGCTGGTCGAGCTGCGGCGGAAGCATTACATCCACATGCAATCCCCATATTCATCCCATGTCAAGCACGGTTGTGGATGAGATGCTTTATTATGTGAAGCTGACCGGAGATGCCTATGTACAAAGCCGCATGGAGGATACCGTGAAGTGGGGCTGTCAGACCTACAACACCTATGACGGTGAATACGGCTACGGTGAAAAAGGCTGGATGTCCGAACGCTTCTGTTACAGTCAGGGACTGGTTGTAGAAAAATATCCGGACGGCAGTCCGGCAAGTACCTGGTTTGCTCTGATGCCCTGGGCAAGTGCAAGTGTTATCGAAGGACTTGTGGGAGATTATTGGAAAGAATTATAGTGTTAGCGACGCGGCTGTGGCCGCGTCGTTTTGTTGTGAGTAAGGTAAGGGAGCGGTTGTGGTATCCCGCTCCCTTACCTTACCCACAACAAAACGGAGCTGCGCAAATGCGCAGCCCCATTCCGTCTTGGCAGAAAAGTTATTTCATCTGCTCTTCCTGCTTCTTGATCATACGACGAACCATTTCGCCACCGATAGAACCAGCTTCCTTAGAAGTAAGATCACCATTGTAACCTTCCTTAAGGTTTACACCCAACTCAGATGCAACCTCGGTCTTAAAACGATCCATAGCTGCCTTTGCTTCAGGAACCTCTACTCTA
The DNA here is from genome assembly GCA_945609985.1 of uncultured Lachnospiraceae bacterium. Lineage (GTDB taxonomy): Bacteria > Bacillota > Clostridia > Lachnospirales > Lachnospiraceae > Acetatifactor. The sequence continues at coordinate 10,472 of CALYZQ010000022.1, read as the reverse complement.
TTACTTCTGCTTGCCATAATGTTTCACCTCCATAAAATTGTTTTACCTTCTCTATTTTCAAGATAAGATTTACATTCACTTACCTTGAAAACAGCAGTTGCTTTTCTCTCGGTGTGTTTGTAGCACTTATCTTGGTAATAGTATAAGCAGGCAAAAGAAAAATATAATGGTAACTTTTTCAAATTTGTGCTATGATAGCAAAGGCATATTTTTTGAGACAAAAAGGAGTTTTATGGTTATGAAAAGAATGAATAAATTATGTTGCTTTTTATTAAGTATGATTTTGTGTTTTTCATTTGCAGGATGCAGCAAAGAAAATGCAAAGGAGCCGGAAGAAAAGGTAAGCGTGAGAGTGGGCGGCTTGAAGGGACCTACTTCCATGGGGCTTTTGTTTATGATGGAAGAGGAGTCGGAAAATCAATATGACTTTAAGATGGCCACGGCGGCAGATGAGTTGTTGCCTCTGATGGTACAGGGCGAGTTAGACATTGCATTGGTGCCTGCAAATGTGGCAGCAGTTCTTTATCAGAAAACACAGGGCGGTGTAAGTGTGATAGACTTAAATACACTGGGTGTGTTATATATGGTGTCGGGAGATACTTCCATTGAAAGTATTGCCGATTTGAAAGGAAAAACCATCTATCTGACAGGAAAGGGAACCACGCCGGACTATGTATTGCAATATCTTTTGAGCGAAAATTATTTGCTTGAGGAGTGCAAATTGGAGTACAAATCTGAAGCAACAGAGGTAGCAGCAGTGCTTTCGGAGGACGAGCAGGCAGTAGGTTTTCTTCCTCAACCCTTTGTGACGGCAGCCTGTGCCCAAAATGATGCTCTTAAGGTAGTGCTTTCTGCAAATGAAGAGTGGACAAAGCTTCAGGGAGAAGAGGGAAGCCGTATGGTTACGGGAGTGACAGTGGTGCGTAAGGCCTTTTTGGAAGAGCATAAGGAAGCGGTGGAGCTGTTCATTACCGAACATGCAAAAAGTGTGGAAGCTATCAATGCGGATGCTCAGGCAGGTGCGGCGCTTTGCGTAAAGGCGGGGATTGTGGCAAAGGAGCCCATTGCCAGGAAAGCGATTCCAAATTGTAATATAGTATGTATCACTGGTGAAGAAATGAAACAGGCACTGGAAGGATATCTCAAGGTACTGTATGCACAGGCACCGGAATCGGTGGGAGGGAAACTGCCCGGAGAGGATTTTTATTATGTCCCGTAAGTTAATTACAAGGATAGGAGCAGTCTTGCTCTGGATTGCAGTCTGGCAGCTGCTTGCAATGTTTGTGAATAATGATATTTTGCTTGTGACACCCATAAAAGCAATAAAGGCGCTTGCATTGGAATGCTGTAAGGCATCCTTTTGGCAGACGGTTTCCTTGAGCTTCTTGAGAATCCTTATGGGATTTACGGCAGGCTTTGTCATTGCGGTATTTTTTGCGGTGTTAAGCTTTCGATTTTCCTTCGTGGAGACTGTGCTTGCACCCGTGATGACGCTGCTAAAGGCAATTCCGGTAGTGTCCTTTGTGGTGCTTTTGCTGATATGGTGGGGAGCTTCATTTTTGTCGGTGGCAATCTGTTTTCTGGTGGTGCTGCCCAATCTGTACGTCAATACTTTGGCAGGATTAAAAAACACACCGGTTTCTCTTCTGGAAATGGCAAAGGTATTCAGACTTCCTTTTTGGAACTGCTTCTATTATATCTATCGTCCTGCGCTGAAGCCCTTTTTGTTAAGTGGGCTTAGTATTTCTCTGGGAATGTGTTGGAAATCCGGAGTGGCGGCGGAGGTCATCGGTACACCTGCATTTTCCATAGGAGAACGATTGTATATGTCCAAGATTTATCTGGATACGGCGGGAGTTTTTGCGTGGACAGCGGTAACCATATTGCTCAGTTGGATGTTTGAAAAGGGATGTATGTTTTTAATGAATAAATGGTTTTCATTTGAACCGAGAGTAAAGGCGCCGGAGGATAAAAACGGTTTGACAGACCGAGGCTCAGAAAAAGGGTTCATCAGGATGAGCCATGTGAATAAATGTTACGGAGATAAAAAGGTACTTACAGACTTTAGCGCAGAATATGCCCCCGGAGAGATTCACTATCTGACTTGGCCCTCAGGTGCCGGTAAGACCACGTTGTTCCGGCTTTTGTGTGGTTTGGAGGAAGCAGACAGCGGAGAGGTGTCCAATATGGGAGCTGCATCTGTAATGTTCCAGGAGAACAGGCTTTGCGAGGATTACAGCGCAGTGCGTAACGTTGAGATGGTACTGGGAAATGCGTGTCATGCGAGAGAGGCGTTGATAAATCTGTTGGAAGCAGAGGACATCGAAAAAACCTGCAGTCAGTTATCGGGCGGTATGAAACGCAGAGTGGCGCTGGTGCGTGCTATGGAAGCAAAGAGTGATTATCTGCTGTTGGACGAGCCCTTTACGGGAATGGATGAGAAGACAAGGGAACGGGCAAGAGAGTATATTGCTGCCAATACAAAGGGCAGAACAGTTATTATCGCCACCCACACTTTTTAATGATTTTTGGAATAAATCATTTGTGTTTTACTTAAGTCTATGCTATAATTGTAAAATGACTGTGATTATGTTCTGTTTTAAGGACAACTGATATAGATTCGGCACAGGGTAATTTAAGGAGGAAATGTAACAATGAGTTTACAGGTAGAAAAGTTAGAGAAAAACATGGCTAAGCTTACCATCGAGGTATCCGCAGAGGAATTGGATAAGGCTATCGAGGGTGCTTATCAGAAGAATAAGGGCAGAATCAGTCTTCCCGGTTTCCGCAAGGGCAAAGCTCCCCGCAAGATGATTGAGCAGATGTACGGCAAGGAAGTATTTTATGAGGATGCAGCAAATGCATTGATTCCTGAGGCATATGAGAAGGCACTTGAGGAGTGCACAGAGGAAATCGTATCCTCTCCCAAGATTGATGTGGTACAGCTTGAGGCTGGTAAGCCTTTCATCTTTACCGCAGAGGTTGCTCTTAAGCCTGAGGTTACTCTTGGCAAATATAAGGGCATCAAGGTAGACAAGGTTGAAATTGAAGTTACCGATGCAGAGGTTGATGCTGCACTTGACAGAGAAAGAGAAAGCAATGCAAGAACCATCGCTGTAGAAGACAGAGCAGTTAAGGACGGCGATATGACCGTTATCGATTTCGAAGGATTTGTTGACGGCGTTGCATTTGAGGGCGGCAAGGGTGAGAATTATCCTCTTACCATCGGCTCAGGCGCATTTATCCCCGGCTTTGAGGAGGCTCTTATCGGCGCTAATCTCAATGAGGAGACTGATGTTAACGTAACCTTCCCAGAGGACTATCAGGCAGCAGAGCTTGCAGGAAAGCCCGCAGTATTCAAGTGTACCGTAAAGGAAATCAAGGAGAAGGAGTTGCCTGAGCTTGATGACGAGTTTGCAAGTGAGGTTTCCGAATTTGATACTCTTGCAGAGTACAAGGAAGATATTAAGAAGAAGCTTGCTGAGAAGAAGGAAGCTGAAGCAAAGAGTGTTAAGGAAGATGCTGTAATCAAGGCAATTGTTGATGATGCAACAATGGATATTCCCGATGCAATGGTTGAGACCCAGCAGAGACAGATGATTGAGGACTTTGCTCAGAGAATCCAGTCTCAGGGTATTTCCATGGAGCAGTACATGCAGTTTACAGGTCAGACCCCCGCAATGATGTTGGAGCAGGTTAAGCCTCAGGCACTTGCAAGAATTCAGTCCCGCCTTGTATTAGAGGCTGTGGTAGCTGCTGAGAATATTGAAGCTACCGAGGAAGAGTTCGAAGAAGAAGCAAAGAATATGGGTGCAGCTTACCAGATGGAAGCAGACAAGGTAAAAGAGCTTCTTGGCGAGAACGGCAAGAAGCAGGTTGTGCAGGATATCTGCATTAAGAAGGCTGTAGAGTTTGTAGTTAGCAATGCAAAGGAAGCAAAGCCCACCAAGGCTAAGACCACAAAGAAGGACAAGGCTGAGGAAACCAAAGAGGAAGCATAATTCCCTCGTATAAGCGACGGATGATTCTTAGGTTGTACTTTATAAGTACAACCTAAGTCTGTCTATAATTAAGATTTTATTAAATCCGAATTACTTTCGTTGAAAAACAGATGCAAGTAGGATATGCTATAAGAAAATGTGTCATACTTAAAATATGGAGGAGTAATATATGAGTTTAGTGCCTTATGTCATTGAACAGACAAGTAAGGGTGAAAGATCCTATGATATTTATTCAAGACTTTTAAAAGACAGAATCATCTTCCTTGGTGAAGAAGTGAATGATACCAGCGCCAGCATTGTGGTTGCCCAGCTTCTTTTCCTGGAGGCAGAGGACCCGGAGAAGGATATTCATTTGTATATCAACAGCCCCGGCGGCAGTGTGACTGCAGGTATGGCCATCTATGATACCATGCAGTATATTAAGTGTGATGTTTCCACAGTATGTATCGGTATGGCAGCAAGCATGGGAGCATTCCTTCTGGCAGGTGGTGCAAAGGGTAAGCGTTTTGCACTTCCCAACGCAGAGATTATGATTCACCAGCCTCTTGGCGGCACCCAGGGTCAGGCTACAGAGATTGAGATTGCTGCAAAGCATATCTTAAGGACCAAAGAGAAGTTAAATCGAATGCTTGCAGAAAATACCGGTAGGGATTATGAGACCGTATGCGCTGATACCGAGCGTGATAACTGGAAGAGTGCAAAAGAAGCATGTGAATACGGTTTGATTGACAAGGTAATTACCTCTCACGATGCAGGAAAGTAATCGTGAAATCTATTTGGTAAGGAAGCAGTTGTCAGGGGATGACTGTTTACAGGAGTTAAGGAATGGCAGGTAAAATTTCCGATAATAATGTTAGATGTTCCTTTTGTAATAAGGCACAGAATCAGGTCCGCAAGCTGATTGCAGGACCGGCAGGTGTATATATCTGTGATGAGTGCGTGGATATCTGTGCAGATATTTTAGAGGAAGAACTGGAAGAAGAGGAAGCGGTTTTGGAGGAGCATTCCGAAATAAACCTCTTAAAGCCTAAGGAGATTAAGAACTTTCTGGATGATTATGTGATTGGTCAGGAGGAAGCTAAAAAGGTTCTCTCCGTGGCTGTTTATAATCATTACAAGAGAGTGACGGCGCCGAAGGATTTGGATGATGTAGAGCTTCAGAAGAGCAATATTATCATGGTAGGTCCCACCGGTTCCGGTAAGACCTATCTGGCACAGACTTTGGCAAAAATTATCAATGTACCCTTTGCCATAGCAGATGCAACCACTCTGACAGAGGCAGGTTATGTGGGCGAAGATGTAGAAAATATACTGCTTAAGCTGATTCAGGCGGCAGATTATGATGTTGAGCGCGCTCAATATGGTATTATCTACATCGATGAGATTGATAAGATTACCAAGAAGAGCGAAAATGTATCCATCACCAGAGATGTATCAGGTGAGGGCGTACAGCAGGCACTTTTGAAGATTGTGGAAGGTACCGTTGCAAGCGTTCCGCCTCAGGGGGGCAGAAAGCACCCTCATCAGGAATTGATTCAGATTGATACCTCCAATATACTGTTTATCTGTGGCGGTGCATTTGACGGTCTGGAGAAAATTGTAGAGACCAGACTGGACCGCAAGTCCATCGGTTTTAATACGGAGGTTTCACAGAAGTCCGTGATGGAGCTTAGTGATTTGTTACAGGAGGTTACGCCCCAGGATTTGGTGAAGTTTGGTCTTATCCCTGAGTTTGTGGGACGTGTGCCCATCTGTGTATCCCTGCGCGGTTTGGATAAGGATGCGCTTGTGCGTATTCTGACAGAGCCCAAGAATGCTTTGGTGAAGCAGTATCAGAAGCTGTTTGCCATGGATGATGTGGAGCTTACCTTCGAAAAAGATGCAGTGGAGCTGATTGCAGAAAAAGCGTTTACACAGAAGACAGGTGCCAGAGGCTTACGTTCCATTATGGAGAACGTAATGATGGATACCATGTATCAGATTCCATCTGATGAGACCATTGAGGCGTGCGTAGTGACTAAGGGGGCTGTGGAAGGTGAAAGTGAGCCTTTGACAATCCACAGAAACAATTATAAAAAAGAAGCGAAAGCAACATAAGGCGGCAAGCGTCTTGTGAACACGCCGCCCCTTTCCCCGGGCGGCTGTTTGTTTATACACAGAATGGAGTTTTTATGATTATTAAGAATGTCAGTTTGGAAACAGTTTGCGGTGTGACCAGTAAACTGCCGGATTCCAAATATCCGGAGATAGCCTTTGCGGGAAAGAGTAATGTTGGGAAGTCTTCCCTGATTAATGCACTGATGAACCGCAAATCTTTAGCGAGGACCAGTTCCCAGCCGGGTAAGACCCAGACCATCAATTATTATAATATTAATGATGCCCTTTATTTTGTGGATTTGCCGGGATACGGATATGCCCAGGCAAATGAACATGTAAAAGCGCAATGGGGCAAAATGATAGAGGATTATTTACATAAGTCAAAGCAATTGAAGCTGGTGTTTCTTTTAGTTGATATTCGTCATGCACCCTCCAATAACGATTGCATTATGTATGATTGGATTTGCAACAGGGGGTATAAGCCGGTTATCATTGCGACGAAGCTGGATAAAATTAACCGCAGTCAGGTGCAGAAGCAGCTTAAGCTGATCAGGACCACACTTCAAGTGCTGGATGGCACCGTGATAATTCCTTTCTCCGCAAGCACCAAGCAGGGCAGGGAAGAAATATATGAGTTGATAGATACATTGTTGGAAAATACACAGACAGAGAGTACGATAGATAATTAATTAAGGGTAAGGTGACTATGAAAAAGTATTGGAAGGCGTTAGCGAACCTATTGGTTGCATTGATTGTTTTGCTGGTTATCATCTTTTTGATTCCGAAGCTATTGGTATTTTTTATGCCTTTTGTAATAGGCGGAATTGTAGCATTGATAGCCAGTCCGTTTGTGCGCTTTTTTGAAGAGAAAGTAAAGCTGAAGAGAAAAGCAGGAACAGCTTTCGTCATTATTCTGGTAATAGGCTTGGTTGTTTTTTTACTATATCTGCTTCTTTCAAAACTCGGTCATGAGGTGGTGAGCCTTGTCAATTCCCTTCCGGATATTTGGGCCGGCATGGAGGAAGATTTTACAGAGATTGGCACGAATCTGGATGTTATCTACAAACGGCTTCCAAGCAATGTGCAGGACAGTCTCAACAGCTTTACGGATCAGCTGGGAAGCTATGTGGGAAGCTTCATCGGAGAACTGGGTACGCCTACCATTATTGCAGTGGGTAATTTTGCTAAGCAGCTTCCCACGATTATTATCGGTACTATCATGGCACTTCTCTTTTCCTACTTCTATGTGGCAGAGCGAAAGGAGGTATATGCGTGGTTTCGCGCGCATACACCGGAGTCTTTGCAGTACAGATTTCAATTGGTGAAGAAGAGTTTGGTAAAAGCAGTAGGAGGTTATTTTAAAGCACAGCTAAAGATAGAGGTCTGGATGTATTTGCTTTTAGTAATCGGTTTCAGTATCCTTCGCGTAAATTATGCATTTTTGATAGCAATCGGTATTGCATTTTTGGACTTATTGCCCTTCTTTGGAACAGGTACGGTAATGGTTCCCTGGGCAATCATCAAGATTTTGAGTTCAGACTATCAGATGGCAATCGGTCTTCTGATTATCTGGGGCGTGGGGCAGCTGGCAAGGCAGATTATCCAGCCCAAGATTGTGGGAGATTCCATAGGTGTTCCGGCAATTCCCACACTGATACTTTTGTACATGGGTTACAAGCTGGGTGGTGTGCTGGGAATGATTTTTGCAGTTCCGCTGGGATTAATCATATTCACCATGTATGAGGAAGGCATTTTTGATACTACCAAAAACAGTATTCTGATATTGGTTTCCGGCATCAACCGTTTTAGGAAGCTTAGGGATGAGGATGTACGTCAGATACAGGGAAAGGCAGAAAGAGAGAAAAAGCAGGAGGAACGGGATGCGCAATATTAGACTTCTTCTGCAGTATGAAGGCACAAGATATCAGGGGTGGCAGAGGCAGACATCTTCGGAGAATACCATCCAGGGAAAATTGGAACAGCTCCTCAGCAAAATGTGCAATGAGCCTATTGAAGTTATGGGGAGCGGCAGGACGGATGCCGGTGTGCATGCGTTAGGTCAGGTGGCCAATTTTCATACGACCAGTACGATGTCTGCAGAAGAAATGCTTAGCTATATCAATGAGTATCTTCCACAGGATATTGCAGTCCTTCAGGTGACCGAAGCGGCACCGAGATTTCACAGCAGGTTAAATGCCTGTGGTAAACGTTACTGTTACCGTGTAATTAACAGTGCGATACCCAATGTTTTTTGGCGCAGATATGCATTGGAAGTTCCCCTAAAATTGGATGTGGAAGCCATGGAGAAAGCAGCATCTTATTTGTCGGGTGAACATGACTTTAAGGCATTTACTTCTGCCAAAAAAGGGAAGAAATCTACTGTGAGACGAATTGATAAGATAGATATCGCAAGGGAAGGAGACCGGCTTACCTTTACCTTTGAAGGGAACGGTTTTTTACATCATATGGTCCGTATCCTTGTGGGAACTTTGTTGGAGGTTGGTACGGGAAAACGTAAGCCTGAAGAAATGTCGGAGATTCTTGCATCCGGCAGCAGAGAAAAAGCAGGTGCGTTGGTTCCCGCCAAAGGACTTACTTTGATGGAAGTTTTTTACTAAAATGATACAGATATGAAACATTTGCCCTCTATTATAGTCTATATAATAGAGGGTGTTTTTGTATTTCAAAATAAAGAGATAAGGTTGGAGGATACAATGGGAGGAAAATGTCTTGAAAAACAGGTTTTGATATACAATAACTGCATGGGATTAGCTGATATCATGTCGGCTCTGCTTTACGATGCCGGTATCGGTGTTGTTACGGCAATAACAAGGGAGCAGTTATTTGTGGGCATGGCAGAAGCGCAAATCAAACTTTTATTATTAGATATTGATTTTGGGGGAGATGATGCAGAACGCAATTTAAAACTGCTTGAAAAGCTTAGGAAAAACAGCAGGATACCGATTATTGTAGTATCTGCTCAGATAGAAGAAGCAATTAAAATTAAAACATTTAAAGCAGGAGCAGATGATTATGTTCTATCGGATTGCAATCCCATGGAGCTTTTGGCGAGAGTAAAATGTCATTTGAGCAGATATATGCAGCTGGCAGGGGAACAGCAAAAACTTACAGGGAGTATATATAGGGTGCATGAACTGGAAATTGATGACAGTAGGAGAAAGGTTACCGTGTCAGGCAGGGAGGTGAAACTGACACCTATAGAGTATAAAATATTGCGGCTTTTGGCAATGGAGAGGGGCAGAGTATTGTCCATCAGTCAGATTTACGAAAAAATCTGGAACATGCAGGCGATTGGAGCGGATAATACCATTGCGGTTCATATACGTCATATCCGGGAAAAAATAGAAAGTGACCCGGCACAGCCCAGATATTTAAAGGTGGTATGGGGGTCCGGCTATAAAGTGGGATAATTGTGGCATAGGAGTTCTTGACAACGCAGAAAAAATGCTTTAACTTAGTAACGTATTAATAAAATTGCGAGGTCTGAGAACATGAACGGATATCAGAGTGTAGGGATGAATTACACAAATGTGCAGACAAACCGCGGAATTAGCGGAAGTACCTTGAAAATAATAGCCATAATAACAATGTTTATAGATCATTTGGGAGCAGGTTTTGTAGGACGTTTGATTCAGTACAGATTAATTACAAAGCCATTTGGAGATATAAGTACCTTGTACATGGTGTATATGACAATGCGGTTTATCGGCAGAATTGCTTTCCCTATCTTTATTTTTCTGATGATTGAGGGAATGAAAAAGACCAGGAATGTTTGGAAGTATACCATGCGAATGGGTATTTTTGCACTTGCCTCGGAAGTGCCTTTTGATTTGACGTTTAACGGTAAATTTTTGGAGAGTTCTTATCAGAATATCTTTTTTACACTGTTAATCGGAATGCTGACAATCATTGCGATTGACAGACTTTGGAGAATTCTTGGACCGAAAGGGAATGTACTGCTTAAGATTGTGCTGGCAATTCCCTTGGCCTATTTGGGCGCATGGATTGCAGAATGGCTGCATACGGATTATGGCGCAATTGGTATCGTGTGTATTGTGGTAATGTATGTATTTTCTTTTAATAAGGCGCTGCAGATTGCTGCGGGCAGTGTGGTATTTATATGGGAGGTGACGGCTCCTTTTGCCTTTATTCCCATCGGATTTTATAACGGGAAGAGGGGCTTGCCGCTAAAATATGTATTTTATGCTTTTTATCCTCTTCATCTTATAGTAATCTATCTGACAGCATTGTTGATGGGAATTGCACATTTTCCGGCAATGTAAATATGCAAAAATAAGAGCACTTAAGGATTAGCCCAATATTCCTAAGTGCTCTAATAATATTTTAAGTCCC